>DDXG01000302.1 GCA_002347125.1 Phycisphaerales bacterium UBA2266
TTCAAGGGCCTGGCGGCCGGGGAATGCCTGTTCCTGGGGGCCTCCGGCTCCAAACGGGGCACCGACGACTGGGAGATCACCTACCGCTTCGCGGGCTCACCCAACCGCTCCGGCATGACCATCGGCCCCATTACGGGTGTATCGAAGGCCGGCTGGGACTACATGTGGGTCCGCTACGCCGATACCGAGGACGACGACGCCAAGACCATCGTCAAGCGGCCCGTGGCGGTGTACATCGAGCGGGTCTATGACGTGGCCGACTTCTCACTGCTGGGGATAGGCATATAGTTCACCGCTGAGAACGCTGAGAAAACCCTAATTCAAAACCCTCTGCGGTCTTTGCGGTCTCGGCGGTAAGAAGGAGATACCATGAAGAAGGTCAAGCCCGGCGATCCTTTGGTCATACCGGCCGATACGTTCAATACCTTCGTGGACGCCGCCCGCAACGACCGCCAGAGACTCCACAACCAGGGCGGTCGGGGCGTGCCGGCGGCCCCGCACAACTGCATCATCCATATCCTCAGTGAGAGCATCGACCCACGCCAGCGCTACGACATCCTGGGGGTCGGCAACGTGGGACCGCTGTTCGATCCGGCCACGGACGAGGATGCGTTCAAGAACCACCCGATCATGAAGGGCTACGTCCCCAGTGCCTTCAACCACGAGGGCAAGTTTATCGTGCTCCTGGAGCCGGTCACGTGGAAGAAGCTCGCCAGGGCGGTGTACTGCGGCGTGGTGCCCGTGCGGTTGAACGTGCCGGATGAGGACTACGACTACTGGCGGGCCGAGATCACCGACGGGCAGGCCGGATACCTGACGGCCGCCCGCTGGGGTTCGGCCTCCATCCTCTGGCGTCAGGGCGGCGTCGGCGTCCAGTGGGCCCTGGTTCGGCTTGGTGATACCGTCGAGCCTTACGTCTTTCCCGTGGCGTTGATTCAGACCGGAGGCAGCCAGGGTCCGCCATCCACCTGGACCTACAGCGTGCAGGACGCGGTCTACGGGCGGGCGATGGGCACGAACATCGACCCGACGGCCTCCCCGCACCAGTGGCGGCGCCCGGCCGCCTGGCGCATGGCCCCGGCTACACTTGGATATGCCCACTGGGATTCGTATGGGGGCTTCGTGCTGGGGTGGATCAACGAGGTGCCCGTCTGAGACACTGTAGGCCTCTGGGTCTTCATGCCTGGCCACACGCTGGCCTCCCCCCCGGAAAATGCCCCGTCCAAGCCCTTCTCAGGCTCGTTTTGCCTCAGACCCTACCGTTGGGGGGGCCCGGCCGTTCCGAGGCGAAATGGCCTGTGGTGGCTGTCCTGAAACGCAGGCGCGACTGTCTATGGGGCCTATAACCCTGCGGGTGCAGGAAAAAGGCTCCTGGGGGTGCGGAGGGAGAGAGAGGAAAAGCGAGATAGCCCCCAAGAGCCTGAGTCTTTACTCTATCCGGTGAGATACCTGTCGTCAAGAGCCTCGGCCGGGGGCTTCGATCCAGCCCGCGAGCCGAGTCGGACCATACCAAGCAACAAGCCCTTGCCGACTGCGACGAGATTCACCGCTTGGCCAAGGAGAAGAAGAGCCTGGGCATGATGCTCGGTGCGGTGCGGAAGAAATGCCGGTTGCATTGGCTTGAGACCCCTACAATCTAGCCGGCGCGAGGTGTGCAGATCACCATTCAGAGCGACCAGGATGGGCCAGCCGGTCGGGGGGACTCCGGCGATTAGACGTGCCCACGGTTTTGGAGGGGCACACGAGCCCGCTCGGGCCGGGCAAGAGAGGATCGTGTCTCTCGGACACTCGTCTCTGACGTAAGTCGCAGCCTCTGAGGATATGGGGTGTTGGTCGGAAGGAAAGCTATCCTGCCACGAGGACCTCTTCGTGTTCCACCTCATCTGTAGGCGGACTGATTTCAAGAACCGGCGGCTTCCCCGGTTTTCTGGCGGGGAGCAATTGGGCACTGGACTGAATCAAATTAAGGATATTTACAATCGCCTCTCTGAAGAATGCCGTCACCCCTTTGTTGATTTGATCATCCTTGTGGGCAAGCTCAGCCAAGTAATCGAGGTGCCTCTTGATTTGAAACGCATAGAACTTCACCCACTCCGCCGCAGTGAAGTTCTTATGGAACCCGATGGAAAGTTGCAGGTCGAGCGCCTTGGCGTAGGAAACCAGGTCCGCAACCTTGATACTGTCCAGCGTCGAGTTCTCCAGTTTGGAGATGCGTGCCTGTCCGCACCCAAGTCTCTCGGCCATTTGAGCCTGCGTTATGCCCTTCGAACAGCGCATCACAAACAGGGTCTTGGCCAAAGACTTGGCTGCAATCTCCTTCTGAAGGTCTGCTCGGAAAGCCTTGTCGTCGGTCAAATGCTCCACGAGTTCTGAAACAGAATTGTATTGCTTGGCCATGACTATTCCTTTTTCCGAAAGCGATCCATGAATTCCTTGCAGTCTTTTATATCCTGCTTCTGTGAGTTCTTATCCCCTATGGTGATCAAATAGACGACGTGATCTTGTTCACACGCATAGATGTAGAGCCTTGTCTGCCGTGCCTTGCCCTTGGTTCCCTTCTGGTCTATTCCCACCACGCCTTGCGGTTCGGGATGTATGAACCCAGCCCTGATGAGAGGGGGCTTGACCCCAGAGTTCAAAGCCTTCTCGTAGGTGTCAAGATTACTCAAGACGGCTATCGTCTCGGCCCTGTGCTTCTTCTGGTATTTCTTGAACTTACTAGCGAAGAACGATGATTCTTCAAACCTCCATACACTCATAATATATTCTCTTTCGGAATATTACGCAAGGAAACTTGGTCTGTTTGCAAAAAAATATTCCAAAAAACGCTTGCGAGGCCGCCATATGCCGGTTCTTTGCTCGATTTGGGCGGTCCGTCAGCCAGTTTTTTTCTAGCTGTAATCAACTTGGGGGGCGTAACCCCCTTCAATTCCGGTGCTCCATAGGGTCGGACGCTCAGGTTCGAATATCATCGAGGAACTCTGAAGCTGGCACGACGCCTGCTACTAGCAGGTGATCCCTTGCTCGGGTGCAGGCTACGTAGAGGAGGTGGCGTTCCGTGTTGTAGACCTCTTCCAGGTCGGCGTCGTCGCCCACCGCCTCAATTCGCTCCTGCAACGGGATTACCTCATCATCGCAGGCCATTACCACCACGGCCCGAAATTCCAAACCCTTGGCCAGGTGCATCGTACTTACGGAAACACGGCCGCTGACCGTTTCCACGTTCTCATCCAGGACCTTGAAGTCAAGCCCGGCCGCTTTGACGGCCGCCGATGCTCTGTCCAATTCGGCGGCCGACCGCACGAAGACGCTCATTTCATGCGGCATGAGGCCATCGCCCTTACGATCCGAAAGCCACTTGGCGACGGCCTCGATCTCCGCCTGCGGCGACGCAAATTCCATGATGGTCGGGCTGGGGCCGTTGAAGACCGAGACCGTTCCGCCGCGTTCTTCCATGTTGCCGTCAACGTCGGCAAGTTCCGGGGCAAGCAGGCGGTCGGCCTGTGTCCTGATCTGGTGCGACGTTCGGTAGTTGACGCGCAGCGTATGGGAACGCCCCCGAATATCGACACCGAGTGATTTCCACGAGAACGGCTGTTGAAAGATGCGCTGGCCGAGATCGCCAGCGAAGAAAAGGCCGTTCGGCCTCCCAAGACCGAGCGCCGCCAGGAATCGCAGTTGGGTGACGCCAACATCCTGCGCCTCATCGACAACGGTGAAATCGAAGGGCAGCTTCCTGCTTTCGGCTGTCTTGGTTGCCAGTCGGCTGAAGAGGTCGGAGTATGTTATCAGGCCTTCCTCTTCCAGACTGGATCGGACCCGCTCAAAAATGGACCAAAGAACGGCCCGTCGATTTTCCGGCAGGCGGGTCTTCCTGCCCAACCGCACCACGTCTCGATAGGTCTCCCAGGTACTCAACTGCCACGCATCGACAACCTGTTCCCATTCGGTGGTGAGAAAGTGCAGGCTGAACTTGTGCCCCTCAACCTCACCGCCAGCCTTCTCGCATAGCCTTCGTATGACATCGGCGGACGCCATGCGCGGGCGGCCGAAACTCGCCTCATAGAGTCTTCGGCCGATGGCGTCGATGGCGTGTACCTCCAGGCGTTCGCCGATACGCGGTTCGTTACTGATTAAGCGTCTGAGTCTCGTTCGCAGTGCGTTGGCCAGGGCGTCCGAGAACGTCGTGAGCAATACCCTTACGTCGGGGTTCGTGCGGGCCAGAAACACCGCCCGGTGGAGCGCCACAATCGTCTTGCCCGTACCGGCCGACCCCGACACCCTCGCCGGGCCGCTGTAATCCCGCTCAACTAGGTGCCGCTGCGCCGGGTGAAGGAAGACGATCCATTTCTCCCAGGGATATGCAAGGGCGCGTTCAAGCTCCTCGGCGTTGGTCATTACCCGGAACCGCCGCTGTGCGTCGGGGTGCTCGAACGGGTCCGTACCGGCCGCAACGGGCTGCGCGACCTGTGGAATGGTCCCTGTGGCCAGATTCAGCAGGGCCTCGGCAGCCTCGCCGGGCAGGTGTTCGGCTAATTCCAGAAGCGTGTCCTCATTGGCCTGGCGCACATCGGCCAGCCACTCCTGCGGCACTCCGTAGGCCAGCAGATCTCTCTCAGGGACGCCAGCGAACAGCAGCGGCTTGGGCGGGGCGGGTACTTCGGCGGCCACATAGGTGGGTATCGTGATCTCCTTGACCGTCTCGCGGACCTCAACCAACTGCGCAGCACCGGTCTTCGGGTGCGTTTCCAGCTTACGACGTTCGGCCCAACGGTAGGCTTCGTCGTGGTGGGCCACATAGCAGAGCATCAGGCTGCGACCTGTCTTATGGACGATCAGACGAATATCGCGGCCGACGCGGAGCGACCAGAAACTGGGGTCTCTGGCCTTTTCGAGCTTGTGAAACTGCATCCCCGGATTGGCCGGGTTCATTTGCAGGTCGAAGGCCGTGGTCTTGACGGCCTTCTGCTCTTCGCCCGTCAGTCTGGCAAGGCTGTCGGTAAACGTGTCAGCAATGCGGAAGTCCATCTGTTCAGCATGTAAAAAGGATAGTTTTCTTGAATTCAGTAAAGTCGAGTTCTTGCTTTGGGCTCTTGCACTTTACGCCATGATGGTGAATCTCAAAGAGCACAGCTCTCCATCCGCGTTTGTCACACGTCCTTACCCAAGGGTCACCCCGCCTACTAACCCTAATGGTTTCCCAGCAATTGGGTGGCGTTCGTCGATGGCGAGGGTCGTCTCCCCAAGACAATTGGTAATCCAGCGCATCTTTGCCGAGCGGGCTCTTGAGGAACCTCTTGAGCGAGAAGTCTCGCGATGTCTTCGGTGTTCCACGGCCTCCGGCACGAGACCAACGCAGATCGAGGCCACATTCCCGTAACGATTTGAGTGTACGCGAAAGAGGTTTAGATTCTCCCCCAAGAAGTAGATAGCATCGGATGGCCTTGCTCTCCACAACAGTCGATCTGGTCAATGCCAGCTTCCATAGGTCACATGCAGTCATTCTGGCATTCCCAGACTTCAGCCATTTCACCTCACAGACAAGGCCCTCGTCAGTACTGTCTGGTTCTACCGCTACATCATGTTGGATGGAGCGCCCCTTTCCTGGGTTTTTTGGGCAATTCCAACAATGCCTTCTTGTCCACTGAGCGTCCTGTTCCACGACAACACGGCGTGCCGATTCGGGGGATGACTGAGCCAGTCCTCGTGCAAGGGATGCACGGAAATAGTCCTCTGTCATGAAGGCGCGTGTTGGTGTCGCAAGTTCCATCGCCAGAGCAGCTTCGACGTAGAGAAAGGCACGTTGCATCCATTCACTGTATTCTTTTGCCGTCATAGGCATAGTCCCCATACCCTGATTATGCTACACCCTGAATACCTTCATTACCTCGTCGCCGAGGTGGTTGATGACCTTGACTGCGATTCGGCCGCTCTTGGGCTTGTCGAATGGCCGGGAGGTGTCGCTGTGCAGGGTGGACCAGGCGTCTTCGTTGATCTCGGCCTTGAGCGTGGTCTTCAGCGACTTGTAGGGGTCGTTCGCACCCAGGAAGTACGCATGGCGGACGAAGAAGCTCTCCTCGTTGTAGTCGGTGTCGATGAACCAGCAGGCGATACCCTCGGCCCCGTCGCTGCGGACCTCGCCGGTGTTCGGGTGAAACACATCCACACCCTTGATCTTGACCTGAATCCGGCCGTCCTCCGCATCGAGAATCTCAATGTCCGGCTCACCGAAGATCACAAACAGATTGCCCTTGCCGGTGTTCTTGAGTTCTTCGGCCATGTGCAGGTCGGCGTTCATCCGGGCCTTGAGCACGGGGATGCGGCCCAG
>DDXG01000102.1 GCA_002347125.1 Phycisphaerales bacterium UBA2266
TGGCGAGGAACTGGCTCTTGGCCTCGTTGGCGGCCGCGGCTTCTTTCGCCAGGGACTCCGCGCGGGCGAGCGCCTGTGTCAGCCGACAGTTGGCGATGTCGGTCTGTTGTTTTGAATGGATGAGTGCTGCCTCCGTGGCCTGAAGTTCGGTCACACGGGCGCTGAGGCGGCGATAGACCTGCGACCAAGTGGCGAGTAACGCAATGGCCGCAAAAGCCGTCAATACCTCGTCCTGGTACCGTATGGCGTGAGCCGTCGGTTCCATCGTCGTGCCCGCGGTGCTGCGCCCGACGAAATGGTTGGCTACCAGAAGTGTGAATATAAAGATGGTCAGGGCAATGGCCCCGGCGAATGCTCGCATCGGCAGCGGCGATCCGGGCAGAGACTCACCCGGCAAAGGCGGGCGCCCGCCGGTGTTGCGTTTCTCCTTTCGCTTGCTCATAGTCTATCCAGGCCGATAACAGGATCCGGCCGCAGGCATCCCATGACGAAGGGCTTGCCACGGTGGGTATCGCTCGGACGGCTCTCCGACAGGGGGGTATATCGACGGAAAGGGCGTCTCTGTGCAGGTGTATTGAGCACAAGTCGCAGGCAAGCCGGCCGGGGGCTGATTTCGGATGGAATTCGGCCGGTGCAGAGGGGCTCGCCGTGGCTGCCCAAAAGGTTATCGGGCGTCGTGCACGCCGACCCGGCTCAGCTTCGATTGCGATAGAGACTGGGGTCCACCACCGCGGCCATCTGTCGGACATCCAGCCGGCCGCCCAGAAAGGTGTTCAACGCCTCACACAACGGCATCGGGTCGGCGATCATCTCGTGATATTGAACGTCCATGACAGAGAAGTGCGGCTGCGACTGAAGCCAGTCGTCCACCTTGTCCAGCTCGCGGCGGAACAGGGCCGCCATTTGTTCAGGTGTTGCGTTGCCGCCCTGACGGCCGGCTCGCTGGAGCATTTTGTCCTGCGAGGCCAGGACCTCGTCCATGTGGCGCCGCATGAACACGACGCGGTACTCGAAACCTCCGGGCAGATCGTACAGGAGGCGGTAGACCATCTTCACGACCTTGCCACAGGCGGTTGGTACCCAGGAAGGGTCTTCCCTGGTCTTCTTGACCGGCTCGAATTCGTAGTAGCCCTTGGGGTTGTCCTCGTCGCGGGTGCGGATGTTGTCCGTGACCGCGGGCAGGCCCCCGGCGTCGAGCATCTGCATCATCATCGATGTGCCGCTCCTGGGCAGGCCCGATACGATGGTAATAAAGTCATGGTCCATAGGTAGCTACCCCGCGGGGGGGCCTCATTTTCAATGCCATTGCTCGGCGGTCGGCCACGCCGTCCGTGTCGCGGTCGCCTCCGGAGCCGGGAGTCTAACAGAGGCGCCGCCCGTCGGCAAGGCCCGTGTGAGCCAGGATGCCGATTGTTTGCCGGTAAGGGCTGAACCGCCCGGCCATCAGGCAGCCAGCAGGCCCCTAATGAGTATCTTGATCCCGATAGCGATCAGGATGCAGCCGCCGATAGCCTCCAGTTTGATTTCGAAGAAATGCCCGAATCGCTTGCCGATACCGGCCCCCAGGAACGACAACACAAATGTGACGCCGCCTATGACGGCGACCGCCAGAATGACCGACTTGACGACCAACGACAGGGTGATGCCTATGACGAGGGCGTCGATGCTGGTGGCGACGGCCAAGGAGAGGACGACGGCAAGGCTCGTCGGGTCGAAGCCGCGCTCCTCGGCCTGCTTGATCTTGAAAGACTCATAGATCATTTTGGCGCCGACCGCGGCCAGCAGCACGAATGCGATGCACGGCCCGCACGTGTCGAGATGGCCTTTGAGTGTCAGGCCGGCCAGGGAGCCGACCAACGGCATGAACGCCTGAAAACCGCCGAAGAAGGCAGCCATCCGCAGTGCATGACCGATATGCAACCGGCGGTATGCCGCCCCGCTGACAACGGACACGGCAAAGGCATCCATCGCCAGCCCAACCGCCATCGTGAATATCGTAATCAGTTCCATGTGTGCTTGCCGGCAGCATACGGCCGGCCTCGAGCGTCCGGTTGGCACAGGTAATAGGCAGCGAGTCTACCGTGCCCCCTGCGGCCAGGCAAGGGCGGCTCGTTCAGTCGGACTGAGGCCTGATGTCGAAGACTGCAATCTGGGGGCGGGCGAGAAACCGCACCGGCGGCGCCGGTCGTCCCAGCATTCCGATTCCCCGGCTGACATGAAGACTTGTCGGGCCGACCCGGTACAGCCCCGCCTCGTACCTCTTGCCGAATCTCTCCATCGTGACGATGGCCCCATAGAACGGCAGACGCACCTGTCCGCCGTGCGTGTGCCCGGCGAGATAGAGGTCCAGTCCCGGCCCTGCCAACTTCTCGACCAACGAACTGAAGTGCATTAGAAAGACCGTGAAGCGATCGTCCGGCGCTTCAGCCAGCAGCGGCGCGGCATCGTGGGTCCGATGCGGAGAGACTCCGATGACGGTGATAGACTCGCCGTTCTTCGTGATCGTGGCCGTATTGGCGTCTTGCAGGACAAAACCCGTGCCGGCGAAGAGGTCCAAGCGATCAGCGTAGTGCATGTCATGGTTGCCGCAGACGGCGAACTTGCCCAGGCTCGCCCGCAGGCCGCTCATTGTCCGCCTGAACAAGTCCGAGGCCCGTGGATCGTTGACTGCGTCGCCGGTGAAGAAGATCAGGTCCGGCTCAAGGTTGTTGATGATCGTTACGAGCTTCTGCTCGCATCGGGGCCGCCTTTCACAGTGCAAGTCCGAGATATGGACCACGCGAAAGACCGCCTGCGAGAGCTTGGGCGTCGGCAATTCGACATGCGTCACATCGAGCCAGTACGGCTCGATAAGCCACGCATACAGGAAACACGCCAGACCGACAGCAGCCACGATATGCAGGACAATGGCCCACCTGGCCAGCAGTATCCCGCGGGCGGGCCGGCCATGCAGACGCCGTCCAACGTAAGCAGCGATGAGGACGGCTTCGGCGGTATACACGGCCGCTACGCATCCCAGCACGACAAGCAGCCCGATGAGTTCGTTCGCGTGCATGGTCAGTCGGCTCGGATAATCGAATTGCCTGTCAAGTCATCCGCAATGGTCTTGCCGGACGGGACCACCAGGAAATCGGCATCGGACCAGTCGCCGTCCAGGAATCGCTGCATCAGCGACGCATCGCCGGGGACTTCGTCGTAGTTGAGTCCCAGGTGCTCGGCGGCCTCGCGGGTGTATCGCCGGTAGTCCTCTGTCGCGGGCAGGCCCCAGTCAATGTATGTGGCCCAGGCGTACTCGCTCAGCCAGCCCTGCTCGGCGTCGAGCAGATACCGGGCGTTGTCCGGCCCATACCTGGCCTCGTAGTCGCGCAGCTTGGCCTCGTAGTATTGCCGCGAAGGCGTCTTGCCGAACTCGATCCAGCCGGGGCTGTACCAGTAGATGCCGCGATGCGTGTCGAAATACTCCTTGTAGCGTTCCTTGGAGCCCAGCAGCAGTGTGATGCAGTCGTGCGCCCTTGGCACCACAATCGGGATTCCGGCCGTCAGGCCCACGATGCCATTCGAACACAGGCCGTAGCCTAGGAGCGTCGCGTCATAGAGGTTGCCCTGCACATCGTGCGTCCGCGCCAGGGCGGCGCAGACCTCCTGCCGCAACAGGTCCGGCGTATCATGCAACCCCTGCTTCATAAACACCATATCGATGATATTGGGCGAGCGGGCAGCGCATAAGTACGCCTCCTTCTGCATGACCTTGCAGGCGATCAGTTGGAGTCTCTTGAGTGGATTCGCGGTCATGGCCTTTCTATGGCGAAGGGGCGCCCGGCGTTCGGTCGAGGGGTCTATCACTTGCCCCTTTCGAGAAGGATTGAGAATTTCAGGCAGACACATCCTACCACGCGGCCCGACGTCGGTAAAGCCCCAGGCCGCGTACAGCTACGGCTTGCAGATAGTGCAGGGGCGCTTGCCCGCGGCGATGGCCTGGTCGCGGGTGGCGTAATGGACGATGTTCTCCGGCGAAATCCGCCTGGCCGAGCGGCACGTGGGCTTATGGAAGAGGTCGGAGTTCTTCGATGCGACGAAGGCCCCGGTCGCGGCCGTGGGCCCCGCCGTTGCGGGCGATGGCTCGACCGTTGGCGTTGTGGCGGGTTGGCCGGCCGTTTCACGGGCTAACTTGAGGGTATTGATGAACTTCTGCACTTGAGCGCCCACGGCGGCCTCGATTCGCTGCTGCAGATCGCCCCTGGCGGCCAACAGCGTCTGCGAGTCAACGGGGACCGACGCCATGAACCGCTCGCCGGGCCGCTGGAGCGTGACGACGGGGCGCACCAGGTCTGTCTGCACGTGGTACGCGGCGTGGTTCGAGTCGGGAACGTCCAGCGTCCGGATTTGAACCAGCAGTTCGGGCAGGACTGCTCCGGAACCGGGTTTGACCACAGTCAGCCCGATGGCCGCGAGCTTGCGGGATACGTCCGCCGACAACGCAGCCGTATCCACGGCCCGGGCGTCCGATTGTGTCCGAACGACCCGCACCGTGATTTCGTTGAGGTCCGCGAACCCCGGCAAGGGGTGCCTCTGCAAGGGATCGAAGACCGCGGCCGCTCGAATCCCGCCGCCGCAGTAGACATACGCGCAGACCACCACCGCCCCCAGAACCGCCATCCATTGTGTACGCTTCACTTTGTTCTCCTTCCGCAGAGGGGAAATAAGTGTTGCCGATCACCCGGCCGCGATGGCCTTGGCGACTTCGGCTTTCATCTTGGCAAGGCCTTCCTTGGCGACGTCCAGTGCCGGCCGCTCCCAGTAGGTGCGGCTGAACAGCTCCAGCGACAGCACGGCCCGGCTGTGGTTGTCCAGCATATCCCGCAGGATCTGGGTCGTGGGCGCGATCCCGTCGCCCGGCATGACGCGGTCGCCGTCGCCGATTCGCTCCCGCGGCGGGTCCGCCGGGTAGTCGTTCATGTGCAGGACCTGGATGCAGCCGGCGCTGATATGCCGCAGGCCTGTGTGGCTGCCGCCACCTTTGTAGATATGGTAGACGTCCGGCAGCAGGCACGCCTTGGGATGCCCCGATTCGATCACCACGTACATCGCCTGGCCCAGCAGATGCAGTGTCGTCGAGCCGCCCCATATCTCCAGTTCCGGCGTCACACCCGAGGCATCGCCAATCTCCAGGATCGCACGATAGCGATGCGCCGCCGCAGCCAGATCCACGATCTGGCCGCGATTAATCCCGGCCGGCGGTGCGGCGATCCGCTTGCCGCCGATGCGGGCGAGCAGGTCCATCTCCTGCTTGATCTGCTCGACGCCCCTGGCCCGCTGGGCGTCGTCATCGACGATCCATGAGGGGAAGGTAATGGCCGATTCGACCGTCAGGCCGCGGTCGTCCAGCAGCTTCTTGATATCTCGCAGGTTGCCGCCGCCTTTCTCGTAGTCCTGCACCTTGCCCACCCAGGGCTCGATGGCATTGTAGCCGGCCTGTGCGGCGACCTCGATCTCCTTGTCCAGTGGGAGATTCTGCCCGCGGATCGTGCTCGTATTGAGGCAGTATCGGAACGGGTCGGCCCCCTGGCCAGTAGAAGCGACTGAAGCCCGAACCGACTTGGGCAACATGCCCCCAAACAGAGCCGCCGCCGATGCACCCAGTATGTGCCGTCTTGAAAGATGTGCCTTGTCCATTTGAACCTCGTAACTTGTGTCCATAGGGTCGCCCTGCAAGCCAGTCATGGAAGTTATGGCGCCTGCTTAGCGGCGGTCCGTAACTTGCGGTGCAGCACGAAAGGATACACAAACATATAGTATTCAACAAGCAAGATAGCTATGACCGCCGGGTAAAATGCATAGGGCCAGGGGACTATCGCCTGCACGAGGAAGAAGAACGCACCTATTCTAAGGGATAGCGCGAGACGGCGGTGTGTTTGTCGCCAGACAACGTCGCTTCCTCGCGTCCATCGGTTCGAGATAGAGATGAACCAACCCTGCTGGGCGCGTGCGAATACCCGGCCAAAGGCCCAGAACAACGCCGCCAGGAACAAGGAGAGCACCGTCTTAACGCAGGTGAATGGTGTCCTGCCACCCTGGGATTTCCAAACCTCGGATGCCTGTCCCACTACGTAGAATGCGCCTACCCACAGCATCAGGAGGTCATAGTGCGCAAAACGATTGTCCGGACGCTTGGCCATGAATCGCTGGATCACAATGTATGCGCCCGCATAAGCAAGCAGCAAGGCCGTCATGAGCGCACTGAATCCTTCCACAGGAACGACCTGGCGTTCGGTGGCCGTCACGAAACCACTGACGCACGCGAGAGTGAGGATCAGAGAGGCTGCACAGATCCCGATAAGTCCCCACTCGCCCAGCCGCAACTTCTCTCGTCGCATGCCACCGGTCTCCTAAGTGTGGCTTTCAGGCAATCAGGGCCATCGCTTCGCTCACATCCATGCCGTCTTGGATGCCGAGGGCTTTGGCCTTCTTGTTGGCCTTGCGGATGGTGCGGTTGGGGAAGCGGTCCAGCGTGCCGATGGGGTTGGCGGGCGAGCTTTCGACAATGGCACAGGCCGCTCCATAGCCCTCGCAGGCCTCCACATCCAGCGCCGGACAGGCCAGAAACCCCTTCGACCCGGCCACCAACAGGATGTTGAACCCGGCCCATTTCGTCTGGACGCCCTCGACCGGGCCGTTGGGCGTCTCGAATGTCCTGGTATGAATCTCCATGAGCGTCCTTTCGCAATCCTGCCCGGATGGGGTCAGTGCTGGACGGGCTTGCCCAGGTGCTTTTCCAGCTCGGCCAGCTTCTCGGCGAGCAAGTCGGCGGTCTGGGCCTCGATATTGAGCCGCAGCAGCGGCTCGGTGTTTGACGGCCGACAGTTGAACCACCACTGCTTGTAGCCGATGGTCACGCCGTCGAGGTGGTCGATCTGGGCATCGGCGTAGCGGCGCGCGAGCTGCTCCATTACTGTTTTCTTGTCATCGACCTCGAAATTCATCTCGCCGCTGGAATGATACCGCCGCAGCGGCTCGATTAAGTCGCTGATGGGCTTGTCGGCGGCGCTGATGATGTTGAGCACGTGCACCATCGTAATGACGGCCGAGTCGGCGAAGAAGTTGTCCGCGTAGTAGAAATGCCCCGACAACTCGCCGCCGAAGACGCCGTGCGAATCCCGCAGGGCCTTCTTCATGTAGGCATGGCCGACCCGCTCACGCCGCGGCGTGCCCCCGGCCGCGATGATCTCCTCGGCGACCACGCGGCTGGACCGCAGGTCATAGACGACGGTGGACTTCGGCCGCACCGCGAGGAAGTACGGGGCCATCAGGGCCGTCATCAGGTCGCAGCCGATGGTCCGGCCGGTCTGGTCGACCATCATCATCCGGTCGGCATCCCCATCGAAGCAGATGCCCAGGTCGCAGTGTTTCTTGCGCACGGTCTCCTTGAGTTCTTCGAGGTTCTTCTCGACCAGCGGGTTGGGCTCGTGCTTGAACGAGCCATCGTGCCTGAAGTTCAAGGGGATGATCTCTACGGGCACATCGGCGAACAGTTTCGGCACGGCCTTGCCCGCCATGCCGTTGGAGGCGTCGATGGCGACTTTGAGATTCCGCAGGTTGGGACGCAGGAACTTGAGCACGTGCTCGCGGTACGCATCCCATAACTCCCGCGGCTCGATGGTTCCGATGGGGTTGCCCTTGGTGTGCAGCAGGGCGGTGGCGATGTGCCGGATGTCGCGCAGGCCCGTATCGACGCCGATGGGCTTGGCCTCCAGGCCGGAAACCTTGAAGCC
This sequence comes from Phycisphaerales bacterium UBA2266, assembly GCA_002347125.1. Classification (GTDB taxonomy): domain Bacteria; phylum Planctomycetota; class Phycisphaerae; order Sedimentisphaerales; family Anaerobacaceae; genus UBA2266. Next base: position 7,770 of record DDXG01000102.1, read on the forward strand.
GTTGTACTTCGCCGGGTTGTGGCTGGCGGTCACCTGCACGCCGCCGCAGGTGCCCAGGTGATTGATGGCGAAGTAGATCTGGGGGGTGTCGATCTGGCCGATGTCGATGACATTGGCCCCGCTGGCGTTCATTCCGGCGATCAGGGCCTCGGCCAACGCCGGGCTGTGGGTCCGCATATCGCGGCCGACGCAGACCGCCTGGGCGGCCGCCAGACCCCGCTGGTAACCGGTCAGCATCGAACGCAGAAACTGGGCGCTGGCGTAACCGATCTTCCACGCGGCCTCCTCGTCCACCTGGTCCGGGTAGATGCCCCTGATGTCATACGCCTTGAAGATGCTTGCATCCATGTAGTGCTCCTGTGTATGTAATTATTGGGTCGAGGGCGGTGTTTTCCTCGACACAATAATTATAGACCAGGCGCAGGGATGCCGCAAGCGAAGCCTTGGCCACCGCCCTTTATACCGCTTTGAGGTTGGAGGTTTGACCACGAAGGCACAAAGGCACGAAGGGCAGAACAACGGCGGCGGTTGGTGCCTTAGTGCCTTCGTGGTGGTGTAGCACCGCCTTTCTTTGTCATTCCCGCGCAGGCGGGAATCCAGTAACGTGGGCCCTGCCCCGCGATGACCGGCGTAATACGAACACAGGAGTCAATATGAAGCTGCTATACGTAGGCGACGGCAAGTACGTGAACACCGAGCGGATCACGTATATCGATGTGAGGAGGCCCGACAAGGTCATCATCCAGTTCCAGAACGAGGTCAGCGCCGGCGGCATCGGCATCCCCCCGACATATCTCGAGGTCAAGGGCCCCGACGCCCAGGCCCTCACCGGCTGGCTGCAATCCAACGCCGACCGGGTCTGCTGAGCGTCGATCCTGCCATTTTGCGTTTCATTCCCGCCCCCAGTCCTGCCCCAGCACCGCCAGATCGCCCATATCCACCTTACCATCAGCCGTCAGGTCCGCTCCCCCACAGCCTCCCGTCAAGCCGCAGTCCTCCATCAACCACCGCCCCGCGAAATACCCCATATCCTCGAAGCTCACCCCATCCGGACACAGGAAATCCCCCGCCGGTATCTGCCATTGGAGCCGCGGGTAATTCGTCCCCTCGCAAATCGCCCACGTCTCCGCAAAATCCCACTCGGCCGCCGTAAACGTCGATAGCATCTGCATCTCGGCGGTCGTCTTACCCGTCCCGGCGGCGCTGGCCATCCGCTGACTAGTCTCGGTATCCCAGAAACACGTAGCGTCAGCAATCAAAGCGGATTGGCGGTATTGAAAATAGCCCACCAATCCCCCAAGATTATAGGCTCCGGCCACAGACCCGGCCGCATAACAGGTGCGGATGGCTCCGACTTGGTTGCGGCCGACCAACCCACCGACGTCGCTACCTCCGCTCACCGGTCCCATCGCACAACAATCATAGACCCCGCCGTCGTTGCCACCCACCAACCCGCCTACATCATCGCCCGCCGTGGCCACGCTGGCCATCGCATAGCTGGAAATAATCTCGCCGTAAAGGTTGTACCCAACAAGTCCGCCGACACGGCGTTCTGTTGCGCTGACTGAGCCCGTCGCACTGCAAAACGTAATTGGACCTGTGTTGATTCCCGCCAGGCCACCGACGCTGCTTGTCCCCATCACGGTCCCAACCGCGAGGCTGGAACTGATCGTACCGTAGTGGTTTTCTCCCGCCAGCCCGCCCACGATTCCCCCCCCGCTCACGTCTACAGTTGCACGGCAGGAGACAATCGAACCCGAATTATACCCTGTGAGCCCGCCGACATAGTTTCTGCCCTTGATGCTCCCTGTAACGTAGCAGGAGGTTATCGCGCCTGAGTTATGTCCCGCCAGCCCGCCAACAACCTGCCGCCCGCTGAAATTCACGTCGACGACGGCCAGGTTCTCCACGCGTCCCTCGGATGCGATCTGTGAAAACAACCCCACCGGCTGGCCCGAGTTCGGATTGTCGTACACAACGCCCCTGATCGTAAAGCCGCGTCCGTCGAACACGCCGGTGAATGGGCCAACCGGCGTGATGGGCCGGGCCGCCAGGTTCACATCTGTTATGAGTACAAAGTGCTTGTCCCAGTGGTCGGCGGCAGCCATGAATCTCCACCAATCCGCGGCCGCCCCGATCATGTAGGGATCCTCCGCCGTTCCGCTTCCGCCTGCGTATGGGCCGGGAACCCCCCACTGCAACCGCGGATAGTCCAGGCCTTCGTAAATCTGCCAGGTCTCCAAGAAATCCCACCCGGACTGGGTGAATGTCGCAAGCCTCTGCATCTGGGCCGTTGTCCTGCCCATGCCCATCGCGCTATCGACCGTCAGCGAGGTCTCTGTATCCCAGAAGTTGCCCGTATCCTCGTAGCCGGACCCCGCGTAAACCGCTCCGCACAGACCGCCGACGGAGCTTGCGCCCGTCGGCTTGCCCGTTGAATAGCAGTGAATCACCCGCCCCCTTGAGTTGTATCCGAGGAGCCCGCCCACGTATTCATTCCCATCCACAGGCCCCGTCGCATAACTGGACACGATCTTGCCCTCAGAATACCCCGCCAAGCCACCCACGTATTGGTTTCCCGTGACAGCCGCCGTGGCGTAGCAGGAGTCTATTGTGCGCGAGAAGAACTCGCCTCCTGCTAACCCACCCACATATCGGTTTCCGCTGACCACGCCCGCTGTGGAGCACGAGGTAATCGTGGCCCCCTCGTTCGCCCCTACTAGCCCGCCCACAACATGATCGCCGGTCACCGTGACCATCGCGCTGGACAACGTGATTGCACCACCCTGGTGGCTGTTGCCCACCAGGCCGCCCACACAGGTATCCCCAATCACCGTTCCGACTACGTAACACGACGCGATCGTGCCCATGTTGCGTCCCGCCAGAGCGCCGACACGCGCAGCTCCCAGCACGTCGGCGTCCGCAAGGGTCAGATTCTTCACCTGAGCGCCCGAACGGATATACCCGAACAGACCGACGTAATCCTCGCCCGGGCGGTGGATGACGGCGTTGCTGATGGTGAAGCCGCCGCCGTCAAATATGCCGCGGAATGCGCTATTGTAGCTGGTCCCTACAGGCGTCAGGTTCGCGTCCGCCAGGTCCAAGTCCGCCGTCAGGAGGAAGTGCTTATCCCAGTCCGTCGAGGTAATCATCAATTCCTGCCAGTCGGCGGGCGTATCAATGATGTAGGGCTCGCCCTGGGTTCCGCCTCCACCGGAGTACGTTCCCCACGGCTGCCAGCCCAAGCGCGGATAATATGTACCCTCGCACATGCCCCAGGCATCCGCGAAATCCCATCCCGCATCGCTGAATGTCGAGCGCATCTTCATCTCGGCGGTGGTCTTGCCAATGCCGCCGGCACTGGAGGCCTGGCCGCTGGCCTCGATATCCCAGAAGGACGATTCCACGGACCCCGCTACAGGCGCGGTGTCGGTATAGCCCACCAGGCCGCCGACACAGTCGTTTCCGTTGACCAGTCCGGCCGCGTAGCAGAAGGCAACCGCGCCGCTGTTGCGGCCGGCCAGTCCACCGACATAGAGAATGCCGTTCGTCGCGGCGGTCGAGTGGCAGGCGGTGATCGCACCGTCCCAGTTGTACCCTACCAGACCGCCGACAAACAGATTGCCGCCGACCGTGCCGGTTGTGTAGCAGGACCGGATCGTGCCTTGGCAGTTCAGCCCCGCCAGAGCGCCGACACAGATTCGTCCTTGCACGTCGGCGTTCACCACGCCCAGGTTCTCAATCCGCCCACCGAATCCAACAATACCGAAAAGGCCCACGCAGTCGCTGTCCGCCCGCCCGACCACGGCGTTGCTGATCGTATAGCCCGACCCGTCGAATACGCCGGTGAAGAGGCTGGTCGTGTTGCCTATAGGTTCAAGCGACCGGCCGCTCATGTCAAGGTGCGACAGAAGAACGAAACACGCATCCCAGTCGCCCGGCGTAACGGTCAACTCTCGCCAGTCGGCTATCGTTCTGATCTTGAACGGGTCCGCCTGCGTCCCGCTTCCGCCGGAGTACGTTCCGCCGCTCTGCCACTGCAATCTGGGGTATGTGTCGCCCTCGACAATGGCCCAGGTCTCCTCGAAATCCCACCCCGCATCGGCAAACGTCGAGAACGTCTGCATCTCGGCCGTCGTTCTACCCATCCCCATTGCACTGTCAAGCGTCTCGGAGCTCTGCGTATCCCAGAAGTTGCCCGTATCCTCATAATTGCCGCCGAGCGTAACAGCTCCACACATGCCCCCAACCGATACGGTCCCGGTCGGCTTGCCCGTTGAATAGCAGTGAATCACCTTCCCTGAGTTGTATCCCAGCAGTCCGCCCACGTACTCCTTTCCACCCACAGGCCCCGTCGCATAACTGGATACGATCTTGCCGGCACTGATCCCCACAAGCCCACCAACGTTTCGGTTACCCACCACCGCCGCCGTGGCGTAGCAGGAATCGATTGTGCGCGAAACGATCTCACCTCCCACCAGGCCACCCACACATTGATTTCCGCTGACCGTTCCCACTGCGTAGCACGAGGTAATTGTGGCTCCGTAGTTCACGCCTACCAAACCGCCGACATCCTGATCGCCGATCACTGCAACCGTCGCGCTGCACAACGTGATTGCCCCACTGTGGCTACGGCCTACCAACCCACCCACAAAGTGATCGCCAATCACCCTCCCAACCACATGGCACGACGTGATCGTGCCGCCATTCGAGCCCAGCAACCCGCCGACGTCGTACTCGCCGTTCGCGGTCGCCGTCACGTGGCACGACGTGATCGAGCCTATGTTGCATCCCACCAAAGCGCCGACACAATCAGATCCCAGCACGTCGGCATCCGCCAGGGTCAGATTCTTCACCTGGCCTTCCGAGCGGATAAACCCGAACAGGCCGACGTAATTCTCGCTCGGGCGGTGGATGACGGCGTTGTTGATGGTGAAGCCGCCGCCGTCAAGTATGCCGCGGAATGCGCTATTGTAGCTGGTTCCTACAGGCGTCAGGTTCACGTCCGCCAGATCCAGGTCGGCCGTCAGGAGGAAGTGCTTATCCCAGTCGCCGGGCGTAACGGTCAACTCTCGCCAGTCGGCTTTCGTTCTGATCTTGAACGGGTCCGCCTGCGTCCCGCTTCCGCCGGAGTACGTTCCGCCGCTCTGCCACTGCAATCTGGGATACGTGTCGCCCTCGACAATGGCCCAGNNTATCCCAGAAGCATGACGATGCGGTGCCCCAGTATCCGCTCACCAGTCCGCCGACGCTGCCGACTGTAGCGGTGACCGGTCCTGCCGCATAACAGAAACTGATAGAACCGATAGTGTTACTCCCTACCAGTCCGCCGACAGCACCCCTGCCGCTCACGGCCCCTTTCGCATAGCAACAGGTGATTATGCCGAAATCCCCCCAAGGCGCCGGCTCGATCCCACCGGCGAGTGGCGCGTGCGGAACGCCGCCGATGTTGTACCCTACCAGTCCGCCGGCAGAGTCGCTCTTGGCGTTCACAGTGCCCGTCGCGTAGCACAGGCGGATTATGCCGAAATCGTTGTACCCGTTCAGTCCGCCCACATAGCCGTATCCGCTCACATCACCGGCCGCGTAACAGGAATCGATCGTATCTGACTTGTTATACCCCACCAGCCCACCGGCATAGTCACCCATCGCACGGACGGTTCCCGTTGCATGGCAGAAGGTGATGGGCCCTGAGCTATATCCCACGAGGCCTCCGACGTACCGGCCCAAGCCGCCCACTGTCCCCGTAACAGAGCAAGCGGTGATGGCGCCTCCTTCGTTGTGCCCGACCAAGCCGCCCACACGCTCCCCGCCCTGCATGTTGACATCGGCCACATGCAGATTCTCGATCCGGCCGGCGGGTCCGACGTATCCGAACAGACCCACGTAATCCCTCGATTGCAAGTCGATGACGACCTTGCTCCTGTCGATCACGGCATGGCTGATCGCGTAGCCGGCGCCGTCGAATGCGCCGGTGAACTTCGCAGTATTGTTGCCCACCGGTGCCGCCGGCACGCCCGTCAGGTCCAGATGTGAAGTCAGGACAAAGTGCTTATCCCAGTCGCCGGGCGTGGCCATCAGTTCCTGCAAGTCGGACGTCGTTGCGATTCTGTAAGGGTCCGCTTCCGTTCCGCTTCCACCCGCGTATGTTCCCGTCGGCGGGCGCCACTGCAATCGTGGGTAGTCGATGCCCTCCTGAATCGACCACGTGCCCACGAAATCCCAGTCCGCATCGAGGAATGTCCTAAGCATCCGCATCTCGGCCGTGCTCTTGCCCGTGCCCTCGGCGCCGGAGGTCTGTCCGCTTGCCTCGATATCCCAGAAACAGGAGGTGAGCGTTCCGCCCCCGTAGCCGGCCAGCCCGCCCGCATACTCACTTGCACTCACAGGCCCGGCGGCATAGCAAGAGAGAATCGTACCGCCACTGTTGTACCCGACCAGTCCGCCGACGTACTTCTCACCGGTGACCGCGGCGGTGGCGTAGCACGAACGGATCGTACGCTCCGGCCCGCCGCTGGCAGAGGTGCCATACTCACATCCAACCAGGCCGCCCACGTACATTGCTCCAGCGACCACCCCCGTAGCATAACAGCCGGTGATCGTGCCGGTGTTGTTGTATCCGGCCAGGCCCCCGACATAATCCCGGCCCCGTATATTGGCGCCGACCACGCCCAGATTCTTGATCTGGCCGCCCGACGCGACAATGCCAAACAGGCCCGTGAGACTGCCTCCCGGCCGGTTGATGGTGGCATTACGAATGATGTGACCGTTGCCGTCAAAGACTCCGACAAACCGCCCAAGCTCCCCGATCGGTTCGATCTCCACGTCCGCCAGGTCCAGGTCAGCCACCAACTTGATGTGCTTGTCCAAGACCGCTGAATACGTGCTCAACAGCGCAAAGTCTCGTTCCGTCCCAATCAGATAGGGATCGTCGGACGTGCCGCTGCCGGCCAAAGGCACCGGTTCCGACAAGGCAATGGGAGCGCCTTCCGCGCCTTCCCAATCCAGCCGCGGGTAATCCACCCCGTCATCCATCACCCAGCCCCGATCGGCCCAGTTGGCCTTCTGAAAGACCGACTCGGTCTTCATCCGCTCAGTCGTAAGCCCTTTGCCGCCGCGACTACTCTGCTGGGCCGTGGTCTGCATATCCCAGAAACACGATGCAACTATGCCAAGGGCCCCCGGTGCTCCCGGGTCCCGTGGATCCTGGCTGCCGGAGTAGTAGTCGCCGGCCACCAGCCCCCCGAGACGGTCATCGCCGCTCACCGCCCCGGTCGCATAGCAGAAACCAATTGTGCCTCTATTGACCCCCACCAGCCCGCCGACACAGTCAGTGCCTTCCACCGCCCCAGTCGCATAACAGGATGTGATGGCACCCATGTTATGCCCCGTCAATCCGCCGATACGATTGCTTCCAGTTGCCGATCCCGCGGCGAGGCAACGGTTGATCACGCCCGAGATGCTCGTTCCCACGAGCCCACCCACGTCGTCGTTTCCACGTGCCCCCCCCGCCGCATAACAGCCCGCAATCGTACCAGCATTGCTCCCCGCCAGCCCTCCGGCATAGTTACCGCCTTCCACCGCCCCCGTCGCATAGCAGAATGTGATCGTACCGGAATTCCTGCCCGCCAGCCCTCCGGCATAGTTACCGCCTTCTACCGCCCCCATCGCGTAGCAGGATGTAATTGTGCCGGAATTGTGCCCTGTCAGCCCACCAACAAGCCAGATTCCATTCGCCATTCCCGTCGCGTTGCAGTCGCTGATTGTGCCGGAACTATGATATCCCGTCAGCCCGCCGGTGAAATCACCTGTTCCGCTTGCGGTCCCCGTTGCACGGCAGAATGCGATGGCACTGCCGCTCCATCCAACCAATCCGCCGACATATCCTCTTCCGCTGACCGTCACCGCGGCGTTGCAGTCACTGATCGTACCGGAACTGTGATAACCCGTTAGCCCTCCAGCATAATCGAATGTCGCGTTCACGGTCCCGGCCGAATGACAACCGATGATGGTACCGCTGTTGCGGCCCGCCAAGCCACCGACATACTCGCTCCCGCTGACCGTCACCGCCACATTGCAGTCGCTGATTGTGCCGGAACTGTGATACCCAACGAGTCCCCCGATATAGTAGCTCAGGCCGCTGACCTGTCCGGTTACACAGCAGGCAATGATCGTCCCGGAGTTGCTCCCCGCCAGCCCGCCTACATATCCGTATCCATGCATGCTGGCATCGATCAAGGCCATATTCTTGACGACCCCACCGATGCCGATACTCCCGAACAGCCCCTTCTGCTCAGAATACCCCCCCTGCAAACTACTGACGTTGCGGATCGTGTGGCCCGCCCCGTCAAACACGCCGGTGAAGCGTACGACCTTGTCGCCTACCGGCGTCGGCCTGACGCCCGCCAGGTCCAGGTCCGCCGTGAGGACGAAGTGCCGCATCCAGTCGCTCGGCGTATCCATCAGTTCCTGCCAGTCGATAACGCGCCGAATCCGATAGGGGGCAGCGGCCGTTCCATCACCGCCCCCATATCGCTGTGTCCCAATACCGGGCTGGAATCGGGGATACTCGACCCCCTCGGACATCCGCCACGTTTCCACGAAATCCCAACCGGCATCGGTGAACGTCGCGAGCGTCATCATCTCTGCCGTCGTCTTGCCCGTCCCGCCGCCACTGGATGTCTGCCCGCTGGCATCCACATCCCAGAAGCACCCATCAATCACGCTCGGCTGCACAGTCCAGCCCACCAACCCCCCGACGGTCTCCACGGCCCTATCTACCGCTCCGGCGGCGTAGCACGTGTCGATGGAGCCGCTGTTGTATCCCACCAGCCCGCCTGCGTAGCTCGAGCCGGACACCGTGGCCGTCGCATAGCAGCAGGTGACTGCACCGAGGTTATTGTAACCTGCTATCCCACCGACGTAAGATGCGCCACTGAGGGTCCCGGCCGCATGACAAAAAACTATTGTCCCGCTGTGGTTCTGCCCCGCCAGGCCGCCAATATAGTAGAATCCGCTGACATCCGCCGTGGTGTGGCAGGCCGTGATTGTGCCGCCGTTATACCCCGCCAAGCCGCCGACTGCATGTTCTCCCCGCACCGTGCCCGTCACACTGCAACCGGTAATCCTGCCGCCGTTGGACCCCGCGAGCCCGCCAACGTCGTAGCGCCCCTGTATATCGACGTTCAGCAAGGCCAGATTCCTGATCCGGCCCGTGGGATCGACCTGCCCAAACAGACCTATGTAATCCTCGCCGGATCGACGCATAACGGCATTGCGGATTGCATAGCCGGCGCCGTCAAGCACGCCCTTGAACCGGGCGTTCTTGTTGCCCACAGGCGTCAGGCTTACGCCCGCCAGGTCCAGATTCGCCGTCAGGACAAAAGACCCGCCCCAATGCGACGTCGTAGCCATCAACTGTTGCCAGTCGGCCACCGTGCTGATCTGGTGGGGGTCGGTCNNCCCCCGCCTGGACCGCCGGTGCCAGTAATGCCGCCGAGACGACCAGCCACTTCCTCATCATAATGACCATAGGCCTCATGTCGAACCTCCTGCAATGGGCAGAAAAGGAGCCGTCGAACCAATCCCGCAGGCAGGCTTATGAGGAAAGATATGAAAAAATGGCCCAGCTTATGATGACATGCTCTACATCGGTATAAGGTGTTGAGCCTGCTGCACTCACCAGATTTTGACAGTATTTTACAGGACTTTCCCCGCTGTGTCAACCCCCCAACGCTGTTCTTTCCCACTTACCATCGGCCGGCTCGGTATTTCCGGCGGCAGCGGGCGGCCCAGAATGGGCCAGAACACCAGATTCCATTGGGAGACACACCGGCGTCTCTACCCTTGGGTGGCCATGCGCGTTTGTGACGAGTTTTCCCGCCGATGTCGCGGCCGGCATCGCCGTAAGTCCTTGTCCGGACGGGAGTAATAATTTTCTCAAAATGCCGCCGATTTGCGCGCCTCTACCCTCGCGTTTGTGACGTTACCTTGCCCAGCTTACCATGCCACGGTGCGGTTTTCGCATTTTCAGTCCCCCGGCAGAGCCGGGGAATTACCTGGGAATTCACGGGCTACCAGCGGCGTAAACCGAAGGTCTTGTGGCGTCATGGCGGCCGGCACCCCGAAGAAGCGCACGGCGCAGGGTAGCCAAGGCCGCAGCCACAACGCGGCGCAAAACGATATGCCATCGGCGATCGCCGGGAGGTCCTGGAAGCTCCCACAGAAATGCGTATGGTGTCCCTAATGGCACTAAGTTAAGCGATTCACAGCCCGAAAGCGATTTCGGCCCCCTCGAAATCATCTAAATCCCCCGGCTCAAGCTGCTCTGCGCCAGCCTTCGAGGGTTACAAATATGCTTAACTTAGTGCCATTATATGGTGTCCCCAATGGCACTAAGTTAAGCGTGTTGGCGCAACTTGGAGGCTGTCCGAGAACGTGGTTTCATTAGAAATCTGGGTCATTTCACTGGCGGCCAGGCCTGCTGCACTTGCGGAATTCCCTTAACTTAGTGCCATTATATGGTGTCCCCGGAAATCCGTAGCCCAAGTGCGGCCGTCGCCGGGGCTGTTGGCGTCGTCATCCACGTAGATAACCTTGCCCCCGGCTGTTCCTGCCGCCCACAGCAGAACGGCTGCCGTTACTGCCGCCACCCGCACCTTATTCGCCATCCCGTCAGGTCTCATCTTCCGTCCTCCAGCCAGTGCAGCGCCAGTATCGCAAAGTCCTTGAAGTCCACCTTGCAGTCGCCGTTGATATCCCCCGCCACTATCGCCTCGCACACCGGCCCGCCGAACCACGACTTGCTCGCCTCCGCCGTCCCACCATACGCTCCTATGTTGATCCGCCCACCGTTAGGGAAGGGTTCAAAGCCGATGGGGCTCATCGGATCACCGGCGTCGATACATGGACTGGTAACGCTGTCTGTAACCCAAATCTGACTGTTCGGATACCATCGCCCGGTCCGAGATCTCAGATGAAAATCGCCGTTATTAGGGTCGGCAAACAAGGGGTCGGAGTTCAGATTTCCCATGCCCCACACAACCACGCCGCAGGGATCGTAGACGTTATCTCTGCCGCCGTACACATTGGAGTAATCGACCGAAATCGGACTATCGTCAAGCGACGCAATCTCGCTGTCACCTTCATCCCACAGGATGCAGTTGGATACCTCCGTACGCCCCGGGCGCTCAAGGTGAGCCCGAACAGACAAGACAGCACTGCCTCGCTGCGACTGATTACCATAGAACGCACAACTCTTAACCTCAACCACGGACGCCATGCTGTAAATCGCCCCGCCGGTAGCAGCGGAATTCCCATTGAAGATGCAGTTCTCAACGATTATCGGCGTCAAGTCCGCAAGCTGCAAATGAGGACTTTGGCCTAAGCGTACGGCACCGCCCTCACCCACGGCTGCGTTTTGAGAGAATCTGCATCCGCTGATGATCACTGCGCCCACCGAATCGAGGTATATGGCCCCCGCCCGAACACTCGCATGATTCTCATGAAAGTCACAATCTATGATCGTCACGTCGCTCTTCGAGCCTGCGACCATCGCCACTTCGGAGTTCTCTATGAATCGACATTCGACGAAACTGCCCTCTGATCGCTCCACATGAACCACACCGCCGGTATTGCGCAGGAACGTACAGTTTCGACAATCCACCCTAGC
>DDXG01000287.1 GCA_002347125.1 Phycisphaerales bacterium UBA2266
GACCGTCCTGTACTGCAATGCGGCGGGGCTGGGGCTTCTGGAGCAGTGGGGCTGCGAGACCGGCCATAGGGTCCCGGACGACTGGCGCAAACGGGTGCGAGAATCACTCCAGTCAGACCAGTGCCTGACCGCCGAGACCAAGTGCGGCCGGAGGGTTTTCTCCATCGTGGTCGCCCCTGTCGTCGCCGGGGGATACGTGAATCTGTACGCGCGGGATGTCACGGAGCAGAAGCAGGCTGAAGACAGGCTTCGCAAGTCACACGATGAGCTCGAATCGCTGGTGGCGCGGCGGACAACGTATCTGGCCAGGACGGTGGAGGACCTGCGGCTGAGCGAGTATCGGCTCGCCGAGGCACAGCGGATGGCGCACGTCGGGAACTGGGACTGGGATATTGCGGGCGGAACGTTGTGGTGGTCGGATGAGGTGTATCGCATCTTCGGCCTTGCGCCGCAGCAGTTCGGCGCCACGTATGATGCGTTTCTCTCGTTCGTACACCCGGAGGATCGCCCGCGGGTCACGGACGCGGTGAACCATGCTCTTGCCGAGAACAAGCCCTATGCCATCGACCATCGGGTGGTCAGGCCGGATGGTTCCGAGCGCATCGTCCACGAACAGGCCGAGACAGTGCTCGCCGCCGCGGGAGGACCCGTCCGGATGATGGGCACGGTGCAGGATGTCACCGAATTGCGGCGGAATGAGGCGGCGTTGAGGTCGCTGACCCTGGAACTGCAACTGGCGGAGGAGAGCGAGAAGCGGCGGATCGCCCATGACCTGCACGACTCGGTGGGCCAGATACTGGCCTTCTCGCGGAGAGAACTCGCGCACATCGCGAAGTCCGTATCGGACGGCGCGGCACAGTCCCTCAATGGGGTGGGCAACCACCTGCAGGAGGCGGCCCGGCAGATTCGGACGCTGAGTTTTGACCTGAGTCCGAGCGTGTTGTACGACCTGGGCCTGACACCTGCGCTGGAGGATATGGCGGAGCGATTCTCCGTGGAAGGAGGGATTCTCTGCCGGATTACGAGCGATGGGGCGCTGGATGGCGTGGAAGACGCCGTCAAGGTGCTTCTGTACCGTTCCATCCGCGAGTTGGTCATCAATGCGGCCAAACACGCCGACGCCTCGCAGGTGGAGGTCCGCGTGAGGCAGGCGGATGGGCATGCCCACATCCTGGTGAGAGACGACGGACGGGGCTTCGACCCGTCGATCCTTGGGACGCGTCCGAGCGGGCACAAGGGGTTCGGCCTGATCAGTATACGGGAAAGGCTCGACCACATCGGAGGCCATATCCATGTTGAGTCCGGCCGGGGCCGCGGCACGGAGATCACGCTGGTGGCCCCCCTGAGCGTCGGTGACGCCACACGTGGAGACTGAACCGGATTGTCGCCGCCCGGCGTCACTGACCGCCGGCAAGAAGAAACGGTTTCTCGAGCTTGTCCACGATGAACCGCAGGAACCGGACGCCCTCGCCGCCGTCAATGATGCGGTGATCATACGACAGCGACAACGGCAGAATCAGGCGCCTCTGGGGGCATTCGCCGCCGATGTATCGGGGCTGGTCGCAGGCCCGCGCCACGCCCAGGATGGCCACCTGCGGCCAGTAGATGATCGGGGCGAAGGCGCCGCCGCCGAGGCCGCCGAGGTTCGAGATGGTGAAGTTGCCGCCGAGCATGTCTTCGGGGGTCAGTTTGCTGTCGCGGGTCTTCTGCGCCAACTCATTCAACTCGATGGACAGCAGGCGTATGCTCTTTTTGTCGACATCCCGAACGACCGGAACGAGCAGACCCCGGTCCGTGTCCACGGCCACGCCGATGTGGTAGTATCGTTTGAAGACGATTTCGTATGCCTCGGCGTCGACGCTGGCATTGAACTTGGGGAACGCCTGGAGCGCCGAGGCCACGACCTTCAGCAGGATGCTGGTGATCGTCAACTTGCCGCCGACCTTCCGGATTTCTTCTGCGCATTCGGCGCGGAATTGTTCGAGACCCGTGATATCGGCCTGGTCGTATTGGGTCACATGGGGCACATGCGACCCTGCGTAGCTGAGAATATCGGCGATCTTGCGGCGAGTGACGCTCATCGCCGCCCGTTGGACCAGACCCCATCCGGAGAAATCCGGCAAGGTCCTTGCCGTCCGTTCGTCCGCGGACGGCCGACGCTCGCCGGCGACGGAGCCGGTGTACCCTTTGACATCCGCGATGGAGACTCGCCCCGCGCTGCCCGGGATCACCTTGTTGATGTCTATGCCCATTTCTCGGGCCAGGCGGCGAGCCGCCGGAGAAGCAGAAACCCCCGATGATGATTCGGCAGGCTCCGCCCGCCCTGGTTCGGGGGTCTCTGTCTCTGTCGGCGTCCTCGGCGAGGTTGGCGGCTCGGCGCTGGTGCGGCCGGCCGGCCCGCCGCCGGTCCGGCGCGCCTCCTGCGGCGCGGGCTGCGGCTGAGGCATTGCCTGTCCCTGTCCGGCCGCGGCCTCGGTATCCACCTTCAGGATAGCCTGGCCCACGCGGACTTCGTCATTCTCGCTGACGTGAATCTCAACGATCCTGCCCCCCACGGGACAGGGCACCTCAAAGGTGGCCTTTTCCGTCTCGAGTTCGAGGACGGGTTGTTCGGCCTTTACGATGTCACCGATCTTGACGAGAACGCCGATGACCACGCCCGAATCGACATTCTCGGATATCTCCGGAAGCTTGATTTCTTCAATCATCGTGCTGTCCTTGTCAAGCGACGGCTCATCGTTCCTGTGCCGTATCGTCCGTCTATATCGTCATGGGATCGACCTTGTCAGGGTCGATGTCGAGGTCGTCGACGGCCTTGCCCACGACCGCTCGGTCGATACGGTTCTCAACCGCCAGCAATCGCAGCGCCGCCAGTGCGATATGGCGGGCATCGACCTCAAAGTAGTTGCGCAGGGCATCGCGACTGTCGCTTCGTCCGTAGCCGTCCGTCCCCAGGGCAGTCAGCGGCCCCGGCAGCCACTTGGCAACCGAGCACGGCAGCGCCCTGAGATAGTCGGACGCGGCCACGAAGATGCCCGTAT
>DDXG01000288.1 GCA_002347125.1 Phycisphaerales bacterium UBA2266
TCGCCGCGATTCCCGCGAGCCACCGACTTGCTGAGTATATTATAGTTGCCATCATGATACCGGACCATTGTTCGCACAGTCATAGACACCTGTCCCATAGGCTATTCCCGGCGGACGTCAGTCGTGATCATCCTTGCTGGCGCTGCTTCGAGACTTCATCATCGCCTGAAACAGATCTTTCGACACCGATTCGTAGATGTGCGGCCAACGCCTCCGCATCGGGCCGTCGAGCAACAGGACCTGCTGCCCCGACGCGGTGGCGTAGAGCTTGCCCTCGCGCAGTTCCAGGGCGTTGGGGTCTGTCCCGTAGCGTATCGTGTAGGATGCAAAGCTCTCAAGGTGTACCCACTCGCCCACGGTAGTAATAGCCCAATCGGGACTACTGCCGTGTGACTTGAAGCGCGCATAGTAGCGGCGTCGGGAGCGTTTACCGTCCGATGTGTCGACCCGCAGGAACCCGCCTTGGACCAGGGAGAGTTCGTTCTCTGGAAAGCGACCGTGGTTATCCTCCATATACTGTCGCAGCAATTCCCCGGTGGACCACGCTTTGAGGCACAGCATGTCATGTGAGCACTTCTGGACATGGAAGTACCCCGCAATGACGTAAGCCGCCAAAGGGGCAGTAATACAAACAATCACCAGTATGACCAATATTTTCTTGGCCAAGAGCGGCAACTCCTGAACCTCCAACAGCCTTAACTTCCCAAAGAACGCCCTCAGTTCTACCGCGCCGTTACCTTGCCCGTCAAGGAAGAACCGGCGGGCCATCCTGCCGGACGGCCGTGGGGGCTGGGGATATGGGCGGTCGTATTTTGTACTGCGTTGGTGGAGGCCGCCTTTGGCGGCGGTTGCTCACTGCTGGGTCCCGCCTCGGGGGCCGGGATGACATGAAAAAGGGCTGGGATAACATGAGGCGGCCGGGCAGCCACGGGGGCTGGCCCTGCGCGTCGGGGTGGCGGGATTGGGTCTGTCTTGACAAGACACCGCTATGGAAGAAAACGCAAGCAGATCACCCCTCCCCTCGCCGGCACGTCTCACACTCCTCCGACGCACCCCAAGCCGCGAAACTCCAGACCCCGCTCCGCGGGGCCGGAAAGCAAAAGGAAACGGAGAGGGGGGGATTCGAACCCCCGGTACTCCTAAGGGAGCACACCGGTTTTCGAAACCGGCTCGATAAGCCACTCCGACACCTCTCCGGGTCGGTCAAGTGCAATATAATACGGCAAGTACCCCTCCCCTGCAAACAATAAACCGCAGAATCCCGTTTTTCCCGACGATAGCCATGTTTTCGCCCCTGTTCAGGGTACACAATGCGAATCCTCCCACGTCCGCGGGCGGCAATTTGGCTTGACAACCGACGGCCGGTTTGCCACAATGGAAAGCGGCTAAGCTGAACCAGCGACTTGAAGGAGCTACCGATGCGCCTGGTACTCAAACAGAAGGACGGAACGGCTCGGGAATTTCGCTTCAACCGGGGTCCCGTGTCGATTGGCCGGGCGGCTGACAGCCACGTCTTCCTGCCCGATCGCGCCGTCTCAAGACAGCATGCCAGACTCATGTGCGACGAGAACGGCTGCTGGCGGGTCGAAGACCTCGATTCCGCCGGCAAGACGTTCGTCAACGACCGGGCCGTTCACCGTATGGAGATCAAGCACGGAGACTGCATCCGGATCACCGATTTCCTCATCGATGTCGCTCTAGAGGAAACACCGACCCCGGAATTTGGCAGCGTTCCCATCGACGCTGGCGACACCATCCATATCGAGGCCGCCCTGTCCACCCCCATGCACGAAACCGTCGTCCGCAAGCCTGACGCCGGCCACGCCCCCGCGATGCGCCTCGATGCCCACCGCCTCATGGACTTCGCCGCCGCCACCGAGAAGATCTGTGGCGCCGGCGGTTTTGATGAGCTACTCCTGACCCTGCTCGATGTGACCCTCGAGCAGTTCTCGGCATTTCACGTCTGGGCGGCGCTTCGTACAAAGGCCGGCGGCCCGATGACCTTTCATTCCGGACGAAAGGACGACGGCAGCACCGTCGACATCAACCAATTGCCCTTGCAGCAGAAGATCATTCAGGCGGTCGAAAAAGCGGAATTCCTTGTGCTTCCTCGTGTAGCAGCGGATCTTGAAGAGCACGAGGCGATTCGTTCGGCTTTGATCGCCGCCATTGTCCGCTCCGATGGTTGCTACGGCGTACTGTACGTTGACAACGGCATGAAGGCCAAGCACTACAGCCTCAGCGACCTGGACTACCTGATGCTGCTGGCGATGCACACCGCCGCCGTCATGAAGAAGTTCTTCAGTTAAAGGGGCCCGGTACATTAGCCAGGCACGCGGGCCACAGGTCGGCTCCTTCTGGACCCCTGCCTGCGCACGGGTGACAACGGGCGGACTCAAGTGGGTCGGGTGCATTTCCCGACCAGACCATGAGTGGCATTCCCTCGCGCAGCGAAGGGATGGCCCATGGATAAGGGCGTCTCGCCCGCGAATAATCGGTGTTTGACCCGCCTGTTTTATCCCGGTACAATGGCCCCAAGGTCGGGCTTGGACGGCGGCCGCGTCGCTGCCGATGCCGGCAAGAGACCGCACGGGTTCCATCAGGTTCGCCTTGTATCGGATTGGAAAGGAGCCGTTATGAAAGCCCGCAAGACTCTCGTTCTTCTGGTCGCTTGTTCTTGTGCGGTCGTCTCGGCCGCGGAGCCGGCCCAGCGCCTGTTGGACCGCATCGGGACCGACCGCGGCATCGCCGTCATCCTCGGCGATAGCGAGGCCCGCCTTGCCTGTCGGATTGCACAGGCCACCGAGATGCTGGTTTACGTGCAACTGGAATCGGCCGCCGATGTCCAGGCCGCCCGCATCGCCGCCGATAACGCCGGCCTCTACGGCACTCGCGTCTTCATCGACAAAGGCCCCTTGTCCGGCATTCACCTGGCCGACAATATCGCCGACGTCGTTCTGGTGGCGCGCAATGCCCAAGGTGTCTCCGAGGCCCAGGCCAGGCGCGTTCTGCGGCCGGGCGGCCGGTTGCTCCAAGGCGGCCAAAGCTGGACCAAACCCGCCCTCGAAGGCGCCGACGACTGGTCGCATCCCTACCACGGACCGGACAACAATCCGCAGTCGGCCGACACCGTGGCCCGGGCGCCCTATCTGACGCAATTCCTGGCCGAGCCCCGCTACGCCCCGCTGCCCCAGGTGGCTCTGGCCTCGGCCGGCCGCGTCTTCAAGGCCTTCGGCCACGTCGCCTTCAAGAAACGCGAAGAGCCCTTCCTCAACAAGCTCGTCGCCTTCAACGGCTACAACGGCACGCTCCTGTGGCAACGGGACCTCGCCGAAGGCGTCATGATCCACCGCAACACCATGATCGCCACCCCTGACAGGCTTTACGTCGGCGATGACAAGTCCTGCAAGGTCATTGACGCCGCCACCGGCAAGACGCTCGACGAGATTATCCCGCCCGTGGACGTCGCCGGCGGTACTTTCTGGAAGTGGATGGCCATGGAAGATGGCGTGCTCTATGCGATGATAGGCGAGCAGGAGCAACGCGACGAAACCAAACGCTGGAGCCTCGAACACCACGGCTGGCCCTGGGACCCGGTCTCCGAAGGCTTCAACCAGCCGGACCAGCCCTGGGGCTACGGCCACGACCTGCTGGCCATTGATCCAAAAACGAAGAAGGTCCTCTGGCGATACCACGAGG
This sequence comes from Phycisphaerales bacterium UBA2266, assembly GCA_002347125.1. Taxonomy (GTDB): domain Bacteria; phylum Planctomycetota; class Phycisphaerae; order Sedimentisphaerales; family Anaerobacaceae; genus UBA2266. The sequence goes on from DDXG01000288.1 coordinate 3,700, forward strand.
AGACGCCCATCGACGGCCGGGCCCTGTGCATGAAGGCCGGCCGCATCTACGCCTTCGGCTTCGGTAAGTTCCTCACGTGCCTCGACGCCGGGACCGGCCGGGTCGTCTGGCGAAAGACGCCGCAAGACGCGCCGCGCCTCTTCCGGACCCTTGGAGAGTACTCCATGCGCCAGGACTGGCGGACCAACTGGCGAACCACCTGTTATCTCAAGTGCTCCGACAAGGCCCTTTATTTCGCCGGTCCTCAGGTCGACAGGCTCGTGGCGGTCTCGACGCAAGACGGTTCGGTGCTGTGGACGAATGATTACAACAACTTCCAGCTTGTGCTTCGAAGCGATGGGCTCTACGCCCTCAGCGGCCAGATTGACCAGCATCCCAGCAAGGTCTTCGACCCGCTGACCGGTGCGGAACTGGCCGCCATCGCCAAGGAGCGCCGCGCGTGTACCCGACCGACCGGTGCGATCGATGCCGTTTTCTTCCGCGCCTCCGGAGGCTCGGTCCGCCTGGACGCCGCCTCGAAACGCCCCCAGTGGATATCCCCCATGCGTCCGAACTGCCATGACGGTGTGACCGTCGCCAACGGCCTGCTTTACTGGTGGCCCAGTGTCTGCGACTGCCAACTGACTCTGTACGGCATAACCTGCCTGGGCCCGGCGGGCGATTTTGATTTCTACGCACCGGCCGATGAGAAGGCCCGCCTCGAAGTCTGCGTCGACGGCCCTGAGGCAGTTGCCGAGCTGCCCGCGACCGGGGCCGACTGGGCCTGTTTTCGCGCCGATGCGGCCGGTTCCAGCGCCTCGTCGGCGCAGGTTGCCGCCCAAGCGGCCGTCCTCTGGCAGGTCGAACCCCCGCGGCCGCGCCCGACTGCCACGGCATTGCCGGCAGCGCCGATAGTAGTCGGCGAGATGGCCTTCATCGGCGGCGTGGACGGTGTGGTGCGAGCCTTCAACGCCCGGACCGGAGAAGAAGTCTGGAAGACCTACACCGGCGGGGCCATCCGTATCGCCCCGACCTTCGCCCACAACCGGCTCTACGTCGGTTCCGGCGACGGCTGGGTGTACTGCCTCGAAGCCCGCACCGGGCGAATCCTCTGGCGATTCCTTGCAGCGCCCGACCAGCGGTTCGTCCCCATCTACGGCCAGCTTATGTCCACCTGGCCCGTCGCCGCCGGCGTCCTTGTCGCCGATGGCACGGCCTATGTCGCCGCCGGCCTGGCCAACTTCGACGGGACCTATGTCTATGCCCTCGACGCCCTCACCGGCCGAATCAAGTGGCAGAACACCACCAGCGGCCACCTCGACCGCGACGCACGCACCGGCGTCAGCGTCCAGGGCCACCTGCTCCTGCACGGCGACAAGTTGTACCTGGCCGGCGGCACGAGCGTCTCCCCGGCCGTCTATGACGCCGCGACCGGCCGGTGTCTCAACGATCCGGCCCCGCTGGCCGCGTGCAACTCCAACCAGCCGCGAGGCTGGGAACTGTCGCTGCTTGGCGAGCATGTCGTCGCGGTCGGTCGGCCGTTCTATGCCCATCCCGATATGGGTGTATTTGACGCGACGGTATTCAACCGTGTCTTTCTCACCCAAAAGCACGATGCGGGTCTTGCCTGGGTCACCAATCAGAACACCGGCCGCGTCATGTGCCTGCCCAAACTTGACATGGACCCCATCAACAACGCCTTGAACGACCCGGGCAACCGGTTCAATGTCGAATGGCGCCGAATCGCCGGCAATCTGCGGCCCTCATGGTCGTTCGACTGCCCTGACGCCACGGCCGTGGCCTTCACCGATAACGCCGCCATTGTCGGGCGGGCCGCGGAAATCGTCGCCGTCCGTCTCCAGGACGGAGGGGTTCTCTGGAAGCAGCCCATCGGCAAACCGGTTGCGCCGTGGGGTCTGGCGATAGACCGCAACGGATCAACCATCGCCGTTCTCGAAGATGGCGGCGTCTTGTGCATCGGCCCGGCAACTGCAGGAGGAATCCAGCAACATGCAAGGAGCAACTAAGACTGCCGTCAGAGATTTCACATGGATGACCGTAGCCGCCGTGATGGTGTTTACGGCCGGTTGCGGGCGCAAGACGCCCTCCGGAGCGGCCGGGCCCAATGATGTCGGTGCAACCGCCGCCGCCGGCGAGTTGGTCGTTCTGTGCGGGTCGAGCTTCGTCAACCCCACGAACCAGCTCATCGAGGAGTTCAACGCCCGGACCGGCATCAAGCTTACCCCCACCGTCGGCGGTAGCGAGGACTTCCTGCCTCTGGTCAGGGTCGGCTCGAAGGGCGACGTCCTCATCACCCACGACCCCTATCTGGATCACGTCGCTGACGCCGACAAGCTCGCCGACAGCGTCCAGGTCGGCTACGTCGCCCCGGTGCTCGCCGTCGCGCCGGGCAATCCGAAGAACATCACGAAGATCGAGGATCTCACGAAGGAGGGCCTCAGGGTCGCCCTCACCGACCCGCAGTACTCCACCGCTGGTGAGATGGTCTTCGCGCTGCTGGAGAACAAAGGCATCAAGGACGCCGTCCTGGCCAACGTCGGCAATCGCCTGACCAAGGGACATGCCAATCTGGGCACGCTCCTGAAGACCGGGGCCGTCGACGCGGTCATCATCTGGAACGGCGTGGCTCACACGTTTGCCGACAGCCTGGAAGTCGTCCCGACACCCTACGAATACGACGAAGATATCCGCGTCCATATCATCGGTCTGAACTACACCAGGCGCCCCGAGGCTCTCCGGACGTTTCTGGAATTCGTCAAGGAAAGAGGCCCTGATGTCTTCAGAGAACACGGCTATGTCAAGTAAGAGCCTGTTCATCCTGATCCTGGCGGCCTTCGTCGCCGTACTGGCGACGGTCGGTTGCAGTTCCAAACCGGACAGCGAACCGGCATCGGAGTTGCTGCTTTATTGCGGCGCGGGCATCCGGCCGCCCATCGAGGAATTAGCCAACGTCTTTGCCGCCGAACACCCTGTCAAGGTCATTCTGGACTTCGCCGGCAGCGAGGTCCTCCTCTCTCGAATCAAGCTCAGCGGCCGCGGCGATCTCTACATGCCCGGCGACGCCCACTATGTGGACCTGGCCGAAAACGCCGGATTCGTCCTCTCTCGCCGATCCGTCGCCTACTGGGTCCCCGTGATCCTTGTGCGGAAGGGCAATCCCAAGGCCGTCGGCTCGCTGCGGGACCTGCTCAAGGATGATGTGCGCGTCGGCCTGGGCGATCCCAACGCCTGCGCCATAGGACGGACCGCACAACAACTGCTTGAGAAAAGCGGCATCGCCTGGGCCGACGTGGAGAAGAACCTCAAGTTCAAGTCCATGACCGTCAACGAGCTGGGCCTGCAGATCCAGGCCGGGTCGCTGGACGCCGTCATCGTCTGGGACGCCCTGGCCCGTTACTATGAGGCCTGCGGGGACATGGTCGCCATCGACCCCGAGTACAACATCATCAGCCCCATCGATGTCGCCGTCCTTTCGTTCACCCGCAAGAAGGACCTCGCCGAGCGGTTTGCCGCCTTTCTGACCTCCGACAAGGCCCGCGAAGTCTTCGTCGGGCATCACTACCACACCGATAAACCCCTCGATTGATCCGTCAACACCTGTTACCCAACGAGCCGAATGAAAATGGAATCTACCGGACAACTCACACACCTCGCGACGGCCGCCGGCCTGCCGCATCACTGGGGGTTCTTCATCGTCCTCGGCCTCGCCGCCGGAATCGTCAGCGGGCTGCTCGGCGTCGGCAGTGGTATCGTCGTCGTGCCGGCCCTGGTTCTGCTGTGCGCCGTGGACCAGAAGAGCGCCCAGGGAACCGCCCTGGCCCTGATGGTCCCGATGGCCCTGCTCGGCGCCTGGCGATACTGGAGCCATCCGCATATCGACGTCGATGGACGCATCGTCGGCTGGCTCGTCTGCGGCGCCCTGTTCGGAGTGCTCATCGGAACGGCCCTGGCGGCCCGCATCCCGGCCCATGCCCTCCGCAAGATATTCGCCTGCTTTCTCGCCGTCGTCGCGGTCCGGATGTTCTTCGCCGCCCAACCCCCGTCCGTCGCCCCCGCCGCACCGTCCGCCTCCATGCAGCAAGGCAATGGCGGTGGAGGCATACCGGATGATGCAAGCCCGTGACGAGTCTGCCGCCATCGGAGGCGCCGTTTCTGTGACACACAACGTACTCTGACAGTATAAGGAGATATGGATGGAGCGACCTGTCATCCTGGAGGGATTCTACTCGGCCATCCTGCTGGCGCATCTGCTGATCACGTTCGTGCTCGTCGGGGCCATGACGCATGACCTGCTCATCGTGGTCAAGTACGTCCGCGGCAAGTTCGGCCGCAAGAAACTCGAATGGCTCTACGTCCGCGTCATGTTCTGGTCCTATCTGCTGGTCTACGTCAGCGGGGCCCTGATCTACCCGGCCTTCCGCGTGCACATCCGCGCCGGGACCTTCGATCCATTGGGCTGGCCCACCGGCCTGTTCGAGGTCAAGGAGCACTGGGGCGCCCTGGGCATGGCCCTGCTTGTTGTTTACTACCTGCTCCGTCGGAACTTCGATCCCGAACAGGAGCCGGACAAGCTGTGGTTCTACGTCCCCCTGTGCGTGATCATCAATCTCATCGTCTGGTACAAGGTCATTGCCGGCTGCTACCTGTCCAATCTGAAAGGGTCCTGGTGATGAAGAAGTCCGATCTCACATACATCCTCGGCTGCACCTATGCCGGCGCCGTCGGGCTTTTCTACTGTAGCGTCCGCTGGTTCAGCATTAACCTGCCCCGCTACTACCCGACCCTGCACATCTGGAAAATGGCCAAGATACCCGGCGTGCCCTCCCAGCTCTGGTACGCGATGCAGGTCTTTGCCTATCTCTGCGCGGCGGCCGTCACCATCGCCGTCTGGATGATCCTTCGCTATGCCGCCCCCAAAGACGCGCAACTGCGGCCCGGCACGGCCAAAGCCCTTGGCTTGACGACGTCCGCCGCCATACTCTTTAGCCTTGGTTACATCGTCTACTATGAGTTCTCCCATTGGGGGATTCTCTGACGACACGCGACGCATGACCTACGACTCAGTCCCCACGACGCAAGACCGAATATGCCCGCAAAGAACGCACCAAGACGAGGACCGCTGGACCACGTATTCGCCGCGGCGATGTTCTTCTTCGTCGTGGTGTTCGTCGGCTTCATTCTCACGCTTATCGTCGCCGACGTGCTTTACATCAACAAGCAGGCCGTTCTCACGCTGATCCGCTCCAGGTACATCCTCCACGCCCTCTGGATGAGCGTCTGGACCAGTCTGGTCGCCACGGCGCTGGCCCTGCTGTTCGCCGTGCCGGTGGGATACAGCCTCAGCCGCTTCCGTTTTCCCGGCCGGGCCGTGGTCAACGCCATCATCGACCTGCCCATTATCTTCCCGCCGCTTGTCGTGGGCCTGACCCTGCTGGTCTTCTTCTCCCAGACGGCCCTGGGCAAGTGGATTGAAACCGGTCTGGGCCTGGAGTTCATCTTCCAACCTCGCGGCATCGTCCTCTGCCAGTTCGTCTCCGCCGCCAGTTTCGCCCTGCGCTCGTCCAAGTCCGCCTTCGACGACGTGGACAGCCGCTATGAGAACGTCGCCTTGACGCTCGGCTGCCGCCGCTGGGGTAGTTTCACCCGCGTCTGCCTGCCCCTGGCGGCCGGCGGCGTGGTCACCGGCGGCATCCTTACATGGGCGCGTTCCTTCGGCCTGTTCGGGCCGCTGATGATCTTTGTCGGTTCATTCCGCGGCCGCACCGAGGTCCTGGCCACCACCGTCTTCCTGGAACAGTCCGTCGGCAACCTCGAAGTGGCCCTGGCCGTGGCCGTCTTCATGATGCTCATCGCCGTCGCGGCGCTGACCGTCATCCACATCGTCGGAGGCAGGACCCGCCTGACCGTATGATCCAGGCCCGCGACATCACGTTTACCGTCGGCGATTTCGCCCTGCGGAACCTCAATCTGGAAGTACCTGGCCCGCAGTATTTTGTCCTGCTCGGGCCGCCCGGTTCCGGCAAGACGATTCTCCTGGAGTGCCTCTGCGGCCTGCGGCAGGTCGCCTCCGGCAGCATCCACATTGACGGCCGCGATGTAACCGCCCTCGAACCCCGCTCCCGCTCCATCGGCTACGTCCCCCAGGACTACGCCCTCTTCCCCCACCTGTCCGTCCGTGGGAACATCCAATTCGGCCTCAAGGTGGCCCGTCTGGCCCCGGAGGTCATTACCCGCCGCCTCCGTGCCGTCGCCGAGATGCTTGACATCGAACACCTGCTCGACCGTCGCATCCAGGGACTCAGCGGCGGCGAGAAACAACGCACGGCACTGGCCCGCGCCCTGGTGATGGAGCCCCGGCTGCTCCTGCTCGATGAACCCGTCTGCGCACTCGATGAGGGCAGCCGCCAGCGCATCTGCGGCCTGCTGCACACCATCCAGCGCAAGCTCTGCCTGACCGTCATACACGTCAGCCACAACATCGAAGAGGCCTTCTCCGTCGCGGACACCGCCGCCATCCTCGACCACGGCCGCCTCCAGCAGGTCGGGCCGCTCCATGAACTCCTGCGCAGCCCCGCCAACGAATTCGTCGCCCGGTTCATGCGATGCGAGAACATCCTGCCGGCCGTCGCCGAGCCGGACCCGCGCGGCGTGACTCTCTCACGTAGCATGGGCATCTTGCCCATGAATGACCATGAGGCCGGCGCCACCACAGGCCATAGCGTCGCGACCCTCGGCGGCGTCCGCCTGGCATTGCCGCGGGCTTGCACCGGCCCGGTCAAACTGGTCATCCGCCCGGAAGACATCCTCCTGGCTGCCGGCCCGGCCCCGACCGACGCCAACAGCCTCCGCGTCTCACTGGCCCGCTGGCGCGACTACGGCGCCTATATGAAGGTCGAAATCAGGACCCTCTCGGGCGAACTGGGCTTGATCGCTCACGTATCCCATGCGGCGTTCGCGGCGCTGGATCCGGCCGCGGACAAGCCCATCGTCGCCCATTTGCCCATCGACGCCATCGGTGTTCTCATCGACTGATCGGTTAACGTTCAACGTTTAACGTGTGCCGTTGAACATTGATCGTTGAACCTGCTATAATGCCCACATGATGCCAAACCGCTTTCAATCCCATCTTCATCTTCTGGCCGTGTCAGCCGTCTTGGCCATTACCTCCGTCGCACCGGCCTGCCGCTACAACGTCCGCGAGACCGGCTTCGTGGACCTGGGAATCGAACCCTACCGATTGTGCCTGCTGGTCGATGCCAACACCCCCGCCGAGACCGCCGAGACCTTCCTGACCGTCGCCCAGAAGACCCTCGCCGAGACCAACATCCGCCCCGAAATCGTCCATATCCCCGACCAGAACGACCACCCCGTCGTCAAATACGCCCGCATCCTCAAGATCGACACATACCCCACGGCCGTCCTGGTCTCCTGCGATCATGCCCTTCTGCCACCTGAGAAGGCCGCCCTCGTCATCCCCATCGCCGCACCCGGCAAGCCCCTTGCCGAGACTGTCGCAGCCGCCCTCAATCGTCTGGCCGCCAGTCCGAAACGCGAGGAGATTATCCGCAGTGTTGCCCTCAACTATGCCGCCGTCCTGCTGTTCGAAGGCCCGGACCCCAACGAGAACGCCACCGCCCGCTCCGCCGCTCAGGCCGCCTGCGACGCCATCGCCGAGCAGATGGACTTCCTGCCCAAGCCCATTGCCAATCCGCCGGCCCTGGTGGTCGTCGACCATAACAGCCTCGACGCCGAGCGCATCCTGCTCTGGAGCATGACGCTTTCAAGCGGGCCCGCCGACGTCAATCGTCCGCACGCCGCCGTCCTCTACGGCCGGGCCCGCTGGATCGGACCGCTGTTCGACGGACCGGACATCACCGCCGCGCATCTGACCCGGATCCTCTTCGTCGTCGGCAACGACTGCGAATGCGGACTCGACTACCGCTGGCTCCAGGGCACCATGCTCCCCGTGCGCTGGGCCGCCAGGACGCGGGAACTCGTCGCCAGGACCCTGGGCTTCGACCCCGAGAACCCGATGATCCAAATGGAAATGGCCCGTATCCTCGGCCGCGGCGGCGCATCTTATCCGTCGACGCCCTTCGGCTACCAGGAACTCGAAATCGAGATGGAGCCCCCCGACGCCGGCCTGTCCGCCGCTGACATCAACGACGTAGACCATGCCACACAAGACGCCAACACGCCGGCCGCCGTTGACGCCGAGCCCAACCAACCCGATAAGCGCCAACTCATAACCGCCGGCCGCCAGGAACGACCCGCCGGCGAACCCAACAGTCCCGTGCAGTCCATGCCCCGCCCAACGCGACTGCGGTTCACAATGCTGACACTCCTGGCCTTTCTCATCATCGCCGGCGTCATCTTCATAGCCGGCGTCGCCATCGTATTAAGGGCCTCCAGAAGATGAAACATACGCTGATCGCCGCAACGACGTTGTTGATCCTCGCCCCGCTCCTGCACGCCGCCGATTGGCCCACCTACAACCACGACAACCGCCGAAGCGCCGCCACCGATGAACATATCGACCTGCCCCTGGCCGGCGTCTGGCGCTTCGAGTCGCCGATGCCCCCCCAGCCCGCATGGCCGGACCCCGCGAAGAACGATTACTTCCACAAGCTCTACAACCTCCGTTCGACCGTCGCCTTCGACCGCGCCTTTGCCCCGGTTGGCGCCGGCAACCGCCTCTACTTCGGCTCCAACGCCGACAACAAGCTCTATTGCCTCGACGCCGACACAGGCGCCGTCGTCTGGACCTTCTTCACCAATGCGCCCATCCGCCTGGCCCCGGCCGTCGCCGCCGGCAGGGTCTATGCGGCAAGCGATGACGGCTACGTCTACGCCCTCGACGCCCACAGCGGCCGACTCCTCTGGAAACACACCGCCGACGAGAATGCACGCCTCATCCCCGGCAACGGCCGACTCATCTCGTCGCTGCCCATCCGATGCGGCCTGGTCGTCGACGGCGATACCCTATATCTCGGCGCTGGTCTGTTCCCAACCCAGGGCGCGTTCCTGGTCGCCCTCGACGCCGCAAGCGGCCAGGTCAAACAGAGGCAGCACGTCGCCGTCTCGCCGCAGGGGTACATGCTCGCCTCCGACAACGCCCTCTATGTCCCGACCGGTCGGACCGCTCCGGTCATGTTCACCCGCGACCGGCTCGATGCCCGCGGCGAATTCAAGAGCCCCGGCGGCGCCTACGCCATACTGCTCGACGATGTCCTCATCACCGGTCCGGGCCGCGGCAAGAAGGAGATCACCGTCGGCGACGCCGCCACGCGGGATACCATCGCCACGTTCGGCGGCCTGCGAATGGTCGTTGCCGGTTCAGTCGCCTACATGCAGTCGGAGGCGAGTATCTCGGCCTTCGACCGCTCCCGCTATCTGGAGCTGTCCCGCCGGCGAAACCCCCTCGCCGAACAAATCGACCAGCTCAACAAGCAGATCAAGGCCAAACCCGACGACCCCGCCCTCAAGACGCAGCTCGACACCGCCTCGCGGACCCTCGCACGGATCGACGCCGAGCGCAGGGCCTGCTATCTCTGGACCGTCGACTGCAACGCCGCCATGAGTCTGATCCTCGCCGGTGACACACTCTTCGCTGGGGGCGATGGCCTCGTCCTGGCGCTCGATACCCGCACCGGCCGAACACTCTGCGAGATGCCCGTTAAAGGCAAGGCCCACCACATCGCCGCCTTCAACCGCTCTCTATTCGTCAGCACGGATACCGGTTGTATCTACCGCTTCGCCGGCGCATCCGGCGGCGACACAGGGGGTACGAACCCTGTCGCGGGCATCCCACCCGCGCGTGTCGAGGGCGTCCCGCCCTCGTTGCCCCAGGATGCCTCACCAGACCCGCTCTACGNNGCACGGCCGCGTCATTGCCTTGCCTGGCCCCCTTGAACGACTCAATTTCACCAGCTTCATCGCCAACCTCATCGTCTACGACGCCGCCCTGACCACCGGCCGCCTGCCCAACGACCCGCAGCGCATCGCCCGCCTCATCCGCCCCGAAGGCGGCGTCCTGTGCATCGGCCGTCCCGTGAACACTGCACGCGGTTCTCGCGCCCTCCCGCACGCACGTGGCACGAATGTCGCCGCAGACGCAGACGACACAGACCGGTGGCTGGCCCATTTCCCGGCCGACGGCTTCACCCGACAGACAACCGACCACTGGACCATCCTGACCCGCCAACCCCTGCCCGCCGCCGGCCAGTGGACGCACCAGTACGCCGACCCGGCCGGCACCGCGTGCAGCGGCGACGGGCTCATTTCGCCTCCCCTTGCCGTTCAGTGGTTCGGACAACCGGGCCCGGCCGAGATGGCCGACCGCCACCATCGCAATGTCGCCCCGCTCTACCATCGCGGCCGCCTCTTCGTCCCCGGCGACACCGTCATCTACGCCATGGATGCCTACAATGGAACGGTCCTCTATGACGTCCGCGTCCCCGACAGTCGCCGCCTGGGCGTCTTCCTCGACACGGGCAACATCGCCGTCGACGAGGCCGCCCTGTACGTCGCGGCCGGCGACCGCTGCCTGCGATTCGACCCGGCCACCGGCCGCCCCCTGAGCCCCCTGACCCTCCCGGAAGCCGATGAACCCCGCCGCTGGGGCTACCTGGCCTGCACCGACGAGGCCGTCTACGGCTCAACCTGCAAACCCGACGCCGCCTACACCGAGATCAGCTACGACGCGGACATGGCCCTGTGGTATCGGGGCATGAAGCTCGTCACCAGCGACCGGCTGTTCGCCCTCGACAAGGCCGACGACCGGGTCCGCTGGACCTACGCACAGGGCGTCATCCTCAATACCACCATCATCATGGACGCCGACTGCGTCTATTTCATCGAGACCACCAACCCCAGGGCCATGTCCGACCCCACCGGCCGATTGCCCGTCAAGGTCCTCTTCGAATCCGGTGAACAGTATTTGACCGCCCTCGACCGGCGAACGGGCCAGACCGTCTACCGCCGACCCATCGACACCGCCAACCTCGAAGAGCCCGTCTACCTGAACTGCGCCGACGCAACCGTCCTGCTCAGCGGCTCCAAACTCGACGCCAAGGTCGTCCGCTACTATTACTACGCCTTCGACGCCCGGACGGGCGAGCCCCGCTGGGCCGCCGACCACGACAGCGAACTGCCCACCGACGGCGGCCACGGCGAGTACAACCGCCGACCCACCATCGTCGCCGCCACCGCCTACGCCTGGCCTTACGCATACAACATCGCCACCGGCGAAAAGGACCCCGCATGGAAATTCCAGCGGCTCGGCCACGGCTGCGGCGGCATTTCGGCCTCGGCCGACGCCCTGTTCTGGCGGGGCCTGAACCCCTGGATGTACGACCTGACGCCCGCCGGCGGGCCTGTCCGCATCAACACCGTCACCCGCCCCGGCTGCTGGATCAACATCATCCCCGCCGGCGGATTGGTGCTGATCCCCGAGGCCAGCTCCGGCTGCACCTGCGGATTCTCCCTGCAAACCTCCCTGGCCTACATCCCCCAGTCCTTCCTGAATCCGTCTCTATTGCCCACGCAGACGGATGCACAAAGGACGATGAACGATGGACGCGCCAATCGTCCCTCGTCCCTCATCCCTCGTCCATCGCCCCTCGCCCCTCATCCCTCATCCATCGTCCCTCGTCCCTCGCCCCTCGTCCATCGTCCTTCGTCCATCGTCCCTCATCCCTCATCCCTCGGTACAGGTGGCCTCTGCGTGCTCGGTGGTGAATACTGAGTCTTCTCCCATGATTACGCCAACGCTCATCTTCAAGGAAATCCGCCACCGGATGATGAACTTCCTCCTGGCCGTTATGGCCGTGGTCACCGCCGTGACCCTGTACATCGGGTTCTACACCGCCTCCCTGGCCGCCGAACGTGAGACCGCCCGCCTGATGCTCTCCATGGGCTACAACCTCCGCATCATCGCCGCCGACGCCGACATGGACCGCTTCCTGCTGACGGGCGTGCCGGACGCCACCATGCCGCAGGAGTATCTGCAACAACTCGCCGACGCCGGCCATATCTCCTACAACCACCTCATGGCCGACCTCCAGCAGGAGATCACCCTTGGGGACATGACGGTCCTCCTGACCGGCCTGGCCCCGGAGGTCTGCCCGCCGGGCAAGAAGACCCCGCCCATCACCTTTCAGGTCGCGCCGGGCCAGGCCTATATCGGCCACCGCATCGCCCAGACGCTGGGCATCAACGAGGGCCAGACCCTCGACGTCCGCGGCACGCCCCTGAAGGTCGTCCGCACGCTGGCCGAGTCCGGCGCCATCGACGACATCCGCCTTCACTGCCACATCGCCGACGCCCAGGCCATCCTCAACCTGCCCGGCCGCATCAGCCAGATACAGGCCGTCGACTGCCTCTGCTTTGAGACCTCCACCGATCCGGTCAAGGTCCTCCGTACCGAGATCGGCCGGATCCTCCCGCAAGCCCGCGTCCTGCAGGTCAAGTCCATCGCCGACGCCCGCACCAGGCAACGCCAGATGGTCCGCAACCTCTTCGCCGTCATCATGCCGTTCATCGTCCTGGCCTGCGGCGTCTGGATTGCGGTCCTGGCCGTCACCAATGTCCGCGACCGCCGCCAGGAAATCGGCATCCTGCGGGCCCTCGGCTACCATTCGCCGACCATCGCCACACTGTTTCTGGGCAAGGCGGCGCTGACGGGCCTGATCGGGGCGGCCGTGGGGTTTTCCGCCGGGACGCTGCTGGCCCTGCACTTCGGGCCGGGCGTCTTCAAGATCACCGCCAGGACCATCATCACGCCGCAATGGCCGCTGCTCGGCTGGATTCTCATCATCGCCCCGCTGCTGGCGGCCGTGGCCTCTTTCATCCCTGCCATGATCGCCGTCGCCTACGACCCGGCCGTCACCCTCCGCGAGGAATAGCCATGATCGCCCTCGAACACGTTACCAAGAGCTACCAGACCCCCCGGGGCCGTATCGACGCCCTCGACGACGTCAGCCTGGCCATCGACAAAGGCCGCTTCGTCGTCGTCTGCGGCCCCAGCGGTAGCGGCAAGACCACGCTGCTGATGACCATCGCCGCGATGCTCCGCCCGACCGCCGGGACCGTCCGCATCAACGACGCCGACCTCTACGCCATGAGTATCCGCCGCCGCGCCCGGTACCGCGCCGCCAACATCGGCTTCGTCTTCCAGATGTTCCACCTCATACCGTATCTGAACGTCGCCGAGAACGTGCGCCTGGGCGGCTCGCTGCTGCCGGCCGCCCGCAAGAAACACCGCGCCGATGAACTCATCGAGCAACTCGGCCTGTCCAGCCGCCGCACGCACCTGCCGGCGGAACTCTCGGCCGGCGAGAAACAACGCGCCGCCGTCGCCCGCGCCCTGCTCAGCGACCCCGACATCATCCTCGCCGACGAGCCCACCGGCAACCTCGACCCCGCCAACGAAACCGCCGTCCTGACCCGCCTGTCGAAATTCCACCGTAAGGGCGGAACCGTCATCATCGCCACCCACGGACCGGCCGCCTCACCCTTCGCCGACCAAACCCTCCAAATGGCCAACGGCAGACTCCTTGAGTAAGTCATCCAAGATGCTCGCCAGGGACCCGGCATGCATAAGAGCATAAGGGGGCAGCGTCATTCCCGTGCATCCGAAGGACAGGTATGCTGTCCATGGAAGTTACGGACAAAGGGTAGAGTCGGGATGTGGCGCGGTGGCGGTCGCCCACTCCGTTTCCACATCCCGCTCATCAAACCGGACGTGCGGTTTTCCCGCATCCGGCTTTCGGACAAGGTCGCACGCTTGCTTTGGCGTGTAACGTCGCCTGTAGCTTCCCAATCGTTTCCGGAGTTGCTAGGCCCACGGCCAATCTCCTGACTGTCGCCACTTCGAACGTCTGCCTTGAACCAAGGCCCCTTCCCTCCGCCGGCATTACCCGGCCTCATCGGTACTACGGGCCTATCCGCCACCCCACCCGGCCCGGACCTGCCCTCACGGGCGCCCGGTTGAAGCCCAAAACTTCACCGGCTGGGGCTTTCCGTGTTGCGCCTGAACACCGTGTGCATGCATGCTGTCGCCACTACCCCGGCAGGACCGCTGAAGTCA
>DDXG01000340.1 GCA_002347125.1 Phycisphaerales bacterium UBA2266
GCCGTTCGATAATAGGCGTCCACCAGCAGATCGCCCAGCGTCTTGTTCAGGTCGTACCGGAAGCGCTCCGTCAGGTCTTTGTTCCCGACCGTGTACCCCGCGACCACTGGCAGCCACCGGGTCGGGTCATACCCACGATACCGCTCAAACTGCTCGATCATATCCCCCGTCCACACCGCCCCGCGCACCTCGTAGCTTGGTAGATACAGGCTCTTGATCGCCGTACCCTCCAGCGACCCGAACCGCCGCCTCAGCCGTTGCGTCAGATAGTCGATATACCCGGCCGTCACCCGGGCGCTGAAATGGTCCGTCGCCAGACCATCCGACGCCGGGCTCGGCACCTTCAGCCGCTCGCCCGTATTGCCCAGCACGAACCGCAGCACCGTCCATCGACCGTCCGGCACCCTCCACCGCAGCCGCCCACCGGTCCCGACCTTGCCGCTCAAATCCACCACCGCCTCCGCCGATTCAATGACCTTCCCGGCCTCGCCATCGACCGTCTGAAACGCCAGCACAGCGACATCTTTGGCTACGATTGGTTTGCCCGTCGCATCCCGCGGCGCCTTGGCGGCGATTTCCGGCATGGGCGGCACAGCGTCGTACTCGGCCGGCCCATCGACCTCGATGCTCGTATGGTACAGCGCCATCGACGCATCCTCCGGCCGCACCCAGGCCGCCCCCATATCCCAACTGCTCGTCACCGCCAACTGGACCTCCAGCCCCAGCCGGCCCGCCGCCTCGACAATAGGCGCGAAATTGTCCAGCCAGGCCTCGCTCATGAACGCCGGCCCGGCCGGCGGCATCGCCGCCTCGATGCCCCTAGCCCCCATATCGAACACGCACAGCCCTCCAATCCCCACATCGCGAAACTGCTGCAACTCCGTCTCGATGTACCCGCGATTCACATACCCGTTGAGCAGCAGATAATACGTCCACGGCCTCGCTTCCCGCGGCGGCTCCACAAACCCGTCATACAACCCATCGCCCCATACCGATCCGGCCGCCACGACGCCCAGCACCGCAACCGTCGCCATCGCCGCTGCGCGACGGGCTGTTTTCCAAACGGACCGGCATCCTTTTGCACGCGTCATGCTATCACCTGTTCCAGACAGTTGTTTCGGACTGCGGTCGGACCAGCATACACCGCGCACGGCCCTTCCGCCAGCATATCCCGCAGCCGACCGAACAGGTTTCAGATCAGATCACGAGGGTCGCGCTGAGCGAAGCGGAGGGTCCGGGCGCAGGCAGGTAGGGTGTGCCCCGATGTACATCGGGGTTGCACACGCGGATATGGACCTCATCAGCGTGGGCAAGAACGACACTTGCCCACCCTACATTAACTCAGAACGACATGCCGTGTCCGGAGCCGGTTGTTGAACTGTTCGACGAGCCGTCCTGATGCTCAGAAGCGGTACGCCAGGCTCAGAGTCGTCCACAAATCATCATTCGTATTGACCGAGTCGTCCATTGACTTCTGCTGGTACAGCGCCGGCGTAAAGGTGAAGTTTTTCCAGAGCGTGAAGCTCGTCGAGACCCCGAAGGTGGCGTGCGACCAGTCGTGGTCCACGGCCCCGCCCGCGTAGCCATCGTTATAGGTAAGGTCCGTCATGAGGCTGAACACCTGTTCGCCCACCGCCACGTCGCGGCTCAGACCGAACACGTGCACCCAGCCCCCGATGTTCTTGAGTCCCGGCACGCTCGACCTCGTCGGCCAAAGCAGCCCCGTGCTGTAGGACGCCGTCACCCCGCCGGGCAGCAGGTTCGGGAAGGTAAACCCCATGATGAGTTCCTGCAGATCGACGTCGCGGCTCGGATTGTCGTAGTAGTCGTAGTACAGCCAACTGAAGTTGTAGTCGATGGCCAGCGGCGTATCGCTGAAGAGACTGTTGCCATAATAGACGATGTAGTCGTTCTCCTCGAAGTTGCGAAAACCGCTGTCGTTGGCCCGCGAGTGCCATATCATCGCCCCAAAGCCGGTCTGCCAGAAATCGAGATCGACACTCGGCTGGCTTGCTGTCTTGCTGCCGTACAGATTGAACCCGTGCCACATGTACTTGCTCGCGAACGTATAGTCGAGCGTGACGCCGATTCGGGGGTCCGCCGAACCGGCCGCCTGCGCCGATGATGATCCGATCACGAACAAACCGATCGCTAAGATGAGGGCCTTTCTCATATCTGTCTCCTTTGCAGATCTCCTGATGAAATTGATTTGCCGACAGCGGCGTTTCAGCCTTGCGCCGAGGCATCAAGAGCCGTGGCATCGGCTTCGAATTGGCTGTAGTCGTCGACGGGCGCCGCCTTCACGTTGGCCAGCAGATGCTGTGGGCTGGGCCTTGTTGCCAGACTCACCGAGACAATCGTTATCAGCGATAGAATGACCCCCGTGGCGACGTAGTGATACCCGTAGGAGTTGTGCAACCAGTTCGGCAACTCGTTAAGGTAGTAGTGGGCCCCCCGTGCATCGGTCGTCTGCAGAACCTTGTACTCATAGTAGTAACAGCCGACGGTCCCGATGAACCCGGCGACCGACGCGGCAAGGACCGCGGGCGTCGTCGTCCGCCGCCAGAATACGAACAAAGCCGGCACGGCGATGGACGCCGACAGCACCCCTGATGAGATATAGTACACATCACCCAACCGCTCGCTGATGAACGCACACACCAGCGCCGCCACAATAGCGACGATCGAGATAATCCTCGCTGCTTTGAGGCGGCGTTTCGGTGTGGACTTCTTCAGAAGCAGCGGATCCACGACGTCGTACGCCATCGCCATCGCCGAGACATTCGCAAACGTGTCCACGGTGGACATCTGGCAGGCGGTGATGCCCACCAGCATGAACGCGGCCACCGCCATCGGCATGCTCTTGATGAACGCCGCGATAATCCCGGTTGCATCGCCGCCGATTGCCGTCGGCGGACTACCCTCGGCGGGCGGAAAAACCACCAGCGCACAAAACGCCACAACACTGGGCAGCACAAGAACGAAGACCGTGATCAGAACCAGCGCCAGCAACGCTCCTTTACGCGCCCCGGCCGTTGTCGGAACCGCCTGCACCCGAAGGCACAGGTCCTGCTCAATCATCCAGCCGGGCAGATACCCGGCCAGCAGAACCGCCGGAAACAGAAACCCCAGGAAGAACAGATTGAAGGTCTCACCCTGTCCCGACCACGGCGGGGAGGCCTGTCCCAGGGCCGCGATGATTTCCCCGCTCGAAGCATCCGAGGCCGCTACCACCGCCACGACCGCCAGAATGACCATGAACAGGGCCATGATCACAAACTGCACCAGGTCCGTCGTCACAATCGCTCGAAATCCACCCAGCCACGTGTACAGAATGATCGGAACCACCAGCAACACCATGCACGCCCACGGCGCAATCCGCAGAAACGGCGACATCAGCATCCCGGCGATGAACAACTCCGCCTGCGTCCAGGCGATGAACACCCCCGCCGAGAACACCGCGACCAGGATCCTCGCGGGCCGCCCGTAGCGTTTCTCGATCGCCTGGGGCAACGAAACCGCCCCGATCCGGCGAACAAACGGGACCATCGCCACAATGATGAAACACAGAATGAACCACGGAATCGGCAGAATCCACAGCGCCGTGGCCCCGTACATGTATATTTGGGACATGCCGAAGGCGATCCAGCCCAGCATCAGCCAGCCGGAGGTCAGCGAAATCCCCAACCGCCATCCGGGCAACTGCCGCCGTGCAATCCAGAACTCCATCCCCGCCTCCACGGTATTCGGGTCTTCGCCGCCGCGGCGCACCCGAATGCGCCAGCCGATGTAGACCACGGCCGCACAGTAGCACGCGACCACGGCCCAGTACAACAACGTCTCCATGACAATCCCTTTCCTTCGAGCGTAAACAGAAACGGCGGGCCGGAAACCTGGGTTTCCTGCCCGCCGGGGGTTCTCCATTTCTGGACAAAGTGCCGGATCAGCGACGCGCTCAACAGCTCCACATTGCCGTTTCAAGACATGCGGCGATGCGGCCGACCCTGGGGCACTCGACACGAGCACCGGCGGGCGCAGCCTCACCCATACTCGCTGCGCCACACAGAGATCGCCGTTGCGCTCATCCGATTATCCAGGTTGCCCGATGCGCTGTATCCACCGAGTCCCGGCCCAACCGGGACCCATCCGTATACCCATATCTTGCAACGCACCTGAAACCCGGTCAAGACGGAAAACATCCCTGAACAACATTCTTGCCGTGCTGGGTAGCGCACTTGCGGCCGCCGCCGTTATTCTGTACACTGAGGCCTCCCAAGGACGGCTTCATTGTCGGCCGTCCGGATCGACCAATGGATCTGCTGCTCAATGGAGGTATGTCATGCGAAGTGTTCGAACGGCGTTGCTGCTGGTGATTTGTTGTGTGATGTCTCTGGGTGCGGCCTCGGCCGACAAACCCGTCAAGGTCCTCTTAATCGCCGGCGACGACATCGGCCCGTATCACGACTGGCGCGATATCTCCGAATCCACCCGCGACGTCCTGATCGCATCCGGCCGATTCGACGTTAAGGTCAGCGAAGACCCCTTGATCCTCGAATCCAAGGCCGCCCTGGCCAAGTACGATGTCATCCTTATGACGCTCTTTACGAACTCCGACCCGTCCATCACGGACGCCGCCAAGGAGAACCTGCTGTCCTTCGTCGAAGGCGGTAAGGGCTTCATCGTCCAGCATCTGGCCAGCGCCTCGTTCAAGGACTGGGAGCAGTTCGGCAAGCTCTGCGGCCGCAAGTGGGTCATGGGCAAGAGCGGCCACGGCCCCAGGGGCGTCTTCCAGGCCAAGATCGTCAAGAAGGACCACCCCATTACCCAGGGCCTCGAAGATTTCAGCATCTTCGACGAACTCTATTCCAAGCTCCAGGGCGATGAGCCCATCGAAGTCCTGGTCTCGGCCTACTCCGATTTCAGCAAGACCGAAGAGCCGCTGGTCTTCGTCCGCCCCTACGGCAAGGGCCGCGTCGTCCACAACGCCTTCGGCCACGACTTCAAGGCGATCAAGCATCCCACAATGCAGAAGCTCATCTGTCGAAGCACCGCCTGGGCCGCCACCGGCAAGTAACCGGTTACCGGCAGGAGCAACGACACCCGATCACCGCCCTCCGGGCGTTTCACCCAGGTAGTACCCTGTGTGCGCCGGCTGATTGTACGCCACGTTCTGCCAGGCGATGCCCAGCCGATAGACCGCATCGTGCATCAACGTCACCCGCCGATGTTCCGTCTCGACTGGCGTGGAGAAGACTCGCAGTTCGCGCCCGTCCCGCGTCCGCCAGACGACCTCCTCACGCCAGTCTCCCAGAATATCGGCGCACAGACAGGGATTGGCCTTCGTGCCGTTGTTCGTGACGCAATCGTACGCGCCGCCGTCGAGCAGCCGCCGCGTCGTACCCGCCGCGTAGTCCCACTTGCCGATGTACGCCCCACCCCGCCCGCCGTCGAGCAACTCGCGGAGCAGGTCGCCATCCCACCAGATGCCCATATTGCAGGAGTTGGGTCTGGCGGGGGAAATACGTTCGCCCCGGCAACTGTAGAGCCCGTCTGAGTTGTTCGCCCAGCACTCATAGCCTTCATATCGTGGGTCGATATCCATCGCCAACCCGCGCCCTGGGTCACGTAGCGGCAGGCCCCAGAGGACCTTGCCCGTGGCCGCATCCCGCAGGTTCGCCCCGTACTCGTGTCGGGGCCGTTCGTGAATGGCCCAGACCTCCAGCCCCGGTCGGGACGGATCGATGTCTGCCAGATGCATCGCATCGCCGTGGCCCAGTCCCGTCGAGTACAGGCCCGACCCCTCGTCATCGATCGCGCAGGCCCCGTAGATGATCTCATCACGCCCATCGCCATCGACGTCCGCCACGCTGAGATTGTGATTGCCCTGCCCGTGGTAGGCTCGATTGCCGGGCGTGCCGTCGTCGCTGTCAAAGGTCCACAGATGGGTCAGCTTGCCGTCCCGCCAGTTCCACGCCGCCAGCACCGCCCGCGTATAGTAGCCCCGGCACATGACCAGGCTCGGCCGTCGCCCGTCTAGATACGCCACGCAGGCCAGGAGACGGTCCACTCGGTTGCCGTAATCGTCGCCCCAGCGGGCCACATCCCCCCGAGGCGGGATATAGTCCACCGTCGCCAGCGCCGCCCCCGTCCGCCCGTCAAAAACCGTCAGGTACTCCGGCCCCTCCAGCACATACCCCTGCCGATTGCGATGGTCCGCCTGCGCATCGCCGATCGTAACCCCAACGCCATCCACGGTCCCATCGGCCGTCTTACAGGCTACCTCCGCCCGCCCATCGCCATCCAGGTCATACACCATGAACTGTGTGTAATGCGCCCCCTCGCGAATGTTCCGTCCCAGGTTGATTCGCCAGAGAAACCCACCATCCAGCGTGTAGGCCTCAAGTATCGGCGGGTCCGTGGTCCCCGCC
>DDXG01000147.1:0-10614 GCA_002347125.1 Phycisphaerales bacterium UBA2266
CGTGGGCAAGGACGACACTTGCCCACCCTACATGTGGCCGGGCCATTTGTAGGGTGTGCAACTTGTTGCACACGCGGGGATTATTCGCCGACCCGCAGATCGTTGCTTGCCTGCCGCATTGCCTGCACATCCACTTTGCCATAATGTCCGGATTCAACATACTTATGATAGGTAGACCAAGGCCAGTCGTCAAGCCGGGCGACGAGTCCATGTTTGACTGGATTGTAGTGAATATAATCAACGTGTGTGTGCAGATCTCTTTCATCTCGGATCTGGTGTTCCCAGAATCGTCGCTGCCAGACGCCGCGCTGCCGATGCTCCAGTCGAGAGTCGCTCTGTCTGAGTTCCTTGCCTCCAGCCTTCAGGAAACTCACCGTGAAACCTCGTTTTATCAGCGTCCATCGTGTTGAAAAGTCAGCATCGCCGTCCGGCAGTTTCCATACACAATGCAAGTGATCGGGCAGAAGGCAAATGGCCGTTGTCTCGAAGTGTCTTTGGGTTTGCACCTTTTCGAAGGCGCGGCGGAGGCAGTCTCGCGCGCCATCGGTCGTGAGAAACTTGTGCCTTCTGTAAGTCACAAGTGTGAAGAAGTAATATCCTCCGGCGAAGTCTGCTCGTCTATAGTTGGACATGGGGGTATAATACATACTGGCGCCGCGTGTGCAACGTGGATTCTGCCGAACCGGTGAGCTTGCGAACGTCCGCGTGGGCAGGAACGACACTTGCCCACCCTACATGCGGCGCGAACATTTGTAGGGTGTGCAACTTGTTGCACACGCGGGATTTGCCGGCAACCGCGTGGGCAAGAACGACATTTGCCCACCCTACACGTTGGTGATGCATTGGTGTGGCGATGTTTGATTATCGAGGTTCGTGGATGCTGGACAATGGAATGCAGAAGATGTGGTCGGCGGCCTTTGTCGCGGGTCTGTTGATGTGGGCGTGCGGGGTCGGTCGGGCGGATTGGCCGGGGTTTCGGGGGCCGCGGGGCGATGGGCATGTTGTAGAGGATGGGGCGGCGGTTCCATTGCGCTGGAGCGAGACGCAGAACGTGGCCTGGAAGACGGAGATTCCGCACCGCGGCTGGTCGAGTCCGGTGGTGGCCGAGGGCAAGGTGTGGCTGACGACGGCGACGCTGGAGGGGCATGACTTTTTTGTCATCTGCGTCGACGCGAAGACGGGCAAGATCATACACAACGAACGGCTCTTTCACAGTGATAACCCCGAACCGCTGGGCAACCCCATCAACTGCTACGCCTCGCCGACGCCGGTGGTGGAGACCGGGCGGGTGTATGTGCATTTCGGCAGCTACGGGACGGCGTGCCTGGATACGACCGACTACCGCACCCTCTGGCGGCGGGACGACATCCCCTGTCGGCACTATCGCGGGCCGGGCTCGTCGCCGGTGCTCTTCGAGGACCTGCTGATCCTGACGATGGACGGGGTGGACGTGCAGTACATGATTGCGCTGAACAAGCGGACGGGCGAGACCGTGTGGAAGACGGACCGCACGGCCGACTGGGACGACCTCGGGGCCGACGGCCTGCCGTTCAGCGAGGGCGACCTGCGCAAGGCGTATTCGACGCCGCTGATTGTCGAGGCCGGCGGCGGGCCGCTGATGATCACGGCCGGGGCGAAGGCGGCCTACGGCTATAACCCGCGGACGGGAAAGGAGTTGTGGAAGGTCAATCATACGGCGTTCTCAGGCGCAGCCATGCCTGTCTTCGGCCACGGGACGGCCTTCATTGTGACGGGATTCGGCAAGACGGAACTGTGGGCGGTGCGGGTCGATGGGCAGGGGGATGTGACGGATACGCACGTCGTCTGGGAGGCCCGCAAGGCGGTGCCCCGCACCCCATCGCCGCTGCAGGCGGGGGACCTGCTGTTCATGGTGGCCGATAACGGGGTCCTTGCCTGCCTGGAGGCGCGGACGGGTGATGAGGTCTGGAGCCAGCGGCTCAAAGGGGATTTCGCGGCCTCGCCCATCCATGCGGACGGCCGCATCTATCTGTGCGACCAGGCCGGGACGACCACTGTAATCCGCGCCGCCCGGACGTTCGAGGTGCTCGCCGAGAACAAACTGGAATCCGGCTTCATGGCCTCGCCGGCCGTCGCGGATGGGGCGCTGTTTCTGCGGACGCGGACCCACCTGTACCGGATCGATGCCGCTCGGTGATTACCTGGCTGTTAATTGTGCGAGGGTGAAGAACCCGTGCTTGTCGCGGAGGGATTGCTGGAGGCCGAGGTCGATAAGGCGGTTGTCGGGGCCGCCGTAGAGCAGGGCCACTTTGACGGCATAGCGGCCGGGCGGGGTATCCGGGGGCATGACGATGCTGCAGTGTTCGGTGACGGGTTGGTCGGGCATCCACTGGCGATTGTCCGATTCGGGCAGGTCAATAAGGGTGGAGTAGTCGGAGGATTCCAGTCGTAGTTGCAGCGGGCAGCGTTTGTAAGCCGGAGCGACGCCTCGGTTGAGCCAGGTGATGGATAGCGGGACGGTCTGTCCGGGCCTTGCCTCCACGGGCAGGGTGATGTCCTGGGGGAAGTACCAGTAGCCGACGCGGTTGGCCAGCTCGGCCGTCAGGGCCGGATTGTCGGTGAGCCATTGTCGGGCGTCGCCGTGGTAGCCGATGAAGGTCGCGTGGGACAACTCGACGGCGCCGCGGACCAGGTCAGCCCCGAATTCAGCGCCGTTGGGGCCTTTCCAGTTGCCGCTTCGAAGGACAATGGGATAATGCTCCAGTTCGAGGACGTTGGGACGGCGCTGCCAGGTCCGCTGGAACAGCTCAGGGCTTCGCATGGTGAACGTACCGGGGTAGGTCTTGACGTACCAGTCCACGAGGATGCTGTCGTCGCGGAAGGCGAAGCCTCTTTCGACGACGTAGTCGGCGAATTGCCCGGCCAGTCCCTGCGGGCTGCTGTAGATGTAGTCATCGCTGATGGTCAGGGTGCAGCGGCGGTAATGGCGGCAGTAGAGGTCGATGTGCTGTTTGAAGATGTCCCAGGGGATCGGCTGTTTCGTGGAGCGGAAGTTGTGGCCCTCGCCCCACTCGCCGATGCTGCCGACGTCGATGTCCTGGACCCAGGGTCTGCCGTCGTAGCGGGCGGCGAAGGCCTGGTGGAAGCGATCGAGCTTCTCAAGGAAGACGGGGTCGCCGTAGTCGGGGGCCCAGTTGGGCCTGTCCGCGGGGCCGAAGAACGCGCCGGCGGCGCCGGCGTCTTTGACCCACTGCGGTGTGGCGAAGGTGATGCCGGTCTCCTTGCAGGTGATGCGGAAGGAGAATTTGTAACCCTTGGGCGTCCAGTGATCGACGAGGTCGTCGATGAGGGGCCAGTTGAAGCGGCCTTCCTGCGGCTCGAGATAACTCCAGGCGACACGGAGGTAGAGGTGGTTCATGCCGGGAAAGTCGTCGAGGTCGGCGTCGGATTTCAGGAGGTACTTGTCCAGACTGTTGTCGTAGTAGTGGTGGTACCAGCCCTTGTCGGGATTCTCGAGGACGCGGGCCGTGTCCCAGAGGGGCGTGAGATTGACGGTCTGCGATGCGCCCAGGGACAACCCGGCTGCAAGGGACATCAACACGATGGTGCGCATGGCGAACGAAGCGGACTTCATCCGGATTCCCCCCTGGATTGTACTTTCGCGTCTGATCATTTGAGGAGGCTTTCAAGGATGGGCAGGAGTGCATCAGCGTGTGTTTTCATGCCGAGGTCGTTGGGGTGGCAGCCGTCGACCGTGCCGTCGCCGTCGCGGCCGAGCAGGTCGTCGCCGGGGATTGCGTGGAGGTTGGCGAGGCCTTCCTTGACGAGGGCGTCGAGGGCCTTCTGCTGGGCCAGGCTGGTTCGCATTGGGAAGGGACCTTTGAAATGGGACTGCTCCACGAAGACGATGGGCGTTTGGGGGTGGGCCTTTCGCAGGGTGCGGGCGAGGTTGTCCACCCGCTGCTCGATGGTCTGCGAATCGCTGCCGCTGAGATTCCAGAGGCAGTCGATCACGAAGACCGATGGGTCGATCTGCGCCAGCAGGTCGGCCATCTCCGGTTCCATCTTGCCCGAGCCGGAGAAGCCGAGGTTGACAATCGGCCTGTCCAGGCGGCGGTGCAGGATGGCGGTGAAGGCCATGCCGGGCCGCGACGCGCAGGCGCCTTGGGCGATGGAGGTTCCGTAGTAGACGACCGGCTTTGAGGCGGGTTCTGGGGCCTGTTCAAACCGGCTGTCGGGCGTGATGCCGATCTCCATGGACTCGACGCCGTTGTAGAGGGGCAGGTAAATACGATACGGCCGCATTTGCGCGGATGCGTTGGCCGTGTCGATGGAGGCGGCGTTCTGTTTGGCCTGCGGGCGGGCGTTGGCGACGTAGAACCAGCGGCCGGTCTCGTCCTTGCGATAGAGGTCGATGCCGCTGACGCCGGTGGCGGGCATGTGCGGCATGGCGAGGTTTGCACTGGTCAGGGTCCATCGCAGCTCGATCCGCGGCGAATCGGTCTGGAAATCGATGAACAGGCCCGCGCTGTGGGCGGCGAGGCTCCAGACGGCGGGGGGGACCTTGCCTTCCGCGGCGTCGGGCAGGCGGCGATAAGTCCCGATGCCTTCACGCCAGCCTTTGCCGCCAATAACGAGTGCGGAGGCATCCGTCCACACAACCTCCGCAAAGACGGCCTGCCCCAGGAGGCAGAGGGACAGGAGGCACATGACGAGATTCCTGGTCATTGGTCAGGCTCCAACTTCTACGTATGTGGCATCGGCAGTCGCTGGTCCAATCCAAAGTTGCGAGCCAGATGCGTCGCGTCGCTCAGCATGACAGCAGTTGGGCATGTAATAAGGCACTGTGGTATCCACTATTATCAACTATCGTGCTTACTTCAATTCCAGGAGGGCTCGCGCGACGTCCGGGGGGATGCGCAGGACGGTTCCGTGGCGGTGGCCGGGGGGGAAGCTCATCTCTTTTGAGCAGTCTTCCCACTGCTTGAGGTCCTTGGAGCGGACGGCGCCGTAGTAGTGGGGACTGGCGTAGTGGTCGAAGTAGACGAGGTACTCGTCCTTGATCTTGATGGCCGAGGGGCCCTCGACCCAGTCGCCGGTGAAGGGTTCGCCGGGCGGGCCGAAGGGGCCGTCGGGCTTGTCGGCGACGGCGTAGCGGAGGTTCTTCTTGACGGGGTTCTTTCGTTCGTCCTTGAAGATGAGGTAGAACCTGCCCTCGGCCGCCAGGAGCGTGGCGTCGATGACGTTGAAGCCGGGATTGAAGAACAGCCTCGACGGGCTGAAGGTTTCGAAGTCGGGCGTGCTTGTGGCGTAGATGCGGTGGTTGTAGCGGTCGTCGCCGGTGGCGTCGGTGTCGGGGAAGCGGCCGGGGATGGTGCTGGACCAGAAAATGAGCCAGCGGGCGGCGGCCGCGTCGTAGAAGATTTCCGGGGCCCAGAGGTTACGGACGGCCGGTTCGTTCTCCATCAGCGTGATGCCGCGCTGCGGCGACCAGCCGATCAGGTCCTTGGAGTTGGCGTAGCCGATGACCTGCCCCTTGTCGGCCGTCCAGCCCGTGGTCCAGACCATGTGGAACAGGCCGTCCGGGCCCTGGGCCAGGCAGGGGTCGCGCATGAGCTTGTAGCCGCCGATCTCGGGTTTGAGCAACGACCGGTCGCCGTTGAGGGCCCGCCAGTGGTAGCCGTCGGTGCTCAGGGCCAGGTGAAGCCCATCCTCGCCGTTGCCCCGGAAAGACGTGAAAACATAGAAGTCTTCGGCCGCGGCGGTGCTTGACAACGCAAGGGCGATAGCCAGGAACGGGGCGACCCAAAGGGTGTGCGAGTGGCTGCGCTTCGTTGCTTGGCAGCGTCTTCCAGTATCCATTGAGCCAGACTCCTATTCCGTGTCTATTTGGCCGTGTCAGCTCAGTTCTGTCCAGACATCGACGGGAGATTCCCGCAAGTCAGCTTACGCACAAGACGTGCAAAAGATGGAATCCTCTGAGCTTGCCGCAAGTCGAACTTGCTCGTGAAACTCGCCTGATGGATGATAGGGTCATAGGGAACTGCCATCCGGCGGGTCAGCCATTCCTTTGCGCCGCGGATAGCCTCGGGATTGTCCGGGGGCGCCAGACCCATGTCGAGGGACTCGGCGGCGGCAAGAAACCATGTCTCGTATTCGCGGTGCGCAAGCACGACCATCGACGGCACATCAGGCCTGACAGATTTGGCCCCT
This sequence comes from Phycisphaerales bacterium UBA2266, assembly GCA_002347125.1. Classification (GTDB taxonomy): domain Bacteria; phylum Planctomycetota; class Phycisphaerae; order Sedimentisphaerales; family Anaerobacaceae; genus UBA2266. Next base: position 6,193 of record DDXG01000147.1, read on the forward strand.
GCAAGCAGCTTGGGGCCGAGATCGGCGGGGCAGTCATCCTCGCAGTCGAGGAGGATCAGGACTAGACCATTTCCCTGGGCCGCTTTCGCGGCGGCCATTGCGACATACCTGCGAAAATACAGTTCGTCACTGACAAACGACCCTGACTTGACACGAATCGGGTGGTTGACCACAACCGTCACATCGGGAAGAAGCTCCGCATAAATCCTTCGGACCAACAGCGGGACGGCCTCTACTTCGCCGTGTCCTTCCACAACAGGCACGATCAGATGACGGCTCATCTGTCTTCGTACTCGAATAGCCTTAACTGCCGGTCATCCCCCGTATTATTGACTACCACCGGATCGGGCGCGATCTGGTTCTGGCGAAGCAATTCACCGGCGGTAAAGAGCCTGTCCTTGAGCACTTGGCGGCTCGCCGGGTCAATCGGCCCGATTCTCGTGATTCCATCCGGATTGTCGACCGCAAAGATGGACTCGGGCTGAATATCCTCGTTGTCGAGCAGGTCGGGGCTATGGCTGGTGACGATGATCTGGCATTTGGCGGAGGCCTTTCTCAGCGCGCCAAGCAAAACCGACGCAGCGCCTGGATGTAGAGCCATTTCGGGTTCCTCCAGGCCAATGAGATTCGGCGATGCCTTTGTCGTTCTGAGGTTCTGGAAGATCGCAACAAGAATCCCCAAGGCCCGCAGTGTGCCGTCGGACATAGATGAGGCGAGGAAGGTCCACGGGTGTTTCTGCCCTTTGACGTTTTGACGGAACTCAACTGTCTCCTGGGAACCAAGAACCCTCGTCTGGACACCCGTCAGTCCCTTGACGATTCGAAAGAGATGGTCGTTGATGCGATCGAGGTGCTCCTTTTCCAGGTTTTGCATCACGCTGGCGATATTGCTTCCGTCGCGGCGCAGCAGTTCGCCGGGGTCCGGTTTCTGCGGGGACTGGATTTCTCGGGGATTGAGATTGTAGACCTCCATGCGGGAAAGCGCGTCAAAAGCCGGACGGAACTCCGGGAGGCCTGACGCGGCCACAAGAAAGAGCCTGTCGGGAAGGGCCGCCGGGAGCAGCCTTTGCGAACTTCGTCCGACTACCTTGCCGGAGCGGACGTGGTAGTAGTGCTCTTGCATGAGCGCGGTGGCTACTCTGCATTCCTCCTGTTGAACCTCGAATCCACCATCTTTCTTCGCACCGATGCGGAACACGAGGTGCCCGGATTCACCCTCCGGTAGAGTGAAATCAAGACGGATAGAGAAGTTATTGGGATGGCCGCCTGAGCGGCGTCGCACGTCCTTGATTGTCCCGCGGTCGCGTAGCGCGTGGTCCAAAGATGTCCTCAACGAGTCGGCGACGAACCGAAAGCAATCGAGGAAATTGCTCTTGCCCGACCCATTCGGCCCAACCAGAAACGCCAACGACGGCATCTTGAGTTTACAGGCAGCGATGCTCTTATAGTTGCGAAGCGTGATTTTGCGAATGAATGGATTCATGGTTGCCTTATAGTGTCAACCAACCACCACGATTACGTTAGTCTTTACGCAGGTCGTCCTCGGCAAGAAGACGGGTACCGAGTATACCCGCGCATAAGCCGGCCGACAAGCGGCAATTGCCTCCTTTTCCAGGGCCGGCGGCGGGCCGGTTTGTGGGGGCGCAGGTGTGGTCATGCGCCTGTTCATCTGGGCCGCGGGGATCAGCGCGCGGGTTTTATGGGGCGGATTTTTATGTTTCTGAAGGAGACCTGGCCGTGGTCGCCCTGGAGGGCGACGTAGCCCTTGTTGGACTTGGCGAACAGGGGCATACGACCGAATTTACTCTTGGCCACGCGGGCGTTGAAGTCGTCGCTGCCGAGAACGTAGTCGAAGTACTTGACGCCGTTGATCTCATGCACGCAAAGCTCCGGGCTGATGAGCAGGCGGATCGTGTTCCACCGGCCGGCGGGCTTCGTGGCGTCGAGCTTCTTGCCGGTCTTCTCGTCGATGGGCGGCTCGTAGAGGGCGTAAAGCCAGCCGCAGCGGACGGGATCGGCGGCGGCCGCGTTGTCCTCCAACTGGAATTCCGGACCGGTGGCCCAGGCGGCGTTGCCCTCTTCGGTGACGTGGTACATGATGCCGCTGTTGCCGCCGCTGGAGATGTTGTAGTCGATCTTCAGCTCGAACCAGTCGAACATCTCGGTCGTGCAGAGGTCCCCGGCGTTGTGCGGATCGGCGCAGACGAGGACGCCGTCCCTGACCTGCCAGCCGGGGCGGATGTCCTGTCGCTTGAAGTTCCGCCAGCCGTCGAGGCTCTTGCCGTCGAACAGCAGCCGCCAGCCGGCGGCCTTTTCCTCGTCGGTGAGGGTGTTGGCCTGTTCCTCGGCCGTCAGTTGCTCTTCGAGGGCCTTTTTCCACTGGTCGTTGAGTTCATCGAGCGTGCGGCCGGTAGAGGCCTTCCATATCTCGTCGGAGTATTCGCCGCTACGGGCGGCGGCGTTGAGCTTCTTAACGATGTCCTTGTCGCATTCGTTGACCACCCAGTTGATGAAGTTGCCGGAGACGCGGTAGCTGGCGTCGTAACGGGCACGGGCCAGGGCCCGGCGGCTTATCTCGGCCCCGCGGGTGTGCGGCTCATAGAGGAACCAGCGGATGTAGTCGGCCAGCCCCTCGACGACCCAGCCGGGGGTGCGGGCGCCGCGCCGGGCACGGCCGTACTGCTGGACGACGTGAACCAGTTCATGGACCACGGCGCCCTTGGCCTCGCCCTGGAGCTGGCCCCTGAACCACGCGGCCGCACACGAGACCCGCGTGCCGCCGGTGGCCGCGACGCCCTGCATGGAGCTGCTGAAGTTGATGCTGACGTCTGTCGGGGCCTGGTAGCCCTCACTGGGCAGCATCGCGACGATCCTGGGATACCACTGCCGCACGACGGGCGCCAGTTCATCCCTGGCCCATTGGGTCAGGTCGGGGGTGTCGGTGGTGTCGATGGTGATGCGGTACTTGCCGTCGATTTCGAGGACCTCGCGGCCGCCCTGGGCCTGCGGTTGCTCGGCAACGGCGGCGACGACGGGCGCGCTGGGGTCCACGACGTCGATCTCGCTGTAGAAGGTGTTGCCGAAGGGGTCATCGCCTTCGGTGCGGGAGATGTCCAACAACAGATAGCGATACGAGCCGAGCCCCGATAGACGTGCATCGGGGTCGGGATTGGAGATGCTGACGGCATATTGGCCGCCGTCGGGGCCTTCCTTCGACCGCGTATCGACCTTGGCAACCAGGGTCCAGCCGGCCTCGGCCGGGTCGGTCGGTCGCGTGGGCCGCTCTACGAAGCCCTCGGCCTTGCCGTCGGCGGCGTAGAGCGTATAGACCTGCGGCCCGCGGGTGTTGGGGTGCCAGGAGTAGGTATTGACCTGCTTAACCTCCATGACCTTGCCCAGGTCCAGCAGGAGCCGGCCGCCGTCGGTATTCTGCGCGAAGAAGAAGTTCTCGCGGGGCTGGTCCTGGTCCGTGGGCATCCGCCCATCGGTGAGCTTATCGAGATTGCCGCCGTTTCCATCCCGCCGTCCGTCGACAATGGCGATGACGGCCTTGGAGGCGGCGTCGCTGCTCGATGGGGCGGGCACATTCTTGAAGGCGAACCCGGCCCCGGCCGTCTCATTGGCGTTGCGTTCCCAGACGACGGTTGTCCGGGCGTATGCGTTGAGCGTCAGTGTCGTAACGGCAAGGGCCAGCGGGGCCCACAGAATGGATGACTTCATGCGATGCTCCTTGTATCCGGCTAAAATCGGTTGCTGCTTGTCCGTCCTCCTGAGAGGCTGTGAGGCTGTGAGGCATTTTACGGACGGGCATCCGACAGTGTCAACCCCGCCATGCATGGGGCTTTCATTTCATTGGAGTTGCCATGCGGCGTACATGTTCCAGAACCGCGACAAGACGCCGTACTATCTGATCGAGTACTGACGGCCGCAGGGCCTGTTCAGTCGAAAAGTTGTTGCAGGGCCGATACTTGCGCGATATGCTCGCCGCTACGGTCAGCCGCATTGAGTGAAAATCATGACAAGACGCAGAGTTCTGATCATCGGCCTGGACGGGGCCACCTGGGATGTTCTTGACGATACGCTCGTCGAGGCGCACATGCCGCATCTGCATCGACTGCGCACGGCCGGGGCCTATGGCGTGCTCCAGTCGTGCCAGCCGCCGGTGACCGCCGCCGCGTGGACGACGTGCATCACGGGCTGCCAGCCGTACACGCACGGTGTGGTGGGGTTCAAGGAGTATCGCTGCGGCGACGACAGTATCCATATCACCAGCGCCGCGACCTGCCGCGTGCCGAATCTCTGGCGGCAACTCAGCGAACAGGGCCTGACGGTGGCGTCGATCAACGTCCCGTGGACGTATCCGTGCCCGCCGGTCAACGGCGTCATGGTGTCAGGGTACGGGACCCCGGGCACGCACGTGGA
>DDXG01000147.1:10651-20191 GCA_002347125.1 Phycisphaerales bacterium UBA2266
ATGATGGTGCAGTTCCAGGACCTCGACCAGATACAGCACCGCATCTGGCCGTATCTGGAGCGGCCCACGCGCGACCGGCACGTATCGCGGCGGGACCGCGTGTTCGCCATGCTGGGGGCGCTCGATGAGGCGGTGGCCCGGGTGGCGGCCCTGGCCGACCGGGACAGCGACCTCCTGGTCGTGCTCAGCGACCACGGCTTCGGCCCGTTGAAGGCGAATATCAAGGTCAACCGGCTGCTGTACGACTGGGGGTATCTCAGGCACCGCTCGCCCTGGGGACGACTCGTGCGGCGTCTGCGTCGCAACATCGACCATGCGCGGGGCAAACGCCCGCAGGCCATGAATGTCGAACTCAAGAGCCCGGTGGATTGGCGGCGCTCCAAGGCGATGGTCATGTTCGCGGCCGTCAATGGGTATCTATACGTGAACCTCCGCGGACGCCAGCCGCACGGGTCCGTCGAGCCCGGCTTCGAGTACGACCGGCTGATCGGCGAGTTGCGGCGGCGCCTGATGCAGGTGGCCCATCCGGGGACGGGCGAGAAGGTCTTCGAGATGGTGGTCTCGCCCCAGGAGCTGTACGGGACGCCGCGGGCCCGCGCCGAGGACCTCGGCGACCTGATCCTGGTTCCCCGCGACGGCTACATCGTGCACCAGTCCACGTCGGCGACGGCCGACCCCGTGGTGACCCAGTCGAAGGACGCCATGTCGGGCTGCCACTACGGCAACGGGATTTACGTCCTGCGGGGGCCGGGCGTCCGCGCCGGCCGCGGAGGCGACATGCACATCGTGGACATCGCCCCGACGGTCTGTGCGGTCCTGGGGGCGCGCCCAGGCCATCCAATGGATGGGCGGGTGATGGACGAGCTGTTCCGCGAGCCCCCGCGCCTGGAATACGCCGATTCCGCCGGGCAGACGGCGTCAACCTCCACGGCCGCGGCGCTGAGCCGGGACGATGAGGAACTGGTCCACAAGCGCCTGGCCGAACTCGGATACATGGACTGAGGCCGGCGGGCAACCGGGCGACCGGGCCATCATCCCCGTCGCCCGTCGTGTTGCACTTCGCATGTCAATGCGCCTTCGTAATAGGTGGCTGTCACTCGGTACCAGTTCGGGGCCAGTTGGAATGAAGTAAATATCGTACCCACAGAATCCGGTTATCTATCTTGAGCCGTCTGCCCTATTCCCAGCCGCATAGTCACGCCATTTGTGCCAGAAGACATTCCGAGTGATGAATGGGGCAATCGGTAGTTTGTATGTTTTGCCTGTCTGTGTGTCATGCACCTGAACTAATACCCCATACGAGAAGGACAAGACCCGCCGCCATGCAAGTGTGCCAGTCAAGGCATAGCGTCCGCCCGTGTCCCAGTCCATGCAGTATACATAATTCTCAAGGGTAAAGGCTACATCTTCCTTCTGCCCCAAGCGTTTTGTGTAACAAGCTCCCTTGCCATTGTTCCATCTTGCGTATGCTATCCTATCGCCAGAGAGCGTGTCTGGCCACTGCCCCTCTACCCCTAGATTTCTCATATTCCCAGACATGTCGACAGTAATCAATCCTGCAGCAGTCCCCAGAAGAAGAGCGTCTTGGGATATAAGCCAAGCCATATCAAACACCTGTCCGTCGTATAGTACGGCCTTATGCCCAGATGAGAGATCCACAACTGTCAAAGAACCTGCTTCACGTCCATCATCGGAGGGAATCCAGTAGGCCAGCAATGTCCCTGATGGATTTACAGATATGAGTGCTGGAATTCTAGGAAGATCGACGATGACTGATTGGCTCTCCTCTGTGCCCAATGTGTCTCGCCGAACAAAATACCTGTAATCAGCATCCTGATCTAGGTACCATACTGCGTCTTCTGAGAGGGCCACATGGCCTCGCGTTTGCGATCTGATGTTAGGGTCGCACAAATCCCAAGCGGCTGATAGTATGTTGAATTCATATAAGCCATCTCCTACTGCAATGATACTGATCCCCTCCTCAGCGAGAAGCCTCAATACGTCGCCGAACTCATCTGGTTCAGGGTCCGCCTGACGAAATCTAGGCAACAGCAGTAGCCCCAATAGAATGCACACGACTGCGGCTAGAGTTGCCATTCGCAATAAGGTATTGCTCCTGCTACCAGCCACAGTATCTTCCTCCGGTCTGGTCTGGATGCCTACCTATGATATCACCATCAGATAGTAGGACATATTAGGGATATATTAGGGATAGCAACCTATTAGTATATAATGCGAACCTCTTTTCCTGATTATCCAGTGCCATCCTTCACACCCAACACGCAACACGCCGCCCTCGACCATGTCTCTGGCCCAAAGCGACAAATCCAGCGATTACTGCAACTCGGACTTCTCAAAGAGCCATTCCTACCCTACCACGCCGCCCACCGCCCGTCAAGCCGAATCCCGCCAGAGGCGGATCCGCGGCCGCAGACCGCTTCACCCGGCGGTCCCGCGCGCGGTCGGGGTCCGGTACATTTTTTGCGAACGCCCGCCGCACCTCCCCCCGCTGCCCACGCCCTCGCCACCCAGACCCCCAAAAATGTACCGGACCCCCTTAATTCACGCGGCAAGCCGGGCAAGATGGCGTCACAAACGCGAGGGTAGAGGCGCGGACGGGTGGCATTTCTTCGCGCAGCGAAGGGATGGGGAACACGCGGTAAGCTGGGCAAGGTAACGTCACAAACGCGAGGGTAGAGGCGCGCCAATCGGCGGAATTTTGAAAAAATTATTACTCCCGTCCGGACAAGGACTTACGGCGACGCGGCCGGCGCCGGCGGCGCGAAAACTCGTCACAAACGCGCATGTTCCGCCCAAGGGTAGAGGCGCGTGTGTGTCTCGCAAAAGGAACCGAATGGCGCACCGCCCGAACGTGCGTTGAGCTTCTCATCCGCGGGGGCGGCCGCGGCGACCCCGCGCCCGGTGGCGTACCGGTGCCGGAGGATGTGTGAAACGTAGCACGGGCATCCTGCCCGTGAGTACCACGGGCGTCTCGCCCGTGGCACAGAGCAAATGGCAGGGGCAGGATAGCCCTGCGACGTATGGGCAGACCTGTCCTGGGCGAAGCGAATGGGATGCCCATACTGCGGCAAACCGGCTTCTCACGCACCCTCTGAGGATGCCAGGCGGGACCTGCATTCTTCAAGGATGTCGGCGGTTCGGCTGGCGCCTACGCGGGTGACGCCGAGGGCCCGGACCTCGAGCAGTCGGTCGAGGGTGCGGACGCCTCCGGCGGCCTTGACCTGGGTGCGGGCCGGGGAGTGCTTACGCATGAGTATGAGGTCCTCATCCGTGGCGCCGCCTGTTCCGTAGCCGGTGCTCGTCTTGACCCAGTCGGCCGCCAGCTCGCCGCAGATTTCGCACAGGCGGATCTTGTGCTCATCGGCCAGGTAGCAGTTCTCGAAGATGACCTTGACCTTCTGGCCGCGGGCGTGGGCCGGTTCGATGACGGCGCGGATGTCCTCGCGGACGTAATCCCAGTCGCCGCTGAGGGCCTTGCTGATGTTGATGACCATATCGAGTTCGCGGCCGCCGTCGTCGAGGGCCTGCTGTGCCTCGGCGGCCTTGATCCGGGTGGCGTGACCGCCGTGCGGAAAGCCGATGGTCGTGCTGGGAACGACGGTGCTGCCGGCGAGCCGTTCGGCGCAGCGTCTGAGGTAATACGGCATGATACAGACGCTGGCGACGTCGTACTCGACAGCCACCCGGCATCCGGCCTCAAGGTCCGCGACGGTCAACGTGGGGTTCAGCAGCGAGTGGTCGATCATCTTGGCGATGTCGCGATAGGTGTAGGTCATTGGGGCCTCCGTTTGCGGCAGTGGCTCGTAGTTGGTCACGGCTCATCTTTGAAGTAATGATAGAAGGCATCGGCGAGTCGGGCGCCGAAGTTCTTCCAGTTGGCGGCGGTAGGGTAATCGTCCAGGCCTGCGATCCAGTTGGCGTTGAGTTCCAGTATGCAGGCAGTGACGCCGAACCGCTCCAGCAGGCCCTCGCCGAAGGAGCCGGGATTGCGGAAGCTGCCCCCGGTGGATCCCTCGCTGAAGCACGTGTGCCCTCGGAGCATCGCTTCGAATCGCTTCATGGCGGCCAGGTATTGGTCGAGGTCGATGTCGGGTCGGCTGATATGAAGTTTGCCGTCGGCGTCGTTGTGCAGGTCGATGGCAAGGTCCGGCCGGCGGCCGGTGGCGATCATGGAGGCCAGCCACCGTTCGAGGGCGCGGTTCTCCGGCGCGAGGTCCGGGTCGGGCGGGGCGTCCCACTTGCGGTTGAGGTCCATGCCGCGGACGTTGAAGCGGTGGCCCCCGCGGGCGACGCCGTCTTTGTTGGCAATAGGCATTACATACAGGCAGTAGGCATCGAGGAACCGGCGGGCGTCCGGGTCGTCTTTGAGCAGACGCTCGATGAGGCCCTCGATGACCCAGTTGCCGCCGGATTCCCAGGGATGGGCCCGGGCCCGCAGCAGGACGCGGCGCGGGGCCTCGGGCCGGCCGATGCGGATGATCTCCAGATCGCGGCCTTGGACGGTTCGGCCGATGGTCTCGACGGCGACGAGGTTGTTGGCGGCAATGGACTGCTTGAGGGCGTCGAGGTCGGACAGGCGGTAGGGCTCGATACGGGCGACGTAGAGTCGGCCGGAATGGAGGTTCAGGTCCAACTGAAAGCCGTTGTCGTGGGTCTTGCGGCCTTTGACGACGGTCCAGTTGCGGCCATCGGGGGAGACAACGCTGATGGTGCGGTCATCGATGGGCGATCCGGGCCGCCCGTTCCAGATGTTGTCGAAGTTGTGCAGGATGAGGGTCACGTCCGCCCCCGGGCGGCCCTCCAGCCCGAAGTGCCAGTGCAGCGTCGCCCGGTTGACCGAGGCCCGCTCATGCTCATAATTGAGATAGACGTGGACGACGCCGTTGGGATCGGTCAGCCAGTAGAGGGCCGAGGCGTTCTCGAAACTCGTGTCGATATAGTCGAGGCCCCTGTCGGCCGCCGCGGCCGCGTGCGGGCCGGCCGGCATGAACAAACCTGCGAAGGCGACTACCGCCAGCATGGGCATGAAGCTCGTCCTGTGTCGACTTGCCATATTCCGTGGCTCCGTTAATGCGGCCATTGTCGTCTTACATCTTACGCCCGACGGCCGGACGGTTGGATTATACGTGTTACGGTGCGGAACTTAAAGGTCGCGGCGGAAAGGCCAAGGCCGGCAGGCGCTAGTGGAGGCTGGATTTGGCTTGCCGGGCGGGTCTGCGCGTCTCATACTGGGGTTCGCATGGCGGGCCGCGGGCCCGTTCAGGCGGTTTGATGGTCAAACAGGCTGGCAGGAGTGCCCAATGATGTCCGATACCGTCCTTTCTCGTCGTCGTCTTGTGCAGGGTATGGGGTTCACGGCCGTTGCCGTGGCCGGGATGTCCTTTGCAGCGGAGCCGTCCGAACGGAAGCTGCACCTAGCGGGCAATCAGTATCCGTGGCTAACCTATTACGGCCGCGAGAACCGCGATTTCAACGCCGACCTGGATGCCTCATTCGCGGATATTGCCGTCAGTGGCCTCGACGGTCTTGAACCACTGGTCGGTTCTCTGGCGCAGGTCCGGCAGTACGCGCCGCTGCTGGGCAAGCACGGGGTGCAGATGCGTTCGTTCTACGTCAATAGCACGCTGCACGATCCGGCCGCCCTCGACAAGAGCATCGCCGATGTACTGGCCATCGCCGAAGCCGCCGAGAAGATCGGCACGAAGATCGTCGTGGTCAATCCCTCGCCGATTCAGTGGGGCGGGCCGCAGAACAAGGACGACGCCCAACTGAGGTTCCAGGCCAAGTCGCTGGACACGCTGGGTGGCAAGCTTCGGGCGACGGGGCTGACGCTGTCGTATCATTTTCATGATATCGAGCTTCGCAACGCGGCGCGGGAGTTCCATCACATGATGGTGGGCACGGATCCCGACAATGTCACGTTGTGTTTCGATGCGCATTGGGTGTACCGCGGTTCGGGCAACAGCGAGGTGGCCGTGTTCGATATTCTGGAGTTGTACGGCAGGCGGATCACCGAGTTGCATCTGCGACAGTCGAAGGATGGTGTCTGGACGGAGGCGTTCGGGCCGGGGGACATCAACTATGAGCGGCTGGCGGAACATCTGCGGAAGATCAAGGTCAAGCCCCATGTGGTGCTGGAGCAGGCGGTCGAGGCCGGCACGCCCAGGACAATGAGCGCTGTGGAGTCGCACAGGAGGAGTTGCGACTACGCGCGGCGGGTGTTTGGGGCGTTTGCATAAAGGTGACTGCGTGGGCAGAAATGACATCTGCCCACCCTACGACTTCGCGCGAAGCACGAAATCCGAAACTCGAAACAAGCACGAATTACCAAAGGCTCAAGACTCGAAACGGCCCATCCGAGGGGCGATCCCGAACTCGCTTCGGGATTTCGGTCATTAGGATTTCGTGCTTCGAGTTTGTTTCGTATTTCGTGCTTTGGATTTCGGATTTAGACAGGACTGGTCGGCATGACCGCAAGAGGAGAAGACCATGAATATATGTGCCGTTGTTGTGTTGCTGAGCGTGGCTACGGTTGGGGTGGCGGGGGAAGATATTCTGATCGCGGATTTTGAGGGCGAGGACTATGGGCAATGGGTCGCCACGGGGGAGGCGTTCGGGCCCGGGCCGGTGCGCGGGACGTTGGCCAACCAGATGGAGGTCTCCGGCTATCTGGGCAGGGGGCTGGTCAATACGTACTACAAAGGTGACGACACGACCGGCACGCTGACGTCGCCGGGTTTCAGGATTCAACGGCGTTACATCAACTTCCTGATCGGCGGCGGCATGTATCCGGGACAGGCGTGCATCAACCTGATGGTCGCCGATCAGGTGGTTCGCACGGCCACCGGTCCCAACGACCGGCCGGGCGGGTCGGAGCGTCTGAGTTGGAGCCATTGGGATGTGTCGGAGCTGATGGGCGAGGAGGCGCGGATTCAGATTGTCGATGAGCGAACCGGCGGCTGGGGGCATATCAGCGTCGATCACATCTTCCAGAGCGACCGCAAGATCGAGCCGGTGGACCTGACGCGGGAGATCCTGCTGGACAAGCGGTACATCAACCTGCCGGTGCGGACGGGGGCGCCGAAGGTGTATCTGGACGTGGTGGTCGACGGGCGGATCGTGCGGGATTTCGACGTGGAGCTGGCCGTCAGCGATCCGCAGTTCTGGGTGTTTCTCGATATGGCCCAATTCGCGGGCAGGACGGCGACGCTCAAGCTGCACGATTCGTTCGGGATGGACCCAAACCTGCTGAAAGTCATCACGCTCGACGACCGGATCAGGGGCCTTGAGGGGCTCTACCGGGAGAAGCACCGGCCGCAGTTTCATTTCACCTCGCGGCGGGGCTGGAACAATGACTCCAACGGGATGGTCTTCTACAAAGACGAGTACCACCTGTTCTATCAGCACAATCCCTACGGCTGGGCGTGGGGCAATATGACGTGGGGCCACGCCGTCAGCCGGGACCTGGTGCACTGGGAGGAACTGGGCGATGCGCTCCATCCGGACCATCTCGGCACGATCTACTCCGGCTCGGCGGTCATCGACTGGAACAACACATCGGGCTTCCAGACAGGCGACGAGAAGCCGCTGGTGTGCTTCTACACGTCCGCCGGCGGGGAGAATCGGGCCTCCAGGGGCCAACCGTATACGCAGTCGATCGCATACAGCAACGACCGGGGGCGGACCTTCACCAAGTACCCGGGCAATCCCGTCATCGGCCATATCAACGGCGGCAACAGAGACCCGAAGGTCCTATGGCATGAGCCGACGTTGCGTTGGGTGATGGTGCTCTATCTCGATGGCCATGAAATGGGATTCTTTACGTCGAAGGACCTCAAGCAATGGGAAATGACGAGCAGGCTCAAGTGCTTCCACGAGTGTCCGGAGTTGTTCGAGCTGCCCGTCGATGGGAATGAGGCCAGCCGTCTGTGGGTGCTCTACGGTGGCAGTGGCGACTACCTGCTGGGGGACTTCGACGGCCGGCAGTTCACCCCGCGGACACAGGCCATTAAGTTCAGCTACGGCAACTGTTTCTATGCGTCGCAGACCTTCAGCGATATACCGGAATCGGATGGACGTCGGATTCAGATCGGCTGGGCCCGGGTCGATACGCCGGGGATGCCGTTCAATCAGTCGATGACGTTCCCGGTGGAACTGACGCTGCGGACGACGGAGCAGGGCGTGCGGATGTTCGCCGAGCCGGTTGGGGAGTTGAGAACACTGCATGTCAGCGGGAATACCTGGAAGGATGTCGCGCTCCGGCCGGGACAGAACCTGCTCGATAAGATCGAGGGTGAGCTGTTCCATATCGTGGCGGAATTCGCTGTTGGGGCGGCCGGGCAGTTCGGCGTGGTGGTCCGTGGTACGACCATCACCTACGACACACAGAAGCGGCAACTCCAATGCCGCGATAAGACCGCCGACCTGGCCCCTGTGGATGGCTGCATCCGACTGGAAATCCTCGTGGACCGCACCATCATCGAGATATTCGCCAATGACGGGCGTATCTATATGCCGATGGGCGGCATCCTGCCCGAGGACAACCGGAGTCTTGAGGTCTTCACGAAATCCGGCGAGACGGTGGTTCGCTCTCTAGTCGTGAACGAACTCGAATCCATCTGGCCCCAGTGATGATTGTTGGACAGACTGGCGGCCAAGGAGCGTGTGGGCTTGGGCGCAATTGCACAAAAATGTATTTCCTTGCGGAGGGCCTACAATTATGTTATTCTCGCGCAAAAAGTCTCATGGAGCTTCGAATATGCCCACAAAACCTGCGACCGAAGTGCTGATCCTCAGTGATATCGCTCAGGCCTTGGCCGAGTCGCTGGACCTTGAAAGTACGCTCAAATCGATCCTTATGTCGCTCGACACGCACTTCAAGCTGCGACGGGGCACGATTACGCTTCTCGATCCCATGACCGAGACCATCCGAATCCGGGTCGCGCACGGCCTGAGCGAGGAATCCAGGCGACTGGGCGAGTATCGTATCGGAGAGGGAATCACCGGCAAGGTCGTCCAGACCGGCCGGGATATCGTTGTGCCGGATATCTCCAAAGACCCGCGCTTTCTGCACAAGACCGGCGATCGCGGCTCGCGCAAAGGCGAGCGTATCGCATTCTTCTGCGTTCCTATCAAGCTCGAAAACCGAACGATAGGAGCTCTGAGCGTGGACAGACGGGCGTCGCGAACCACGGACTTCGAGGCCGATGTGCAATTGCTCAATATCATCGCCACCATGGTCGCCCAAGCGGTCAAGCTCCGCAATCTTGTCGAGTCGGATCGGCAGCGGCTTGCGGACGAGAACGTTCGGCTGCGGCAGGAACTGAAGGACCGCTTCCGCGTGCACAACATGACCGGCAGCAGCAATGCGATGCGCGAGGTCTACCGCCTGATCGAGCAGGTCGCCGACAGCAATACCACCGTGCTCATTCGCGGCGAGAGCGGCACCGGCAAGGACCTGGTCGCCCACGCCATTCACTACAACAGCCCTCGCGCCGACAAGCCGTTCGTCAAGGTCAA
>DDXG01000199.1 GCA_002347125.1 Phycisphaerales bacterium UBA2266
CCGTGCTGGACGGCGACCTGGACGCCTTCATTGAGAGCTACCTGCGGCATCGGGCCGCGGGCAATGCAGATAAGCGAAAGAAGTAGCCGTCTTGCGAAAGACCCCCATGAAAGAAATCATCAAGGTAAGTGCCAGGGCTGCAAAGGCGGACTTCTCCAAAGACGCCCTTGAGACACTGGCGATTGGAGTATTCTCGGACGTTAAGGGTCTCGACAAGCTCGGCCTGGCCCTTGATAAGTCGGCAGGGGGGGCAATCTCCGCCGTACTTGCGGCCGGTGAGTTCAAGGGCGATATGGGTTCCTGCGAGATCGCGTACAGCAAAGGCGTGACAGGTCCCGGGCGCATACTGCTTGTGGGTCTTGGCAAACAGAAAGACGCGGATGCCGACACGCTTCGCAAGGCCGCGGCGGTGGCGGGCAAGAGGGCGGTTGCGGCAAAGATTGAGCAGTTGAGCCTGGCCCTGCACAAGGCCGCGCCGCGGATCAAGCCGGCAGCGGCCGCCCAGGCCATGGTCGAGGGGGCGTACTTCGGCAGCTATCGCTACGATGAGTACGTCTCCGGCGGCGACAACGGGCGGCTGCCGGCGTTGGCGGTCTGCGTCGTGGACGATAGCGCCAAGGCGATGGCGGACCTGCGGCGGGGCGTTGCTGTCGGGGCTGTCATCGGCCAGGCCCAGTGCTACGGACGGACCATCGCCAACCGCCCCGGCAATGTGATCAATCCGCCCGCTCTGGCCCAGGAGGCCCTGCGGGTGGCGGCCGAGCACAAGGGCCTCGAATGCACGGTCCTGGACAAGAAGCAACTTACCCGCAAGGGTATGGGCGGAATCCTGGCCGTAGGGGCGGGCTCGGCGGGTGAACCGCGGTTTATTGAGCTGAAATACACGCCCACGCGGCCGCGCAAGGGTTCGCCGACCATCGCCCTGGTGGGCAAGGCTATCACGTTCGACTCCGGCGGCATCAGCATCAAGCCGGCCGAGAACATGGACCAGATGAAGCTGGACAAGAGCGGCGGCGTGGCGGTCATGGCGACGATGAGGGCGGTCGCCCAGTTGGGCCTGCCGCTGAATGTCTGCGGCCTGATCCCATCGGCGGAGAACCTGCCCGGCGGGCACAGCTACCGCCCCGGCGACATCATAACGACCTACAGCGGCAAGACCGTGGAAATCCTCAACACCGACGCCGAAGGGCGGATGATCCTCTGCGACGCCATCGCTTACGCCGTCGAGCAGAAGTGCGATATCATCGTTGATATCGCCACTTTGACCGGGGCGTGCATGGTCGCCCTGGGTAACCATAGGGCCGGTCTGATGACCGACGACGACAGGCTGTGCAAGGCCCTTGAGAAGGCGGCCGCCGACAGCGGAGAGAAGGTCTGGCGCCTGCCCTGCGGGGATGAATACGCCGAACAGATGAAGAGCAAGATTGCCGACCTCAAGAACATCGGCGGCAAGTGGGGCGGGGCGTGCACGGCGGCGGCTTTCCTGCGGCAGTTCGCCGGCCAGGCCCGCTGGGCGCACCTGGACATCGCCGGGATGGACATATTCGCGCAGGCCAACGCATACGCCGCCGAGGGTTCGACGGCGTTCGGCGTGCGTCTGCTGACGGCGTTCCTGATGAACATGGCCGGGGGCAAGTAGATGACACGCAGAAACCGCCAGATCGACCGCCAGCGGATTGAGAAGGCCGTGCTGGAGATTCTCAGCGCCGTCGGTGAGGATATCAACCGCGAGGGCCTCCGCGAGACGCCCGCCCGCGTGGCGCGGATGTACGAGGAGCTGCTGGCGGGCATGGACGAGAAGCCCGAGACGCACCTCAAGAGCGTTTTCACGGAGAACTACGACGAGATCGTGCTGCTGCGCGACATCCCGTTTTACAGCATCTGCGAGCACCATCTGATGCCGTTCATCGGGCAGGCGCACGTGGCGTATCTGCCCGCGGGCAAGGTCCTGGGCGTCAGCAAGCTGGCGCGGATCGTGGAGTGCTTCTCCCGGCGTTTACAGGTCCAGGAGCGGCTGACGCTGCAGATTGCGGACTTCATCATGGACAACCTCCAGCCACAGGGCGTCGCCGTGGTGTTGGAGGCCGCTCACAGTTGCATGACCATCCGCGGGGTCAAGAAGCCCGGCTCGGAGATGGTCACATCGGCGGTCCGCGGCGTGTTCCGTCGCGACCCGCGCAGCCGCAGCGAGGTGCTCGGCCTCATGCGGGACCGGCATCGGTAGGGGGGCCCATGCACCGACTGCGGCGAAGCGTGCGATTCTCCGTCAATGCGTTTCTCGATGAGGACGTGGAGGGGGCCAACGCCTTCGCATCGCGTCCGAGCGGGACGGGCCTGGCGATGTTCTTCGAGTTGGCCGTTGAGGTGGCCGGGCCCATCGAGGCCGAGACCGGATTCGTGCGAAATGTCGTGGATATCGACGCGGCCGTGCGCCAACGCGTCGTGCCCGTCTTTGCCGCGGCTGTGCGGGAGCACTGGCGAGAGCGTCGGCATATCGGCTTCTCAGTATTGGCGGGCCTTTTGGGGCGGGCATGGCGGCTGCTGGATGGCTGCTGGGCGGCCGTCCGCGTAGCACAACTGCGGCTGCAACTGAATCCCTATCGCAGCCTGGCGATTGATAGTGAGGTGGCCGAGATGGTCTATTTCAGCGAGAAGTTCGAGTTCGCCGCGATGCACAAGCTCTGGAACGACAAGCTCTCCGAGCAGCGGAACATCGAGGTCTTCGGCAAGTGCGCCAACCCCTCCGGCCACGGGCACAACTACACGGTCGAGGTAACGGTCAAGGCGCCCGACGGCGGCAAGGGGCTGGACGTCGGCCGCTTCGAGCGAATCGTCGATGAGCAGGTCATTGCCGCGCTCGATCACAAGAACCTCAACGTCGATGTGGCCCATTTCGCCGCCGTGATTCCATCCATCGAGAACCTGGCGGTCTTCGCATGGGACCGGCTCAAGGGCTGTTTCGGGCAGATGGAGCTACATTGCATCACCGTCTGGGAGACAGATCGCACGTGCTGTTCCTACTACGGCCCGTCCGACCGCTGAATCCATCGCCTGAAACCGGCCATGCAAAAGCGGCTACTGCTCAGGCTCGCAGGTGCAGTCGGCGGCCTTATCGCCGCAGCCGGAGCAGACTTTGTCTTCGATGGGCCTTCCGCAGGTCTCACAGGGTGTACATCCACAGCTCTGGCACATTTCCATACTCCTGAGTTTAGTGTTGGCGAAACATGATTGTGCTGCCCTGATCTTTGCAGCCTCACGAGCACTATAGGGTCCTCGAAGGCCGGATGCCGCTGGGAAAGTTCCTTGATGTGCGTAAGGGTTTTGCCCGGTTGGAGATAATCGAAGGAATTGCACATTTTTCCGAGAATCCGCGGCACGTTTTGCCTGCGAAATCGACATATAGGTAGCGCCGGTGCCGGCCGTGGGGTCGGGCCGTGCGATGTCTGAGACGTAAGATATTGTTATACAATGACTTACGAATGATAGGCGAGCAGGCTTGTGGAATGGCTGACGTATGTGGTAAGATAGGCAGGTACCCAGGAGGCAAGAAGCACCGGCAGGAGACGCCGGACAGAAGGAGGCCGACATGATGGATGCCAGAGGTGGACTCGCGGGAGTTACGTTGCTGGTGGCAGGTCTGTTTATCGCGGGCGGGCCCTGCCGCCTGCTGCGGGCCGAGGTCGAGCAGTTGGGGTTCCCTTTCTGGTGGGCGCCGGGCGAGTCGCCGGGCGGCTCGCAGTGGGAGGTTTCGCCGGCCGCACCCAGGACTACGGACGTGGTGCAGTTCTCCGGGACCACGCAGACCTTCAGCAACGGATGCAAATTTCACCTCTGGTGCGGCCGTCCACTCGACCCCATTCACCCGGATTCGGGTATCCCGACGGCGTTGGTCACGGTCGATTCGACGGCGCGGACCATCCGATTGTGGGTCCAGGGGCATGAGGGCGACTGTACGGCTGAGTATGATCCGGTGTTCGGGTACGCGGAGGGGCAGTTCGGGCCGCTGGCGGCCGGCGATTGGCGGTTCTTCTGCGACGACCCGATGGCGGCCTTCAGCATCTCCATCCACGTATCATCGCTGCTGACGCTGCTCAATCCCAACGGCGGTCAGCAGATCGTCGCCGGCTCCGTGTGGAGCATCACCTGGACGGATTCGCGGCCGGGCGGCACTCGCGCCGGCCAGTACCACCTCGACTACTCACCCGACGGCGGGACCACGTGGACGCCCATCACGGCCGCCCCGCTGGCGGGCGTTTGCTCATACGACTGGGCCACCCCGCCGGGCGGCTCCAGCCAGTGCCTCATCCGCGTCCGCGACGCCGCCGATAGCAACATCTACGACACCAGCGACGCCCCATTCACCCTCCGTAGCGGCCCCCGCATCATCACCGTCGATGACGACGGACCGGCGGATTTCAACAACATCCAGGCGGCGATTGACGATGCGAATGACGGGGATGAGGTTGTCGTGGCCGACGGGGTGTATGCCGGAGAGAATGACTGGTTCTCGTTCCGGGGTAAGGCAATCACGGTCCGCAGCGAGAGCGGCCCAGCACGGTGCGTTCTGGATGGCAGGTATCGGAGAATTCCGGTAGTGTNNTGGCTTCACGATCACCAGAGGAATTCCGGGAGTGCATTGCGGCTCCTACTCGAGGCCTGTCCTCCGAGGGTGCGTATTCAGGGATAACTGCCATGGTGCGCTCGGTGTGGGCGGCGCTATACATATTCTTGGCGGATCGCCCTTGGTTGAGAATTGCGCCTTTGTCCGGAACTCAGCGGGCTATGGTGGGGCAATAGGCTGGGAAATGCCGGGACATGCCAGTTCTGATATTGTGAACTGCACCTTCTATGCGAATAGAACGGACTACGGGGGCGTGGGGGGGGCCGTTGG
>DDXG01000228.1 GCA_002347125.1 Phycisphaerales bacterium UBA2266
TCATTCTACAGGGCAAGGTGACGGTCAGCGACTGTAAGGACTCGGTGAATTTCGGGCCGGGCGATCTGGTGGTCTTTCCCGAGGACCTGGAATGCACGTGGGAGGTCTCCGAAGCCGTCAAGAAGCACTACCACTTCGGCTGATGCGAGCCGACGACGGCGTTTTTGCGTTCGATACCGCCCGAATGGGCGGTCCGGAAAGGAGCGGCGTATGAGCAGGTTGAAGGCCTTCACACTCATTGAACTGCTCGTGGTCATTGCGATTATCGCCGTCCTGATGGCCATTCTGATGCCGGCGCTGAAGTTGGCAAGGGAGCAGGGCTACCGCGCCGCCTGCATGGGCAACCTGCGCCAATTGATACTGGCCTGGACGATGTATGCCGACGAGAACAACGAGCGCATCGTCAACGGCGCCACCGGCTACAGCAACCAGAACATGACCTGGGCGGACCACCGGGGGGAACTGGCGTGGGTCGATCAGTTCTCGGCCACAGATCAGGCGGTTACATTGCAGGGTATCCGCCACGGAGCCTTGTGGTCCTATATCAAGGATGAGGCCATTTACTGCTGCCCTACGGGGCGACGCGGCGAGGTGCTGACGTACTCGATCATGTTCAGTATGAACGCCGTGGGCCATCCCAGCGAGGGCGTGCAGCAGAAGGGGCTGTTCATCAAGCTGCGGACGGACATCCACAGCCCCGCCCCTGCCTATCGGCTGGTGTTCATCGACGAGGGATATATGTCGCCCGATGGGTTCGCCGTTCACTACAACCAGGAACAATGGTGGGACGACCCGCCGGTCCGCCACGGCGACGGGACGAATGTGGCGTTCGCCGACGGTCATGCCGACTACTGGAAATGGAGTGCGACCGAGACGATCAAGGAAGGCCGGGCGCGGCAGGACTCATACCCACTGAGATGGAAACCCACGACGCCGGAGGGCAAAGAGGACCTCCAGCGGATGCAGCGGGGTTGCTGGGGGCGGCTGGGGTATTAAACATACGTTTAACGTTCAATGTTTAACGTTCAACGTTCGCATACGCACCATCAGGCCATTGCGCGTGAGCCGAGGGTCTGATGTCTGGGGTCTCTGGTCTTACCTACCTTTGCGTTCTCTGCGATCTCTGCGGTACAAGCTGCCCGGCCGTGTAACGGATGGAGTTGGCGACGATGGCGCGGAGGTTCTCATTCGCATAGGCCTTGCCGTCGTGGCCGAGCATCAGGCCCACGATACGGGCGTTGCCGTAACGCCGGGTCCAGCCGACCGTCGGGTCGCTGTCGGGGTGGTCGGTTGTCAGGAAGACGCGATTGTCCGACTCGAAACTGACGCCTTTGTAGCCCTCATCGTGAATCTGGAAGTCGCTCAGACCCCGCGTGATGGGGTTCCGCTGGGAGGCAATCTTGCAGTTCATGTCGATGTCGTGCTTGTAGGTGCTGCCGGGAACCTGGACGCCGCCTTCCTCGGTGGCCTTGAGATTGTACCGCGCGCCGATGATCTTCTTGTACTCGGGCCATTCCTGGAAGGCCCCCATGTTGTGGTGGAAGCCGACCAGGCCCATGCCGTTCTCCAGCAGCTTGAGCAGATTGGCGCGGCGTTTCTCGGAGATGTTCTGGGTCATGTTGTAGCAGACCAGAACGTCGAAATCCCACTTGGAGATATCCTCGAAGACCTCGCTGTGGTCCTTCTGCTCGCACTCCATGTACTCGATGTCGTCGTAGCCTTCGAAGAGCTTGAAGAAGTGGTCGCGCTCGAAATCATGGCCGCCCGTGAGCACGCCGACGCGGATCTTCTCGCGGGCGTCGTCGGGCAGGGGCTTGATCGCGACGGACTTGTAGTAGACAACGCTCTTGGGGTCATGGCCCTGCAGACAGATCGTCCCGACGCCGAGCTTGCGGCCGACGTTGCTGTTGGCGACCGATTCGGGCTCGTTGTACATGACGGTCGTCTTGCCGTTGACCCTGACGATGATCTGCCTGCCGCGGACGATGATGTGCTGTGTGAACCATTCGCCGTCCTTGGCAGGGCTGTTGTTCATGACGTCCCTGACGTTGTAGAGGCCGCCGGTTTTCTTGGGGTCGCTGTGGGTATTGTTGACCTGAACTTCGTAGCCCTTGGCGGGCCAGTCGGTCTCCTGATACGCCGTGGCGAAGTACATGCCGGAGTTGCTGCCCGGCTCGGTCTTGACGACGCACTTGAACTCGAAGTTCTTGAACTGGGCGTTGTTCACCGGTCCGACATAGAACAGGTGGCTTCGCTCGCCATGTGTAATCAGCAGGCCGTCCTTCACCGACCAGGTGCCCTTGTTCTCACTGGCCCGCCACCCGTCCAGGTCCTTGCCGTTGAACAGGGAAATCCAGCCCTCGTCGGCGCTCTGGGCAAAGGCATTGACCGCCAGGCAAAGTACTGCCGCGGCAAGATTCATCTTTTTCATCATCTCAGTGTTCTCCTAATCTTTCATTGTGGAAGGTGTATCTCATGCTATACGTATGTTCAACTGTTGTCCAGCATCTTGCGGATTTTTCCGCGGAGCGTTGCCTCCGCGGGCAGTGCGAACAAGGCCTTTGGCCGCAGGGGATACGGCATCGGATGTTGGAAATGCGGGTCCGCGCGGGTAGTATAGGGGCGTTGGAATGTATACTTCCTTGACAAGATGAAGGTGGACAAGGAGCCTGCAATGAGGTCTTGGGTCGTGTATGCAGTTGTGGGTGTGGGGTTGGTTCTGGGGTTGGGGTTGCCGTCGATTGGGGTGCTAAGGGCGAAGGCGCAGGGGGGTAAGGCGGCTGAATTTCAGCTTCCGGCGATGTGGGAGTATTCGGGGCCTTTGATTGGGGCCGAGAAGCGCGAGGCGGAGGTCAGCCATGCCCAGAAGGACCCTACGGTGGTGTTCCATCGGGGGCGGTGGCACGTGTTTATGACGGTCAAATTGGAGGGCAAGTCCGCCATCGAGCACTGTTCCTTTGAGAAATGGGAGCAGGCGGATGCGTCGAAGCGGACGATTCTGCGGGTCAGCGACAGCGATTACTACTGCGCCCCGCAGGTGTTCTTCTTCCGGCCGCACGAGAAGTGGTATCTGGTCTATCAGATGGGCGTGCCCGGAGCCGACAAGATGTGGGTGGCGTATTCGACGACAACCGACATCGCCGACGGCGGCTCGTGGACGAAGGCGGCGGCCATCCTGGACGGCGGCCCGCAGGACCCGCGCAAGGAAGGGGGGCTCGATTACTGGATTATCTGCGACGACCAGCGGGCGTATCTGTTTCTGACCAGCCTCAACGGCAAGATGTGGCGGCTGTGGACGAAATTGGAAGATTTCCCACGGGGATTTGGGGATTGCGAGTTGGCGCTGGAGGCCAGGGTCTTCGAGGCCAGCCACACGTACCGACTCAAAGGCATGGACAAGTACCTGACCGTCATCGAGGAAAACGGCCGGCGGTACTACAAGGCCTATATCGCGGACCGGCTGGATGGCCCGTGGACGCCGGTGGCGGATACGGCCGAGCGGCCGTTCGCGGGGTGGAACAACGTACGGCCAGCCGCCGGCGTCGAGCCCTGGACCGACAATATCAGCCATGGGGAGCTGATTCGGGATGGATATGATGAGACCCTGACGGTCGATCCGGCGGACCTGCGATTCGTCTTCCAGGGCATGTGGGACAAGGACAAGTCCGGCAGGGGGTACGGCCAATTCCAGTGGCGCATCGGGATGCTGACGCCCGTTCGCAGCGGCTTGTGACGGGGGTATCAGGCCTGTTATCGCGGTTTCCTATCGCCGGGGCCGGCCCCGGCGCGGGGAGGGGCTTGCATTGCGACCGTCTCGACGATACGATAATGGGGCAGGGCATTCTTCATTGATTGTGAGTGGGCCGTTATGGAACAGGACAAGACAGCCGCGCCGGCAGGTGTCATTGGCACGTGGCGACTGGACCGGCGGCTGAACCGGATACACGCATCGGACGAGGCCTGCGGCATATTCGGCCTGCCGAAGGGGGCGCCGATCAGCCGCGAGGCGCTTCTGGGGGGTGCGCATCCCGAGGACCGGGGGCATGTGGAGTGCCTTTGGGAGGCGGCCGTGCGGGGTAAGGCGTGCGACCTGGAGCACCGAATCGTCGTCGACGGGCTGGTCAAGTGGGTGCGGCAGAAGGTGCATCCGCAGTTTGACGCCGCAGGCCGCGGGCAGGGGGGGTTCGGCATAACCCAGGACATCAGTGAGCGCAAGCGTGCCCAGGCGAACCAGCGCCTGCTGACCGATATTCTGCGGACGCTCAACCGTGGCGATGATCTCCATACGGTCATGCGCGAGACGCTGCGGGTGATTCGCGAAGCGACGGACTTCGAGGCAGTGGGGTTGCGGCTTCGCGTGGGGGATGACTGGCCGTATTTCGAGCAGAACGGCTTCTCGCAGGATTTTCTTCGGGAGGAAAACTCGCTTTGTGAGCGAGGGGCCGATGGAGCGATTCTGCGCGGCAGGGACGGCAAGGTGGTTCTCGAATGCACGTGCGGACTGGTGTTGACGGGGGGGATTGACCCGGAGATGCCGTGTTTTACGCAGGGGGGGAGTTTCTGGACGAACAAGGCCAGCGAGCTGTTGGCGCTGCCCCGCGAGGACGACCCGCGGACGCATCCGCGCAACCGGTGCATTCACGAGGGTTACGAGTCGGTTGGGCTGTTTCCCATGCGCTCGGGGGAGGAGTTCGTCGGGTTGCTGCAATTGAATGGGCGTCGGCCGGGGCGATTCACGCCGGACGATGTGGGCTTTTATGAGTCGTTGGCGGCGAACATCGGACTGGCCCTGCAACGGGTGGCGGCGGACGAGGCGCTTCGAAGGAGCGAGGAGCGATACCGGTCACTGTTCAGCAATATGACGGACGGTTTTGCCCTGCACGAGATTATCACAGACGCCGAGGGCCGGCCGTGCGACTACCGGTTCCTTGAGGTGAACCCGGCGTTCGAGCGATTGACCGGATTGAAGGCGGCGGAGGTTGTGGGGCGGCGCGTGCTGGAGGTCCTGCCGTCCGTCGAGCGCCGCTGGATCGAGAGCTATGGGCGCGTCGCGATGACGGGTGAGCCGGGACATTTCGAGGATTACAGCGAGGAGTTGGGCCGGTGGTACGAGGTCTTCGCCTACCGGCCGGCGACGGGGCGGTTTGCAGTGGTGTTCAGCGATATTACGAAGCGCAAGCTCGCCGAAGAAGAGCTTCATCACAGCGAGCAGCAGAAGAAGGTGGCCGAGGCGGTTCAGGCGGAGCGCCAGCGGCTCAATACCGTGCTGGATATGCTGCCGGCTTACGTGATTCTGCTGTCGCAGGATTACCGCGTGCCGTTCGCGAATCGGTTCTTCGAAGAGCGGTTCGGCCAATCGGAGGGGCGGCGGTGTTACGAGTACCTCTTCGGCCGGACGGAACCCTGCGAGACGTGTGAGACCTACACGGTGCTCAGGACCGGCGGGCCACATCGCTGGGAGTGGACCGGGCCGGACGGCCACATCTACGATATCTACGATTTCCCATTTACCGATGGGGACGGTTCGCCCTTGATCATGGAGGTGGGGCTGGACATCACGCAGAGCAAGCGTGCCCACGAGGAAGTGATCCGGCATCGAGAACATCTGGAGGAACTGATCGCCGAACGGACCGGCGAACTGTCGCGCTCGAACACGCAGCTCAGGACGGTTCTGGACAACCTGACCGAGGGCCTGGTGATCGCGGATATGGAAGGCACTATCGTCCATTGGAACCCGGAGGCGGCGGCGATGCACGGATTTACGGCGGCCCAGGAGTGGCGTCGGCCGCTGGCGGAGTTCGCCGGGTTATTTGAACTGTCCACGGAGGCCGATGGAGTCCTGCCGTTGGAAAGATGGCCTCTGGCCCGCATACTCAAGGGTGAGGAATTGCGTGGGTGCGAGGTTAGTATAAGGCGCCTCGATCAAGATTGGGCAAGGGTCTTCAGCTACGGGGGAACACTGGCGCGGGATGAAGACGGCCGGCCGATACTGGCGGTGCTTACGACGGTCGATGTAACGGAGCGCAGACGGTTCGATAAGGCGCTGGCGGCCGCGCATGTCGAGGCCATCAATGAGCGCAACCGGCTTCATGCGGTGATGGAGACCCTGCCCGTGGGCGTGTCCATTCTGGATGCGCAGGGCGGCAACGTCCGCGCCAACCGGGAGTTCGAGCGGATCTGGGGTGGCCCGCGTCCGCCGGCTCATAGCGTTGAAGATTATGGGGCGTATAAGGCGTGGTGGACCGATACGGGCAGGCCCGTCGAGCCGCAGGAGTGGGCATCGGCCCGGGCCGTGCGGGACGGTGAAACGGTCGTCGGGCAGGAGATGGAGATACAGCGGTTCGACGGTACACGGGCTTTCATATTGAATAGCGCCGCGCCCGTGCCGGACGCGGATGGGCGCGTCACCGGCGCCGCCGTGGTGATCATGGATATCAGCGATCGTAAACATGCCGAGGAGGCGCTGCGGGAGAGTGAGCAGCGGGTGCGGCGCAAGCTGGAGAGCGTGCTGTCGCCCGAAGGAGACCTGGGCGAACTGGAGTTGGCGGACCTCATCGACGCGCCGGCGATGCAGCGGCTGATGGACGATTTCTACGCGGTGGCCCGGATTCCCATGAGCATCATAGACATCAAGGGCCGGATGCTGGTGGGCGTCGGCTGGCAGGACGTATGCACGCGGTTCCACCGGGTGCATCCGGAGACCTGCCGCAATTGCCTGGAGAGCGATTTGCACCTGTCCGCGGGGCTTGCACAGGGGGAGTTTCGTCTGTACAAGTGCAAGAACCAGATGTGGGACATCGCCACGCCCATCATGGTCGCCGGGCGGCATGTGGGCAATGTCTTCAGCGGGCAGTTCTTCTTCGACGATGAGACTATCGATCACAGCCTCTTTCGGGCCCAGGCGCGGAACCACGGCTTCGATGAGCGGGAGTACCTGGCGGCGCTGGAGCGGGCACCGCGGCTCAGTCGGCAGGCGGTGAATCGCGGAACGGCGTTCCTGCTGAAGCTGGCGGCGACGCTTTCCCAACTGGGCTACAGCAACGTCAAACTGGCCCGTCTGGTGGCCGAGCGGGACCGCCTGACGGCCTCGCTACGGGAGAGCACGGACCGCTTGCGTGCATCGCTGGAGGAAAAGGAGGTCCTGCTCAAGGAGATTCACCACCGGGTGAAAAACAACATGCAGGTGGTTTCCAGCCTGGTGGCTCTCCATGCCGAGGCGTTGCAGGACGGCACCCTGCGGGAAGTCCTTCAGGAGGTAACGCATCGCGTGCGTTCGATGGCGCTGGTGCATGAGAAGCTGTATCAATCGGCGGACCTGGCCCAAGTGGAATTCGCGGGTTATACGGAGAGTCTGCTGCGGTATCTGTGGGGGGCGCACGGTGTGGCGGCCGGCATACGGCTGGAACTGGACCTGGCGCCGGTGTCCCTACCGGTGAATGTGGCGGTGCCGTGCGGGCTGATCCTCAACGAGCTGGTGGGTAATGCCCTCAAGCACGCCTTCCGTGGACGCGACAGCGGCGAAGTGGCCGTAACGCTCGGCAAGAGCGAGCAGGGGCAAGTACGGTTGACGGTGCGCGACAACGGGGTGGGTCTGCCGGCGGGGCTTGACTGGCGGCAGGGGCGATCGCTTGGGTTGCGGCTGGCGCAGATGCTGGGCTGCCAACTGGGGGCAACGGTGGACGTCCGGACGCAGACGGGCGAAGGCACGGAATTTGAGGTGGTGTTCGGACAGGTGGGTGGATGAGCGAAGAGCGTGGATTCGTAATGCGGGTACTGGAGGACTCGGACGTGGACGAGTACGGCCGGATGCTGCACGCCTCGTTCAATGCGTGGTATTGGAAGCACGGCTGGGGCAAGGATTACTTCGCCTGCGCACCGGCCGAGACGGCGATCTTCTACGACATCTACAAGGATCTGACGCCCGGTTGCGGCGTGGCGGCCGTCGACGGCCGGACCGGGGCCATCGCGGGGGCGTGCTTCTACCATCCGCGGCCCACCCATGTGTCGTTGGGCATCATGGCGGTGCATCCGGATTACTGGGGCAAAGGGGCCGGCCGCGCCCTGGTGGAGTTCATCCTGCGTTTCACACGGGACAACGGGTATCCGGCCTGTCGGCTGGTCGCCAGCGCGATCAACATGAATTCCTTCTCCCTGTACAACCGTGCGGGGTTCCTGCCGAGATACGCCTACCACGACATGGTCCTGCCGGTGCCTGACGGGCGGGCGGCCAGTCGCAAGGTCGTTGGGCGCGACCACGTCAGGGATGCCAGGATCGACGACGTGGCGGCGATGGCCGAACTGGAGATGGAGGTCAGCGGGATACGCCGGGAGATCGACTACCGTTATGCGATCGCCAATCCCCGCGGCGTGCTTGCGGCGGCGGTCTGTGAGAATGACGCAGGCGGGATCGACGGATATTTGATTTCCATCCGCCATCCCGCGTTGTCGATGATGGGCCCGTGCGTGGCACGCCATGAGGATACGGCCCTTGCG
>DDXG01000271.1 GCA_002347125.1 Phycisphaerales bacterium UBA2266
GATGGTCCTCCCAGCTTCCCACAGAATTTCACGTGTTCCGTGGTACTCGGGGACACCCTAGGGTGAATCAAGGTTTCACATACGGGGCTTTCACCCACTATGGCGGCACTTTCCAGAGCCTTCTGTTACCTCTTTTCAATCCCACGTCGGGGCCCCACAACCCCGAAGTCACCGTAGTAACTTCGGTTTGGGCTATTCCGCTTTCGCTCGCCACTACTGACGGAATCTCAATTGATTTCTTCTCCTGAGGGTACTTAGATGTTTCAGTTCCCCTCGTTCGCCTCATACACCTATGGATTCAGTGTATGATGACAGGGCATCATCCCTGCCGGGTTTCCCCATTCGGAAATCTCCGGGTCAAAGCCTGTTAGGCGGCTAACCGGAGCTTATCGCAGCCTACCACGTCCTTCATCGCCTCTCGACGCCTAGACATCCCCCATACACCCTTAGTAACTTGACCATATCAATCTTGGATTGATTGGTTGGGAAAATTGCCTAATTGCGCTGTTGTAGGAATCCTTCCCGGAAAGACAACTATGGGAAGAATTCACACGCATCTACATATTCACTTGTCAAAGAGCCTTATGTCAAACGGCCCTTCCGGACCGATCTGCTCATTGGAGACGACCGGGCTCGAACCGGCAACCTCCGGCTTGCAAAGCCGGCGCTCTCCCAATTGAGCTACGTCCCCGGATCGCACTGCCCAAGATCCGATACTCCAGAACCGGCGGTAACCGGGGTCCGTGGTCGGCCGAGCCTCGAACCCGAGCCGCATTGGGCCCGGGTAGATTCGAACTACCGACCTCACCCTTATCAGGGGTGCGCTCTAACCAACTGAGCTACGAGCCCTTGTGCCTATACCATCGGACCTGAGAGCGATGGGCTCGCCAGGCCATACAGTCGGTTATAGTTATGATCTTTACAAAGAGCAACAAAAAAAGCCGCTGCTTCGGTTCGCAGGCGGCTTCGACACGCCAAGTGCGTTGTCCGAAGACCGTCTATAGCAGCCATACGCAGGTTATGAGAGTTTTCTTCAAACCTAACCTGTACCTTTCAACAGGCTGAAAACCACGCCAGCCACACCCTCAAGAACCGTATTCTAGACCCCTATCGGGAAACCGTCAACAGGATTTTCAAAAATTTTTTCCCTTTGGCGCAAATTGCCCCCAATCCCCCCTTCCGCCGCATTATACGAGCATCCCGGCCGTCTGGTTCGACCCCGCGGATGCAAAAAAACCGCCCCCCGCTGCTCTGAACACCCCATTCCCGCGCAGACGAAAACCCAGTAGGGGCGGCCCCCCGTGGCCGCCCGTCATTCCTGCGAAGGCAGGAATCCAATATCACAAACAGCCACCACCCCGTAGGGGCGGCCTTTCATTCCTGCATTGGGGTTACACACGCGGCCTGACGACGCCGGGCTCGCCGGGGGCGTAGTCCTGCTTGGCCAGTTCCGCCACCGTGCAGCCGCAGGTCTTCTTGATGCCGGTGATCTTGAGGTCGGCCCGGCCGGTGTTCGTGAACCGGAATTCGCACGTATTGCTCACGTCGAAGCCGATTTCGCCGAGGTCATGAGTGGTGGTCTCGAAGGCGATGGTTGGCGCAACGATGCTCTGGTCGGTCTGCGGCTGCTGCTGGTTCTGCGTAGCGATGGGTTGCGCGGAGGCTACGCTGTCGGGCTTGGCTTGTGCGGCGGACGGTTGCGCCGATTGGCAACCTGTACAGATCAGGACGGTCAGCGCAACACCTATTGCAGTCACAGGCTGTTTGAGTCTCATGGTAGCCTCAGTTATCAATCGTCTCGCTATAGATCGGAAAACACATCTCCGCACTCATCATCTGAGTCGGTCGAGATTCCATAACGTTGCACGGCATAAATGTCGTTCCTCTTGGAAACCTCAACTGTAAACGTGTGACTCTTGCTCTCCCTCCGAAACCATCCATTTTCAGTCTCTATCTTGTATACGTATTCTGAATATGGTGGAAGGGCATCTCCCAGCACAAGACCATCGTCAGTTAGTATGGCTTCTCTAGGACTGAGAGTTGAACTCGATAAGAACTTTATAGAACGAATACTATTGACCGATGGCAGAACACGTTTTGTGCCCAGAACATATTTATCGATGGATTGCAGCTTCCTGTAGTTTTCATCGGTTACCCGATAGGCCTTTTCAGGAGCGTGAAGTATGTTAACGGCAAACCAGTTACACAACTCTTGAGGGTCGGTGCGATTAGGCTCCGCTGCTACGTATTTACCCCAATCAAAACCCGCCTCGGGAGCAATCGGTTCTCTCATTAACACAATAAGAACGGCGAGAGCTGGCAACGGAAGTACTAAGCAAGCTATCAGCTTCTTCTTCATACGTTTGCCCCTTCGAGGCGATACTGAACAAAGTCTGAGCCATCGTAGTCGTTCACGACCCGCCAGTCCTTGTCATAATAGTACCGCCGCGTATTGGCGGACGTAACGCAGTCCTTCTTCTCCACGCGCCTGCCCAAGGCATCGTAAGAGTACTCCGCGACGGTCGTAGGTCCGCTCTTGGTAATCTTCACGATCCGATTCTCATAGTCGTACTCGCAACTGTAGCCCTGGTGGTCCGCGTCCGTTATGAGGTTCCCTGCCCCGTTGTTATACGCTATCGTGTTCATAATAGGTGGCTGACCCCGGCAATTCCGATGTCTGGGCCGACTGACAACCGGTGCAGGGAAGCAGGGACAACGCGAGACACATCAGGGATGGTAATCGTCTGGGATTCATAATGGCATCAAGTGTCATTCAGTCCGCTCCATGTTCGGTTGCTGTCGCTCCGAGTGCCCTTGCACGCCGGCTGTATCTCTCGCGGGCAGTCCCCAGAACTTGACCTCGTGATGAACGAGATCATCTTTGCCAACAGATATGGAAAAACTGCCATCGGCCGAGAATGCAACAAAATACAGTTCTTCCTCATGAAGTCGGTTCATCGCGATCTGTCGCCATTCTTGAATGTCCCACCAGATGACGGTGCCGAAGTCCGTACCGAAAAGTGCAGTCCGTCCATCCGGGGAGAAGGCCGTAGACGTGACCTCGATGGACTGCCTGGTCTGCCAGGGATTGCCGGGGATGCCGAAGCGATTCACTTCCTGCTGCTTTTGAATATCCCACAGAATCACCGGTTGATCGGGGCCGCTCAGATAGCTTGACATCGCGTATTTGCCATCAAGGGATAGGGCCAGGCTCACGACTCTCCCATAGCCGGGGTCCATGTGGGCTATCTCCTTGCCGCTATCGACGTCCCAGAGACGAATTGAGCCATCCCAACTGCCGGAAAGCAATGCCTTGCCATCCTGAGACCACACAAGGCACCTGCGCTTGATTCCCGATGAATGGCCGACAAATTTATGGACAACCTGCATCGTTCCCAAATCCCAAAGCCATATATCACCGCCATCACCACCCGTAACGACCTTGTCGTCAACAGGTGAATATGCAATACTTCTTACCCAATCGTCTCCCCCTCTCCTCAATGCGAGCCGCTTGCCATTGCTAAGGTCCCAATAGCAAAGAAACCAGTTCGTGCCATGCACCGTCTGGCCGACGTCTCGCCCAGTCACATTGGGATATGTCCCGCCGGCTGAAACCGCTCGCTTGCCGTCAGGCGAAAAGGCTGCGCACTGGACAGACATGGAAGACACGTTACTGTCCAAGGCGGCGAGGACTTCTCCCGTATTCATGTCAAGGTAATAGACGTTGCAGTCATCTCCATAGCCACCGTACAACGCACCTTGACCACTCGACGAGAGCGCAAAGTGAGGCATGATGGGCAACTCGCCGGGGCTAAGGGCAATCACGCGGTTAGGATCATAGGAGACTTCCGTGTACTCCTTCCAGCGTGTGTCGTGACCTATACCACGATCCACTAGGAAGATGATGCTGGTCACAACAGACACGGCCAAGGCAAGCGTCGAAACGCTTGCTCCGGCCACGGATAACCAGGGAAAACCGCGTCGCCTGCCGACGGCCACCACTATTCCCACAAAGCCAAGCGCAAGGCCGGCACCGGCAACGACAAACGTGACACAGCCCAGAAGCGATAGGCCGATGCCCAGGCATGCGATTACTGCAAGGACCAGGGACACCATGCCCAGCCTACTGGTCCTTTTTGATGCCCTGCGATGTTCTGTACTCGTTTCCACTTGTACTGCGACACCCCAGCGGAAACCTCGTTTCCGCTCTCATAATTCGCCGGCGAACACTCTCAGGAACCGCTTACTGCTCGCCCATCAATGGGTGAACAATTGTGGCTCAGAATGTACGGGATATCCATCGTGCCGGCCTTCTTCCGCGAATTCCGGGGACACCTTATAATGGCACTAAGTTAAGGGAATTCCGCAGGTGCAGGAGGTCTGGCCTCCAGTGAAATGACCCAGATTTCTAATGAAACCACGTTCTCGGACAGCCTCCAAGTTGCGCCAATACCCTTAACTTAGTGCCATTAGGGACACCTTACTCATTTCTCTTGCCCAACCATGTCTCTGGCCCAAAGCGACAAATCCAGCGATTACAGCAACTTGGACTTCTCAAAGAGCTGTTCCTAACCTACCACGCCGCCGCCCGCCCGTCAAGCCGAATCCCGCCAGAGGCAGATCCGCGGCCCAAGGCCGCTTCAACGTCCCAGGGCCGTCGTATTCGTCCAGGATGCGACAATCCTTGTCGTAATAGTAGCGCCAGGCGTTCGCGGACGAAACGCCGTCGTTCTTCTCCACCCGCCGACCCAGGGCATCGTACCAGAACTCCGCCACACCATCCTGGACCTGCATAACCTTCACAGTCCGGCCCTCATAATGCTACCCATCGCCCCAGCCCGCCGGCCGGGGCTACGCTGTCCGTATCCGCCGTCGCGTGCCCATATTATAACCCTGCGGCCGTCAACGCATCAGCCGAAAATGCATGAGAACCGCCCGAAAGACCGCCGCCGGGCCCCGGCCGCTTATGGTGCCCCCGGAAGCCTGGGTACGGACACGCTTACCTGGACTTCAGCAGGTCGCGAATCTCCGTCAGTACGGTCACTTCCGCCGATGGCGCCGGCGGTGCGGCCGGGGCCGCCTCTTCCTTCTTCTTGAGCGAGTTCATCAGCTTGACCACCATGAAGATCGCCAGCGCCACGATCACAAAGTTGATGACCGTATTGATGAACATCCCATATCGCAGCATAACGGCCGGCACCACCGCCCCCGCCGCGTCGAGAGTCTCCTTCTTCAGCACAATCCCCAACTCCGAGAAATCCGTATTACCCAGCAGAATACCGATCGGCGGCATGATCACATCATTGACCAGCGATGTCACAATCTTCCCAAACGCCCCGCCGATAATAATACCGACGGCCATATCCACCACATTACCCCGCATCGCAAACGCCTTGAACTCCTTTATCAGACTCATTGTGCGACCTTTCCCAAACCACGTTCTTTTGAAGAAGCATTCCACTTACACCGCCGGACGGCCGGCGGCAAGAACACACAGGGTATGCCGGCTATATTGCACTCTCGCGTCGTCACGGCCGGGCATAGCCGCCCTATTGCCAAAGAGCCGTCGGCTAGTATAACGCCGCGCGCCCCGCCAACAACCGGCGATTCCACCCTGTCGACGCCACCTGCGAAGTCCTGCCCTTATCCCACGCGGTCCGGCTCCCAGCCCGTGGCCCTCGGGCCGTTGTTTTCGCCGGCGACGCCGCTATAATCACTGCCTGGCAATGAGCACATTCGGTTCTCTTGTTGGAGTGCTATGTCTTATCGGCTAAACGGCGACGGCGGACGGGTCGAGGGCGCCTGGCCCCTGTATGGGGCCGCCGTCGGCATGGCGATGAGCCTCAGCGTCCTCTGGACCGCCATGCCGTTTATCATCCGCAACATGGGCGGCACGGAGGTCCACGTCGGCTACGCCTGGGCCGCCAACATGCTCGGGTATCTCGCCTGCCTGGCCTTTACCGGCCGTCTCCTCGGCCACCTCAAGCCCCGCACCATGACTCGAATCGCCTCGGCCGTCATGCTCGCGGCCACCGCCGCGATGGTCTTCATCGCAAGAGCCGGCCTGTCGGACGATTCGCCCCCCCCCACCGCCGCCATCTGGGGCCTCATCGCCGCCGGGGCCGTCTCCGGCGCGGCTATGAGCCTCTACTGGCCCTTCCTGATGGCCTGGGTCTCGGCCGATTTCGAAGGCCCCGGCCTCAACCGCCGCCTCGGAACCTACAACGGCATGTGGTCCGGCGCCGCCATCGTCGGCCCCTTCATCGGCGGCGCCTTGGTGGAGGCCAACACCCTTCTGCCCATCACGGCGGCCGTCGGCTGCCTGGCCGTCTGCCTGCTGCTTCTCTGCATCACCCACGATGCCTCCGCCCTGGCCCCGCTGGCTGGTTCGCCCGCCCCTGCCGAGACCGTGCTGCCGGATCCCGCCATCCTGGTCCGCCTCCGTTGGATGGCCCGTATCGCCCTGTTCTGCGCATGGGCCGCTCTGGGCGTGGCCCGTTCGCAATTCCCCCTGCTCTTCGTGGGAATGGGCTACTCCGAGACCCAATTCGGCATCATGCTCACCGCCTTCGGGATCTGCAACTTCCTGACGCTGACCGGCGCCGGCCGCGTCGGATTCTGGCACTTCCGCCCCGCCCTGCTCATGACCACCCAAGCCGTTCTCGTACTGCCGCTGATGATGATGATCTACGGCGCCGACCTGTGGATCTTCGCCGCCGCTTTCCTGATCATGGGCTGCGGGTTCGGCTTCGCCTATAGCTCCCACCTGTACTACGGGGCCTGCGGCAGCAAGAAACGCTCCACGCCCATGACCGTCCACGAGGCCACCCTTTCCCTCGGCGTGGTCGTCGGGGCCGGCGTCGGGGGTTACGTCTCCGGCCGCTTCGGCGTCTACTGGCCCTACGGATTCGCCATCGCCGTTCTTGCCCTCGGCCTGGCCGCCCAGAGCATCCTCTGGCTCCTCGGCCGGCCCCCAACGCGACCCTGATCGTCCATTGCGGATGAATTTACGCCGTACAGGGCTTTACCTTTGACCCGGCCGATGCTATAGTCAACGGTTACGGTTATTGCGTGTTTGGGAACATTGTGCAGGAGTCAGTATGAGTGGCCATTCTCACTGGGCAGGCATTAAACATAAGAAGGCGGCAAACGATGCAAAGCGCGGCAAGGTCTGGAGCAAGGTCGCCCGCATGATCATCGTCGCGGCCAAGAACGGCGGCGGCGACCCCAGCGCCAACCTTGCCCTTCGCTACGCCATCGACAAGGCCAAAGCGGCCAACATGCCGAAGGACACCATCGAGAAGGCCGTCAAGAAGGGAACCGGTAGCCTCGACGGCTCGACGTTTGAGGAAGTCCTCTACGAAGGCTACGGCCCCGGCGGCATAGCCGTGATGGTCGATGCCCTCACCGACAATCGCAACCGGACCGGCCCCGAGATCAAGAAGATATTCGAGCGTCACGGCGGCTCGCTCGGCACCAGCGGCTGCGTCGGCTGGATGTTCAGCCAGAAGGGCCTCATCACGGTCGCCACCGCCGCCGCAGGCGAGGACGATCTGATGGAACTGGCCCTCAGCGCCGGCGCCGACGACATGCAGGCCTCCGGCGACGTCTACGAGATCACCTGCGCCCCGGCCGCCTACGAGCAGCTCAGGGCCGCCCTTGAGGCCCGACAGATTCCCATCCAGGTCGCTGAAATCTCCATGGTGGCCCAGACCACCATTCCCGTCACCGACCCGACAATGGCCCGAAAGGTCCTCGCCCTCATGGACTCGCTCGACGACCACGACGACGTCCAGAACACCTACTCCAACTTCGACATCGCTCAGGAAATAGTCGCCGCAATGGGATAAGCGAAGCTGTGGCCGACGTCTTGGTTGCGGCCCAAATCTGGATTGTGCTCTTAGGCTCTTGTGCTCTTATCTCTTACGCTCTTGTCTTCACGTTCCCAGCGTCCACGCATCCGGCGTGACTTTCATGATATTGGCCGTTACGTCGACGTCGATGTTCTTCATCGTCCACGCCAGCCCGCCCAGGATGATTCCCTGCACATCCGTGTTCGTCCAGATGTCGTCCCGATGCCCGAAGGACGTGTAGAACACCCGTCCCTTGCCGTGCATCCTCGCCCACGTCGCCGGGAACGGCGGCCGCTGGTACATCCCGCCCTTCATCCCCACGTTGTCCTCGATGAGGATCACGTGCAGGTCCCTGGCGAAGTTCTTCAGGCAGTACCATTCCTCCATCAGCTTCTGCCCCGGCCGGAACTTCTCGGCCCCGGCGAACTTCGTGTCCGTCGCCCGGATCAGCGCCGCCTGCTGCGCCCCGTGCACGATGAACTCCCCACCGAGCATGGCGATGTAGGGGTCGATCTCCGTCTGGTTCTGATTCCGCGCCCCCTTTGAGTGGAAGCTGTCCGTCGCCGAGTGGAACCCCACGAACCCCATCCCCTCGCTGACGGCTTTCAGCAGCTTCTCCTTGCCCGCGGCGCTCATCGGCGGGGCCTCGCCCTCCTTCGGCTGTGTCAGGTCGCCGCTGGTGTAAAAGGCGATGCAGTCAAACTGCGTCAGGTCGCCGTCGAACACCCCCCCATCCTTCGTATGGATGATCTCGAAGTTGTGCTTCTTGCCCAACTCCGTCAGAGTCCGCGTCGAGATCGACGGCTGGCCCCCCGCCACCTTGATGGCATCGTGCTCGAACCCGGCCGACCGCGTGAAGTACAGAATCCGCTGCTTTCTCTTCTCGGCCCCGGCCGCCCACTGCAT
>DDXG01000134.1 GCA_002347125.1 Phycisphaerales bacterium UBA2266
GGCGTCGGCAAGTCCAGCCTGATGTCGTTGGTGGCCGGCGCGCGTGCGGTCCAGGCGGGCCGGGTGGAGGCGCTGGGCGGCGACATGGCCAGTGTGCGCCACCGTAATCAAGTTTGCCCGCACATCGCCTACATGCCGCAGGGACTCGGCAAGAATCTCTACCCGACCCTGTCGGTTGAGGAAAACCTGCAGTTTTTCGGACGCCTGTTCGGCCACGACGCAGCCGAGCGTCGGCGGCGCATCGACGAACTGACGACCGCCACCGGCCTCCATTCCTTTCTCAGCCGTCCGGCGGGCAAACTTTCGGGCGGCATGAAACAGAAACTGGGCCTGTGCCGTGCACTGATCCACGACCCGGACCTGCTCATCCTCGACGAGCCGACCACCGGCCTGGATCCCATCGGCACCCGGCAGATCAAGGACCTCATTATCAGACTCGCCCAACGTGGGAAGACCATACTTCTGTGCAGCCACCTGCTGGCCGATGTCGAAGACGTCTGCGACCGAATCGCCATCCTCTACGGCGGTAAGGTCCGCGCCGAAGGCAAGGTCAGCGAACTCCTCCGCCGCACCGCGGGCAGACAAATCAACACAGGCCCCCTCGGCGATGATGCACTTGCCAAGATCCGCCGCCTCATCGAATCCGAGGACGTCGAGTGTGAAATCA
Organism: Phycisphaerales bacterium UBA2266; assembly: GCA_002347125.1. Classification (GTDB taxonomy): domain Bacteria; phylum Planctomycetota; class Phycisphaerae; order Sedimentisphaerales; family Anaerobacaceae; genus UBA2266. The sequence goes on from DDXG01000134.1 coordinate 668, forward strand.
CTTCGCCGATGGACCGCCTCGAGACCTTCTTCATTCGAATCGTTGCCGAAGCCCAGCAGCAGGACCAGCCAACCAGCGGCGCCGTCAGCACCACCAGGATCGGCGACTTCCTCACACGTCCGGATACCACCGAGGCCATCCTCGACAAACTCGTCGCCGCTGCCGTGGACAAGGGACCGGATAGCCCGGAACCGGCCACCGAAGCGGTCGCCCCCGCCACCCCGCAATCCGTCGAAGCCGACCAGGACTTCCTCGAACACCTCAGCAAGGCCCCCAAGCCCGTTGACACCACGCCCATTACCCCCGTCAGGCCCGTGGAGCCCGCCCCGCCCGCCGACATCGACACCAATATCCTGGACCGTCTCACGCGAGGCGACGACTCCCCCGCACCACCCCAGCCTCACCCGGAGAACGATGATGCGTAGAATCTGGGCCGTCGCCATCAACACGGTTCGCCAAGCCATCAGGATGCGCATTGCCCTCGTCTTCACCGTCCTGCTGCTGATCCTCCTGCCGGTCATGGCCGGCGCCATGACCGGCGACGGCACCCACAAGGGCCGCTGCCAGACCTTCGTCAGCTACGGCCTCTCGCTCACCAGTATGCTTCTGTGCCTGTTGACCATTGTCGTATCCGTCTTCACCGTCACCAGCGACATCCGCAATCGCCAGATATACACCGTCATCACTAAACCTCTGCGCCGCTACGAATTCATCCTGGGCAAGCTGCTTGGTGTCCTCGTCCTGGACGCTCTGCTTCTGACCTTCTTCTGTGCCGGCATCTATGGCATCGTCCGCTATCTGCCCGTCCGCTACAACGCCGACGCCATCACCCGGCAGCAGCTGGATCGCGAGTTCTTCACCGCCCGCGCCTCGGTCAAGCCCGTTGAACCCGACGTCACTGAGGAAGCCCGCGAAACCTTCGAGAAGCTCCGCAAACAGGACGAAATCCCCCAGGAGGTCTTCGCCAACGAGCTGCGCCGCCGGCAGGTCATGGACTGGGTCGTCAAGCAGAAGAGACTCGAGAAACGCGCCGCCGGCGTTGGCGAGCGGATTCTCTGGGAGTTCCACAACGTCAGGCCCGTCGATCCGAACGAGAACCTGTTCATCCGCTTCAAGTATGATGCGCTGCCCGGCTCCGAGACTGAGATGTGGGGCCGCTGGGCCGTCGGACCCTACGCCGCGTTCGCCTACGGAGCGAAACCCGATACCCCCGTCTACGACCAGGTACTCCGACATCCCGCCGGCAGTTTCCATGAGATACAGATTCCCGCCGTCGTCGTTCCCGCGGACGGCCACTTGGCCATCGGCTTTCAGAACATCCTGCCGAATGACACGGCTATCGTATTTCCCCTTGACGAGGGCCTGGAGTTGCTCTACCAGGCCGATACCTTCGAGGCCAACTTCGCGCGCGCCGCCGTCATGATCTTCATCCGGCTCGTTTTCCTCGCTTGTCTGGGCATCCTGGCCTCCACCTTCGTCTCGTTCCCCGTCGCCATCATGCTGTGTCTGGTCATCTTCTTTGTCGCCACGTTCAGCACCTTCGTCATCGATTCCTTCAACTACCTCGGCGACAGCATCGGCGGGGTCTACACCTACACCATCAAGCCGATCGTCCGCATGTTGCCTGAGTTCGACAAGTACAACCCCGCGAAGTACCTCGTCGCCGCCCGCCGCATCGAACTGTCCGTCCTGGCTGGAGCCGCCGCTCGAATGATCGGCGTCGAAGCCCCCGTGCTGCTGCTTCTCGCGATATGGATCTTCAGCCGCCGCGAGTTGGCCCGTATAACCGTCTAGCCTGATTATGCGCGACACAGTCGTTACAGTGGTATGCGTCATCCTCGCCGCGGCCTTGCTCGCCGCCGCCGGCATGCAGCTCGACTACATCAACGCTCAGCGCCGCGACATGAGGCTTACCATCGCCGACCCCATCAAAGGGGCCCCGCCGTCGCTGGCCTTCGCCACCGCCGCCATGGGCGCCTTCCGAGGGCTCGTCGTCGACATCCTCTGGATCCGGGCCGATCAACTCAAGGAACAGGGCCAGTTCTTCGACGCCCGCCAGCTCGCCGAGTGGATCACCACCCTCCAGCCCCGCTTTGCTTCCGTCTGGGTCTTTCACGCATGGAACATGGCGTACAACATCTCCGTCGCCATCCCCGCCACCCAGCCCGAACAGCGATGGAAATGGGTCCGGAACGGCTATGAGCTGCTTCGTGACCGGGGCATTCCGCTCAACCCCGGCAACATCGAACTCTACCGGGAGCTGGCCCGCATCTTCCAGCAAAAGGTCGGCGGTGTCAGCGACGACTGCCATAAGTACTACAAGATACAGCTCGCCCGCGAGATGGAGCCCCTCGTAGGAGGACGCGATTTCGCTTATTTCGAGGCTCTGGCCGCAACGCCCGCCGCGTGGAACCATCTCCTTCAGGACCCCAACGTGGCCGCGGTGGACCCCAACATCCTCGACCTGATGGCGGCTCTTCAGGCGGCCGATCCCACGTTCACCGACCGTGACCGCTTTGTCGCCAACTATCTCGCGCTGCGGCAGAACGCCTCGCGTTTTCCACCCGCCGCCGGCCAGACCATCGACGCTTTTCGAGGCGCCCAGGTTCTCGACCGGTTCGACCTCTTCGCCCGCGCCTACGCCCTGCGGACCGTCTGGAAGATGGAGCCGGCCGTGATGGTCGACCTCAACAAACGCTACGGTCCGACGAATTTCGCCGACCCCAACGTGCCGTTGCCTCTCGACTGGCGACACCCCGCCTGCCACGCCATGTACTGGGGCCTCACGGGCCTGCGAGAAGTCGCCAAACGGCAGGACCGTGAACTCGAGAACAATGAAGTCAACACCGACCGCATCATGGGCCACTGCATCCAGGACCTCTTTCGAGGCGGCAAGTTCCATTTGTACGAAGAGATGGTCGACGTCGTCGACGACCAGACCGGCCAGACCGTCCAAGCGCCGGCCGCCCAGGTTTTCATGCGTCCCGACCTGCGTATGTTCGACCCCTACAACAGGATCCTCCACGAGGTCATCGATAAGTACACCGGTGAAGGCCTCGACAGCGGCTCCCTCGAATCGCTTCAGGCCGGGCACCGCAACATGCTGCGAAACGCCGTATTGCTCTTCTACCAGTCCGGCCATGAAGCCAAGGCCCAGGAGATCCTCGCCGAACTGCGTCGGCGATACCCGCGAGAGGAGTTCAGCGTCCCGCTTGTGGAGTACTGCCGAAACCGTATGAAGGAGGAATTCGACAGCATCGGCATCCACGACGCCAAGGAACAGGTTATCGCCATGCTCCGGGAGGCCTACTTCCGCTATGCCATCCGCGACGACGACGCCGCCTTCGGCCGGGAGAAACTGGCCCGCCAGGTCTATGATTACTACCAGTCCCAGCACGGCGATGAGTACCGAATCGACCTGCCCGATTTCGGCCGTATGAAACTCACCGCCCTGCAGGACTTCTTCGCCGACGAACAATACCCGCCCAAATTCCGGCAGAATCTCATCGTCCGCATCAAGATCGAACGCCCGGATCTCGCTGAGCAGCTTGCCCAACAGGAGCGCCTCTGGCTCCAGGAGTCTCAGACATCCGGCCGGCCCACACCTTGACAGCCCCGCACGAGCCGCCATGAGCCCAAACGACGCCACTCAACGTCGCCTGACCCCATCCCAACAGAAAGCCGTATCCCACATCGACGGTCCGCTCCTTGTGCTGGCCGGTCCCGGCAGCGGCAAGACCCGCGTCATCACCTTCCGCATCGCCGCTCTTATCGACAGGGGCGTGCCGCCACACCACATCTGCGCCATCACCTTCACCAACAAGGCCGCCGAGGAGATGCGCCAGCGCGCCGCCGCCCTGGGCGCCTCGGGAGGCGCCCATATCAGCACCTTCCACTCCCTGTGCGTCCGGCTGCTGCGACGTTACGGCTCCGCCGCCGGCGTCAGGCCCAACTTCAGCATCTACGACGACGCCGACCAGTCCAAGTGCGTCAAGGCCGCGGCCAAGGACTGCCAGCTCGACACAACCAATTTCCCGCCGTCGCGCATGTTGGCCGCCGTATCCACCCTGAAGAACCGACTCATCGACCCCGACGCCTTCAAGGCCCGCGCCAACGATTACTTCGGCGAGGCCCTGGCCCGCGTCTATGCCCGTTACCAGCAGATTCTCGCCGACCGCAACGCCCTCGACTTCGACGACCTGCTCATGAAGACCGCCTTCATGCTCGAGGGGAACCCGGACATCGCCGCCCGACTGGCCGACCGATTTCGCTACCTCCTGATCGACGAGTACCAGGACACCAATCACGCCCAGTATCGAATCGCCCGCGCGCTGGCGGCGGCGCACCACAACATCTGCGCCACCGGCGACCCGGATCAATCCATCTACCGCTGGCGCGGCGCCGATATCCGCAACATCCTGGATTTCGAGAAGGATTTTCCCGGCGTCAGCGTGGTCAAGCTGGAGCAGAACTACCGTTCCACCCGGACGATCCTGGCCGCTGCCGGTGCGGTGGTGAAAAAGAACCGCGGCCGCAAGGGCAAGACCCTGTGGACCGAAAACCCCGAGGGGGAACGGATCGTCCACCGCCGTCTGGACAGCGAACGGGAAGAAGCCCGCTATGTGTGCCGGGAGATAGGGCGCCATCTGCGCCGGGGCGGGGAGCTGTCCGACGTGGCCGTGTTCTACCGGACCAATGCCCAGTCTCGCGTCCTGGAGGACGCCCTCATGGGCGGCGGCGTCTCCTACCACATGGTGGGGGGGATGCGGTTTTACGAGCGGATGGAGATCAAGGACATCCTCGCCTACCTGAAAGTCCTGGACAACCCGGCCGACGAGGTCTCGCTGGCCCGGATCATCAACACCCCTCCCCGCGGCATCGGCGGAACCACCTTCGACCGGGTGACCGACCTTGCCACGGAGAGGAACCTCCCTCTGATGGCTGCCTTGCGATGCGCGGCGAGCGAGGATTTCCTCGGCAAGGGGCCCCGAACGAAACTTTCCGCTTTTGTCACACTGATGGAAGGCTTTGCCGCCCTGGTGGACACCATACCCCTGCCGGAGCTGGCCTCGCGCATCATCAGGGATACGGGTTACGACATGCGACTGAAAGAGGAGCGGACCGAAGAGGCGAAGGACCGTCTCGCCAACATTCAGGAACTTCTCACCGCCCTGGACGATTTCGAGCGGACCGGCGAGGAGAAGAGCCTGTCCGCCTACCTTGAGCAGGTGGCCCTGATCTCGGACGTTGAGCGGGGGGAGCGGAACCGGAACTCGGTGACTCTCATGACCCTTCACTCGGCGAAGGGGCTCGAATTCCCCCTGGTTTTCATGACCGGCATGGAGGAGCGGCTGTTCCCCCACGTGCGCGCCCTGGACGATCCCGAGCAGATGGAAGAGGAGCGTCGTCTCTGCTACGTGGGCATGACCCGCGCCCGTGAGCGGCTCTACCTGACCAATGCCCGGCGGCGCCACTTCTACGGCCAGGAGCAGTTCAACTCGCCGTCCCGCTTTCTCTCCGACATACCCGGGGATCTGGTGGAAACCGACGAGGGCGCCCAGCCCGGATTCGGCTGGAATGATACGCCACCGGGAACAGGCGGGGACCGGAGCGCATACGGACCGGGCCAGGGCGGGAAATGGGACGAGGTGGTACGTTTATCGAGGGATGCTGTCCAGGCCGATGCCTCTCCTGTTGCTCTCGACAACGAAGTGACGGTGATCCCGGAAGGCGAGGGTGTTTTCATCGGCCTCCGGGTGCGCCATGCCAAGTTCGGAGCCGGTACGATCCGCAAGATCGAGGGCAGGGGAGACGAAACCAAGGTCATCGTCTGGTTCGACACCGGCGGGCCCAAGAAGCTCCTGCTCCGCTTTGCCGGCCTGGAGAGGATTTGAGGAGGCAGGCGCAAGGCGCAAGAGGTTGAATACCCTTGAAAATTCGCGAACCGTGGTTGTTTTTTCCTGCCGTTCGTGGTAAAAAAACTGTTTGGAATAAATCAGATCCGTCATCATGGAGTACATTTATGAAGATTACGCGGGAGCAGGTCGAGCACGTGGCGCGGCTGGCGCGGCTCGAGCTGACCGAGGAGGAGAAAGACCTCTTCACCGGGCAGCTGGACGGGATTCTGGCCTATGTGGACAAGCTGAACGAACTGGACACCGGCGGCATCCAGCCCACGTCCCACGCGGTACCCATGGAGAACGCCTTCCGGGAAGACGTGGTGGCGCCTTCCATCGGGGTCGACAACGCCCTGGCCAATGCACCGGACCGTTCGGAGAGCTTCTTCCGGGTGCCGAAGGTGATAGAGTAGGCACAAGGCAAAGGGCAAAAGGCACAAGGCAGAAGGTAATAGATTTGCTACCTGTAGGGGCGATCCTTGTGATCGC
>DDXG01000371.1:0-2078 GCA_002347125.1 Phycisphaerales bacterium UBA2266
AGATGTGTATAAGAGACAGGCCGGACACAGGCGGGAGGGGGTGGCTGCAGTGGCGGCGATGGCCGTCGTTCGTTTTTCGTCGTGTGTATTGCGTTGGTTGGGGCCGCCTGCGTCGGTGGCTTCTTCCTCGGGGGGTGGCAGGGCCTTGGTTGGTGATAGGGGTGTCGTATGAAGCACGTGTTGATGGGTATCGTGTGGTTGGCGGCGGCGGGCGTTTGTTGGGGGCAGGTGGAGCGGCCGGGGGCGCCGGTCGGCCTTCGCTGTGAGTACCTGACCAATCCGGTGGGGCTGGATGAGGTGCGGCCGAGGTTCAGTTGGGTGGTCAATGATCCGCGGACAGGGGCCGTGCAGAGCGCGTACCAGATCCTCGTGGCCGGCAGGCGGTCGCGGTTGGAACCCGGGAGGGCGGACGTATGGGACAGCGGGAAGGTGGCGTCGGATGCGTCGATCCAGGTGGTCTATGGCGGGCCGGAGCTCGAGTCGAGACGGCGCTACTGGTGGGCGGTGCGGACGTGGGATGGGGCCGGTGAGACGTCGGCGTTCAGCGAGCCGGCATTCTGGGAGACGGGGCTGCTTGAGCCGGGAGACTGGCGGGCGAAGTGGGTAGGCGCACCGGTGGAGCTGGCCAGGTCCGTCGAACCGCACGTGGGCTATCACAGCGAGATTGCCCATCACGCCAACACGGCCAAGTGGGTGACGATAGACCTGGGGGCGGAGCGCCGGGTCGATGGCGTCAGGCTGGTTCCGTGTGAGCCCTTTTCGTATTCGCGGAGCCCCGGCTTTCTCTTTCCGGTGCGGTTCCGCGTGGAGGTTGCGACGGATGGTGGTTTCACTGACCGTGTAAAGGTCGTCGATCAGAGTGCGGAGGACTTCGCGAATCCGGGGGCCCAGGCGCAGGCGTGGCGGTTTGAAGGAGTTCGCGGCCGGTACGTGCGGCTGTGGGTGGACAAGCTGGCGCACCGGGACGCGGATAATTACGCCTTTGCGCTGGCCGAGATGCAGGTGCTGGCGGATGGGGACGTTGTGTCGCAGGGGTGCATGACGGCGGCACTGGACACCATCGAGCAGGATGACTGGGGGTTGGAGCACCTCAACGACGGGGTGCTGGGGACGCGGAAGCGTGAGGAATCGCCCGCGGGCCCGGCGCAGATGCTGAGGCGGGAGTTTGATCTGCCGGACGAGGTGCGGCGGGCGCGGGTGTATGTGACGGCGTTGGGGATCTATGAGCTATATATCAACGGCCGACGGGTGGGCGAGCAGGTATTGGCGCCGGAGTGGACGGACTATCGGCAGCGGATTCAATACCAGACATACGATGTGACGGGACTGCTGAAGGCCGGGCGCAATGCGGTCGCCGCCGTCGTGGCGGAAGGCTGGTACGCGGGTCTGGTGGGTATCGGCGGGCGGACGCTGTACGGGCGGCGGCTGGGGCTGTGGATGCAGTTGGAGGTCCGCTGCGCCAATGGACAGCGGCGTGTGATTGTTACGGATGAGAGCTGGCGGGCGACGACCGAGGGACCGATTGTGGCGGCGGACATCATTCGGGGCCAGCAATACGATGCGAGAAAGGAGCAGCCCGATTGGGACCGTGCGGGGTTCAACGATGAACACTGGTCGCCGGTCAAGGTCGTCGAGGGGATTACCGGGCGGCTTGTGGGCCAGCATAACGAGCCGATCCGTCTGACGCAGCAGTTGCGGCCGGTGGCCGTCAGCGAGCCACAGCCGGGGGTGTACATGTTCGACATGGGACAGAACATGGTGGGCTGGTGCCGGCTGCGGGTGCGCGGGCAGGCGGGCAAGGCGATACAACTTCGACACGGTGAGCGGGTCAACGCGGATGGGACGCTGTATACGGAGAATCTGCGGGGGGATTTTCAGCGGGATGTGTATGTATGCGCCGCCGACGGAATGGTGACGATTGAACCACGCTTGACGTATCATGGGTTTCAGTACGTGGAGGTGACGGGGGCGGCGGAGAAACCGAACCTGGAGGACCTGGCGGGTTGTGTGGTGCATTCGGCGCCGCCGGTGACGGGACGGTTCGAGTGCTCCGAGCCGATGCTCAACAAGCTGATGGC
>DDXG01000371.1:2148-4189 GCA_002347125.1 Phycisphaerales bacterium UBA2266
GGGCAAGTTCCTGGGGGCGCCGGCGTGGGCGGACGCGGGGGTGATTGTCCCGTGGTGTGTGTATGTCAACTACGGGGATCGGCGGGCGCTGGAGCGGCATTTTGAGTCGGCCAGGCGCTGGGTAGAGTATGTGCGGAGTCAGAGCCCGGCGGGAATATGGGAACGGGGGCGAGGCAATGACTACGGGGACTGGCTCAATGGGGATTGGCTGCGGGTGGAGGGCTATCCGACGAAAGGGGCCGATACGCCGCGGCCGATTATTGCGACGATGTTTGCGGCTCACTCGGCCGAGCTCGTGGCGAGGATGGCCGTGGTGCTTGGCCGGCACGCCGATGCAGAGCAATGCGAGGGACTGGCCAGACAGATCAAAGAGGCGTTCTGCGAGCGGTTTGTCGGGGCCGATGGACGGATTGAGGCCGATACACAGTCGGCTTATGCCTTGGCACTGCGATTCGATATGCTGCCGCCCGAGACGCAGGACAAGGCCGCCGAGCACCTCATACGGCTTCTGGAAGCGTATGGCGGGCGGCCGTCTACGGGGATACAGGCGACGAATCGGATGATGCTGGAACTGGTGCGCCGCGGGCGACAGGAAACGGCGTTTGAACTGCTGATGCGGCGGTCCGTGCCATCGTGGGGATATATGGTCGATCAGGGCGCGACGACGGTCTGGGAGCGATGGGATGGCTGGGTCCAGGGGCGCGGCGTCGCGGATGCGGGCATGAACTCGTTCAATCACTATGCGTTCGGGGCGGTCGGAGAGTGGATATGGCGGCATGTCGTGGGCATTGCACCGGATCCCGAGCGGCCGGGCTACAAGCACTTCTCCATACGGCCGCGGGTCGGCGGCGGACTGACCTGGGCCAGGGGCGAGTACGACTCCATCCACGGGAAGATCGTCAGTTCGTGGCGATTTGTGGGCGGTCGGTTCGAGTTGGAGACACGCGTTCCGGCCAATACAACCGCGACAGTCTACGTGCCGGTTACGGGCGATGGGACGGTGCGGGTCGATGATATGGAGGGTGTGCGGCCATTGGGGATCGAAGACGGCTGTGCGGCATTCGCTGTGGGCGGCGGGATGTACCGGTTCGTATGCGAAAAGGGACAGCCCTCCGGGGATACGAGCCCATGAGCGTGACTATGTGAGGTTTCGCATTCGGTGGAGCTTGAAGCTGGTCACAATGACACCCAGGATGCCCAGAATTGTGACGTGCGGCAGCTTCAGCAGCAGGCCTGCGGGGATTCCAATGAGGCAGATGACGAATCCGCCGACGAGGACGCGCTTGCGGAAAGCGCGGAATTCCGGCTCGCGGTGTGCCGGGGGCACCGCTGAGCGGCTGGGGACGGCTTCAAGGGCATCGAGCAGTTCGGTGTACTGGGCGTCGGAGAGTTTACCGTCGTTACGGAGTTGCTGGAGTTCTTCTCTGGGTGAAACCGGCGGGCTGGTGTCCATGGTCAGGGTCCTTTGAGGGCGGCCAGTTCGATCTTGGCCTGTTCGGGGGTAATCTGGCCGGCTGCGAGGCGGGCGATGATGTCTTTTTTCTGCGCATCGGCTTCGACGAGGCCGCGGTATTCGGCGATGAGGCGGTCGAGGCGGGTGCGGATGGCGGCGTAACCGAGCGGCCCCTGCTGTTCGAGGGCCTTTATGCTGAACCCGGCGAGCAGATACTGCTCGAGGAAGCGGCGGCTATCGTCGCCGAGGCGGTCGAAGAAGGTCTCGCCAAAACGACCCTCGATTCGCAGGCCGCAGGCGGGGCAGGCCATTGCAGCAGTCTGCATCGGCAGGTTGCAGCACGGACAGGATGTGGATAGCAGTCTGCTTCCCATGTCAGTCATAAATACGCATTGTCTTAAAGAAAGTCAAATAAAACTTTGGATATATGGCACTGAAGCGAAAATAATTTGCATGCGATGGAATTGATGGGGTCCGATGCATTCTCTCGGGCTGTGCCTGCTGAGCGTATTGGGTGGTGGCGAGGCCCCTGCACGCGGTGGCAAAAATGTACCGGACCCCTTCAGGTGTGTGACTAATTTTACTGGC
>DDXG01000380.1 GCA_002347125.1 Phycisphaerales bacterium UBA2266
TGGCGGAGGTAGCCGATGAGTTGATGGATAGCGTTCTGGCTCAGGCGAAATTGGCGGGCGATTTCACGCTGGCTCGGCGGGGTGCCCCCGGCCAGATGGGATTCAATGAAGGCCAGGACCTTGCGTTGTTTCTCGGTCAAAGGTTCCATGTTCGTATTGATTCGTATTGCGTTGTGCGTATTGCGCCCCAGAGGGGCCCACCTCGGCAAACACCAGTGGCCTTTCCGGCCATCCCACGCGGAGCTACGGGGTTCGGGGGTGGCGGCCTTTGCCGAAGGCAAGGGCCGGATCGATCCAGCCCTTCGCTCCGCGAAAGGCTGCCACCCAACTCGATCGTCGTTCGCATCGCGCTACCAGCCACGAGCCACTATGTATATACGTCTGAAGTTAATATATGGTCATTTGACCATGTTGTCAAGAGGGTACGATGTTTTTTTTTCAGGGTGTTGAGTGGAGCCATTGCGAGCGGGTGGGATGGGTTTTTCCTGCCATAAGGGCCGTTTGGCGGGCGTCCAAAGGGTTGGATAAGGCTTGCCCGGCCAATTCCCGGCCGCTAGAATCCTGGCTTTCGTGCCGGATGGTATGGGTATCACAGTCCTGATTGAAAGGAAGACACGATGCACGGCTGCAAATCACTTCGCGGGGGCGTTTCGGTTCTGATTCTGTCTTTGATGTTGATTCCGGCGGGGCGAGTCTCGGCCGCTACGGTGGCGAAGATTACCGTTGACGCGGGCAAGCATGGCAGGGTCGATACGCCGGTTTCAGTGGAGTTGGAGGGGATCGGAGGAGGGCCTCTGAGGCTGGAGGAGATTCGCGACGGCAAGCGGCTGCCCACAGCGTCGCAGATCGAGGCCGGATCGCCTGCGAAGCTGTGGTGGGTTCTGTCCGGCGAGACAGCGGCCGGGACCAGCCGGGTGTATGAACTGGTTACAGGGCAGGCCCCGAAGGTCGACGGGATCGAGGTGGGCAGGGACGATAAGGCCCTGGTGATCGAGGCGCCGGATGGGAAGGTCATGCAGTACAACCATGCGATTGTGCCGCCGCCGGCCGGCAAGAGCAAGCTGTTCGACCGCAGTGCATTTATTCACCCCATGTGGTCGCCGCGCGGTACGGTCCTGACGGACATGCACCCGGCAGACCATATTCACCACGTCGGAATCTGGATGCCCTGGACGCAGACCCAGTTCGAGGGCAAGCCCACGGACTTCTGGAATCTCAACAGCGGGCAGGGCACGGTGCGGTTTGTGAAGTTCCTCTCGACCACGAGCGGGCCGGTATACGGGGGGTTCCAGGCCGAGCAGGAACATGTGGCCCTGAAGACGGACTCTGGGGAGAAGGTGGTCCTCAGGGAGGTCTGGGATGTCCGTGTGTACAACATTGGCGGCAAGAAGGACGGGTACTGGCTGTGGGATTTCGTCTCGACGCAGCGGTGCGTGGCCGATACGCCGCTCAAGCACATCGAGTACCGCTATGGCGGTTTCGGCTACCGTGCGACGCCGCAATGGGACGAGGCGAACGCCATGTATCTGACCAGCGAGGGCAAGAACCGCAAGGATGGGCACGGCACGCGGGCGCGGTGGTGCCTGATGGGCGGCGAAGTCGACGGCGTGTGGGAGGGCGTGACGATGATGAGCCATCCGAAGAACTTCCGATTCCCCGAGCCGATGCGGATATGGCCGGAGGGCAAGGTGTTCTTCAACTGGGCACCGGGAATCATCGGCGACTGGGAGATGAAACCCGGCGAAGACCATATCTTCCGGTATCGCGTGGCTGTGCACGGCAAGAAGGCCACGGGCGAGGACTCGCAGCGATTCTGGGTGGATTTCGGGGAGCCGCCGGTTGTGAAGATGGAGAAAGTGGGCAATGCGGGAAGTGCGAAGCGAATCGTGCTCTTCGACGGGCAGGACACGTCGGCCTGGACACACGGGGGCAACAGGGGCGTTGAGTGGGAGGTCGCCGACGGTGTGATGACAATTACGCCGGGCAAGGGGAGCATCTTGACGAAGCAGGCGTTCAACGACTTCAGGATGCACGTCGAGTTCAATATCCCGCGGATGCCCGACAACGTCCGGGGGCAGGGGCGGGGCAACAGCGGGGTCTATATTCAGCGTCGGTACGAGGTGCAGATACTGGATTCATACGGGCTGGCGCCCAAGAACAACGAGTGTGCCTCGATCTACACGTTCCGGGCCCCGGACAAGAACGTATGCAAGCAGCCCGGCGAATGGCAGAGCTACGACATTACGTTCCGCGCGGCACGATGGGATGGCGACAAGAAGACGGCCAACGCGAGGATCACGCTGGTTCACAACGGCGAGGTCGTCCATAACGACGTGGAGGTCCCGAACAAGACCGGGGCCGGGCAGCCGGAAGGCCCCACGGCCGAGCCGATCCTGCTTCAGGACCACGGCAATGCCGTGTCGTTCCGCAATATCTGGATCGAGCCGCTGGACTGAGGTGCTGCAATGAGACGAAGGATGAGCAGGATTGAATGGGCGGCGGCCTGTGTCGCGGCACTGGCGTCAGCGGGGTATGCGGCCGAGACGCTGAGGATTCGCGTGGAAGGGCCGGCGATGGATGTGCGGGATGTGCCGGTCTGTGTCGGCGTTGACATGCCGGGGGGCGCGAATATCGCCGGGATGGGCGTCGAGTTGCGCAATGCGGCCAACGGTGTCACGGTGCCCGGCCAGTTTGTCATTGGCGAGGATGGGAAGGCGCAGTTGTGGTGGGTAATGGTCGAAGCGAAGGCGGGCCAGGCAAGCGAGTGGGAGGCCAGGGTCGATCCGAGCGTCAAGGAGGACTGGAAGGCGTTTTCGTGGAAGGATACGCAGGGCCGGTGGCTGGACCTCCAGCGGGATGGGCGGCCGGTGACGCGGTTCATGTATGAATACGATGAATCGAGCAGCCAGCGGCGGTTCGAGACGTATAAACCGTTTCTGCATGTCTATGGGATCAACGGGCAGCGACTGACGAACGGGCCGGATGGGCAGGGCGAGTACACGGCCAAGGCGGTTCTGTATCCGCACCATCGCGGGATATTCATCGGGTGGAACAAGCTCTCGTGCGGGGGCAGGAACTATGATTTGTGGCACATGCCGAACGTAGAGCAGGTCTGCCGGGAGGTCAGGACCGTGGCGGCCGGGCCGGTGCTGGCGCGGAGCATCGCCATGGTGGACTGGCGCGACGCGGAGGACAAGCCCATTATCGTCGAAGAGCGGATAACGACGGTCTATCGCCAGGATGACCCGGTGGACGTGCTGATTGACGTGGTCTCGAAGCTCAAGGCGGTTGGCGGCGATGTGCTGCTGGGGGGCGACCCGGAACATGCGGGTTTTCAGTATCGCGCGCATGACGACGTGGCCAAGGGGCCGAAAGAGGGCAAGGCCCGGTACCTGTTCCATGCGGAGGGAATTGACGCGAGCAAGGATACGGACCTGCCGTGGGTGGGGATGACCTATGGGCTGGGAATCAACAGCTACAGCGTCCTGCTCATGGACCATCCCGACAATCCGGGGCCGAACAGGTACTCGGCGTACCGCGATTACGGGCGTTTTGGCGCGTTCTTCGTCAAGGAGATACCGGCCGGCCGGACGCTTGTCCTGAAGTACCGTCTCTGGGTCACTCATGCCGGACTGAATCGGTCCGGGTGTGCGGCCAGGGATGCCGTGTTCGATAAGCCTCTGGAGGCTCGCTTGATCACTCGCTGAATGGGAGAGGCCGGAAACACTGTAACAACCGCGGCCTCGCCGGGCACTATAGTAATGTGATATTTTGAGCGACTAGAGCACATGGGCCTGTGGGCTGGTATTGAGGGCCGTATGCCTGGACTAGTTCGTACAGTCGATGACGGATGTGTTGCTTTGGGCCGGGAACATGGGTGAAGGCCGTGGCATGTTGGGATTGCAGGGCGGCGACGGGGTCGTTAGGATGATGGATAATCAGGAAAAGAGGTGTCCATTGTATAATAATAGGTGGCTGTCCCTAGTATCTATAGTATCTACTTCGTGCGATTGGTGGACGTGATGCTTCATTTTTGGTATAATGAGCAGGTTATATCGAGGCATGGAAGTCATTTGTGCGTGACTCTGGCGATTCAGGCAGATTAGGTTCGCCTTGCGATTCACTAGAAGAGGCTTGATAGAACTCAGTGCATAGGAGGTTGATGCCATGAGAAACTACGAGATCATCATCTTGGCCGCATTTGCGGGTTCGCTCCTTGCTGTTACCCCAGTTCTAGTATGACAGCGCTATTTTC
>DDXG01000337.1 GCA_002347125.1 Phycisphaerales bacterium UBA2266
GAAGCTGCGGATCGTGGGACTGGACGGGTTTTCCGAGCGGCTTCGGCGGATGGTGAATAAGCCCATCACCCGAGAGATGCTGCGTGGGTTCTTTCGGGGTCTGGCCGCGGCGAAGGCGGCCCCGAACCGGATGAAGATATACAACATCGTGGGATACCCCACCGAGACCGAACAAGACTGGTTCGAGTTCCTCGAAGACCTCGCGGCGGCCGATGAGGGTCTGACAAAGATCGATCCCCAGTGGGGTATCGAGGTCCATTCGACGCCATTTCGACCGATGCCGGCGACGCCGGGCGCCTGCTGGCCGATGAGTGCGGTCAACTACCGCGGCCGGATTGTGAAGGTCCTCAGTCAGGGCCGGCACCGTGAGTATCAGGGGATCTTCTACCGGGGCAACCGCTTCTGGGCCGCGGAGTCCCGCGGGACCGAGAGCCTGCCGACGGTCATTCTCGACGCCCTGGTCCTTCGCGGCGTCGAGGAGGACAGTGAGACCATCGCTCGGCTGGCCTGCTCCTCGAAGTTCCGCAACGCCTCGATGTCGCACAAGACGGCGATCCTNNCTTCGGGGCCTACACGTGGGATACACTGCCGACGCGATACCTGACCTCGTACACGCAAACGGCCAAGCTCAAGAGAATGGACACGGTCGCTCGCAAGAGGGCGGGGCAGCCGTGGCCGGGAGGGCCGTCGCAGTGAGCAACGAACTGGACATCCGGTCGCTGACGGTAGCGGAGGCGGCGAGGCTGCTGAAGGTCTCACCGAAGACGATCCGGGCCCATATCCGGCGGGGCCTGCCTCTGGTGGATAAGCGAATCGACCTGATTGTCTACGGGGCCTGGCTCAACCAACAGGAGCAACGAAGGACCACCGATGGCGCTTGACCCCAACAGACTCAGTCGCAATGAACTGGTTCAGCTTGTCAACTCGACGGCGCTGNNTCGCCGACCGGGCGCGTCGTGAGAGGGCGCAGGCGGAGCTTCGGGTCTTCTGTGAGACCTATTTCGCCAGTGCGTTCTATCGGCAGTGGTCGGAGGACCATCTGAAGGTCATTGCCAAGATCGAGCGGGCGGTCAAAGAAGGAGGCCAGTTCGCATAGCCACCTTCTCCTGGGCCAAAAACCGCCGTCGCTGACCGCTGCGCTCGTTACTCATGGACACTCCTTTCGGTTTTGCGTTCACACTAATGCAAACTCAGGAAATGTCCAGTTTTGTCTGAACCTTTACAAGACCCCGCTGCCCGTCACTTCGTTATCGGCAGAATGCCAGCCATTTCTCCAATGACATTGACGAGTTCGGAACCGGAAGGAATGACGATTTTTGCATTTTGACTGAGAGACTTCTCCAGGGCCTCGAGCTTCCTGAGGAGTTGTGCGTTTCCGATGAAATAAGTATTCGCCGCCTCGTTGACAAGCCGTATTGCTTCGGCCTCGCCCTCCGCCGCCAGAATCTTGGCCTGTTTGATCCCTTCGGCCTTCTTGATCTCAGCCCTTTTTTCACCGTCAGCTTGCCTTTCGACCGCATTGGCAAAGTCCAGCGCGGCAACCTTCTCGTTCTCCGCCTTCACAACCTTATTCATGGTCTCCTGCACGTCCTTGGGAGGGTCGATTTCCTTCAACTCTGTCCTGACGATCTCCATTCCCCAATTCTGCGTTTCCTTGCTCAACGTCGTAAGCAACGCCGTGTTTATCTTGTCTCTTTCGCTGTTTGCCGATTTCAGCGTGAGGGTACCGATGATGTTGCGCAGTGTCGTACGCGCCAGATTCACAATCTGGAACTGATAGTTGTTCACATTGTATTGTGAATTCTTGACGCTCGCCTCATCTTCCTTGACCTTGAAGTAAACCTGGGCATCCACCCTGGCGTTGAGATTGTCATTGGTGATAATCTCCTGTGGCTGGGCGTCCACCATTTGCTCGGTGATATTCACCCGAATGATTCTGTCGACGAGAGGAATGATCCAGTTGAAACCCCATTTGGCAAAACGCCTATACTTGCCAAGTCTCTCTATGAGGCCGCGGTGCGTAGGGCGGACAATCCGTATGCCCAGGAGAAAGACGGACAAGATGGACGCGACGATGAGCAACGGGACAAATACAAGCGGACTCATGTGATCCTCCTTACACGGCCACCAGCCAATTACGCCGCCGCCCGGGATCGGCGCGGTCCGACATCATAGGCTGACTGCGATTGTGGGCGGTTCCTACTCTTGCGATCATTATGCCGGAGCAGGAACGCCCTATCGATTAGGTGATAATCGTCTCCAGCACCCGATCCATCGCCTGAGCCAGTCGATCCGTCACTTCATAGGTGCCCTCTGTAAGCTGACGGCGGATATCCAGAACCGTGCCTCGGCGAGTGTCGGGTAGGGATGCGATCCTCTTCAATGCCCCCTTCCGATCTTTGTCGGTCATGTTCTCAAACATCTTCTCTATCAGCACGGCCCCATTCGGCAGAGTATCGCGGCAGGAGTCGTTCCTTGAATCCTGCGACCTATGGCGGACAGTGGCTGGAAGCTCCATGAGTGCAGTTGTCTTTCGCATGATTGCCTCTTGGTTGATCATCCATATCTCCGATTTGTGGTCCAATCTCAGGGCGCTCTGTAGACTGTCCGAATGCCCTCGTGGACCCCGGAATAGCACAGCAGTGAGAATGTAAAACGCAGGTCATATCCACCGTCCTTTCCGCGTCGTATCGCTTTCCTGCAGTAACGTACGACCCCGGATAACCACCTTCTACGCGACTCGTCGTCTCTGAATGATGCTCGCCAGCGCCATGACAAGGGCGACCACCAGCAGGAGGTGAATGAACCCTCCCATCGTGTGACTGCTCACCAATCCCAGTATCCACAGTATTGTCAGTATTAAAGCAAAGGTCCAGAACATCGGCTTCTCCTTTCACTTGCCAACAGCTTCACTGACTGCCAGCCATTTGTATGGCAGCCCCAGCGGCCCACCAGTCTATATTACCCCTGAACATGACCATTTTGCATTTTACACTCACCTCTTTCGTGTACTGCGTCTTTCGGCGTATCGTCACCAATACATTACGCCAGAGATCGTTCCTCTTCTATGGGGTGTTACCCTACCTGCCGTTATTAGGCATGCTGCCCGAAACGAATCCGCCTGCTGCAAGAGTCCGATATCGAGAAGTGCCTGCGGACGCTTGCGGCAACCTGGTGTACCGTCATCTTGTCAACCGTTTCCATGCCCACAATGCGTCCATCAAGGTTGTTCTTCTTGAGCCGCTTTTTCAGTTCGACTTTGGCCTCACCAGGACCCAATATCAGAATCGCCTGGGCATCGCGAATGCACGCAATGACCGAATCATAGTAGATGTTGAGATGTGCTGTGAACGTCCTCTGGCGGCTATCACTTGCCGGTACTTGCTGTGATTCATAGGGGCCCTCAAGAGGGGAATCACCGGAACGGCTGGGGTGTTTCTCCACCTTCGATATGATCAGTCGCGCCTCTTGCCCCTTGTTCGTAACCGCCACGATCATTGCCTTTCTGTGGTCAATCCACAGACCTACGCTGGTTTTCATCGATTTCTCCTGCGTCCATAATGAGAATCTTACTACCGGCCGGTTTTGGCTGACCCAGAGGACGTCCCCCTTGTCGCTGGAATTGGGCAAGCGGCCGGGTAACGGCGGTTCACTCTACGCGGGGGGGGCAAGCTGCGGCATTGGTGTCATCAGAGTCATTTATCGTATGGCAAGCAGAGCGGGGTTCAACCTTCTTCAGCGTCCGGTTGCGGCTTGCTCTCAGATGCCGTTTTCTCGAGCAGATTGGGGGCCTTGGGGAATGTGAAGGCCTTGCGTCCGTCGTACATGGCCCGTCCAAACTCGATCATCGTGTCATTGCCTGTGCGGGTCACTTCCAATGGAGGGATGAGCAGGTTGGCAATGGCTCCCTTGAAGTTGGCCCACCAGCCCTCCTTGGCGCCTTCGTTCCTGATGGATGCGATGTTGATGGCCATCTTGGGTATCGTTTCAGTGCGTTGGAACGATATTGAGTCGACACGGGCCACGATCCGGGCGTGCGCGTTTTCGTAGTTGTATCGGCCGTCCTCGGGCCTGACACTGTACAGTTGAATCGTCACGGGGCTGGTGTCTTCCTTGCCGTTGACAAAGTGGATTTCCACGTCGGTCACGGTGGCCCGGCCGCCGATGAACCGGCCTCGCGTCACCATCCGCCCCTCGCTGTGGCCCTGGAATTGGATGTATTCGAGGATGTTCTTGAGCGGCTTGCCGGTCTCGTGATCTTTCAGATTATGCCTGATCATCTGGTCCGCATCGAAATGGCATGTCTGGCGACCCTCGCCCAACATCTTGAACACGCATTCACAGGTGAAGAACTCGCCACTTGTGCTGCGCTTTACAGAGACCATCCGGCCTGTCTGTGTGTTGCCTTGGCTGATCTCCCGCACCACCAGCGTCGGAGAAATCAAAGGCACGAAATACATGAAGTCTTCGGTGGGATTCATCCTGCCGACTTCGCTGTAGTCCAGCCAAATGGTCGGGCCGTTGGCATCGGTCAGCTCTGATTGGCCGGACGATTGGCCCTGGGCCATGGGCAACTCGCGGGAGAGGTCTTTGGGCACGATACCCGGGACATTCGAGTCGCCGGGAGCATCCACGTCCAACGCATCGGTGGCCGTCGACTTCTGTGCCTCTGGTTTTCGCATGACCTGAGCTTGGCGGTCCCCGTTACAGCCCATCGCCGTCAACGTGATCGAGACGCACAAGGCAATAATCAAATCCACTTGTTCTCTTGTGTTCATTCTACACCATGATGCGGTATTACTGTCCATCACCATCTTCACGGCGCCCGGATATGGCGGCGTGAACGACGTGGTCAGGAGGTACTGTCAACGCCGAAGACTCTGCGAAAGTGGAAGCCGTATATTGCCATTGTGATCGCCAGATGCAGTTGGCCCGGATGGCGAAGGCCTGCGAAGAGGAGTTTCCAGTAGTATCGTCTGCCCCGGTCGACTATTCCGAGCCGCCAAAGCGACGTAACGAAGGCCTTGAAATCGGAGTACTGTGCTCGACTGCGACTTTTGACGATAGGTTTGTAGTCCTTGAGGAATGTCCGCACTCTCTCGTAGTAGACTCGGGGGGTGTAGATGGTCGTAACCACCCTGCGATAGCCGGCGAGCAGCTCGTCGAATTCCATGCGGGGAACGAAGTTCATCGAGAAATCGGTATTGTCTCCGGAGACGTTGGGCAGAAGCCTGTCTTCGCCGGCGAGCCGCTGGTACAGGCTGGTTCCCATGGGGGCGTTGAGCAGACCGACCATGGCGGTTACGATGCCGCTCTGCTGGATGAACCGAATAAGGTTGTCGAAGATGGATTCATGGTCGCTGTCGAAACCGACGATGAAGCCGGCCTGGACCTGCATGCCTGAACACTGTATCTGCTTGACGCAAGCGACGAGGTCTCTGCCGCGATTCTGTCGTTTGTTGCATTCGGCCAGGCTTTCCTCGCTGGGACTCTCTATGCCCACGAAGACACTGTTGAACCCGGCCTGGGTCATGAGCGACATGAGTTCGTCATCGTCGGCGAGGTTGATGGAGGCCTGCGTGTTGAAGGCAAACGGGTACTTCCGTTTCCGCATCCACTCGATGATACGGGGCAGGAGATCGCGTTTGAGCTTGGCGGCGTTGCCGATGAAATTGTCGTCGACAAAAAAGACCTGGCCTCGCCAGCCAGCCTGGTAGAGATGCTCGAGTTCGAGGAGAACCTGGTCGGCGCTCTTGGTTCGGATCTTTCGGCCGAACAGGGTGGTGACGTTGCAGAAGTCGCACTCGAACGGGCATCCGCGCGAGTATTGGATACTCATGGTGGCGTATCGTCTCATGGGCAGGCTGGACCAGCGGGGGGCAGGGGTTTGCGTCAAGTCAGCCCATTGGTCGGTCTGGTAGATGTGCCGGGGGCATCCACGGCGGAGGTCGTCGAGGAATGGGGGTAGGGTGATCTCGGCCTCGTTGAGGATCAGATGGTCGATGTCGTCGAAATCCTGGGGTACCACATTGAAAAGCGGTCCACCGGCGACGATCTTCCGCCCGAGTTTTCTGCATCGTTTGACAATCTGCAGTACCGAAGCCTTGTGAATGTACATGGCGGAGATGAATACGTAGTCGGCCCACCGGATGTCGCGATCGGACAGTTTCGTAACCTCCATATCAACGACTTTCCGGCGCCAGTCGTCGGGCAGCATGGCCGCGACCGTGAGCAACCCCAGAGGGGGATACGCCGCCTTCTTCGAAGTGAATCTAAGTGCATTCTTGAAACTCCAGAAGGTGGGAGGCGTATCCGGGTTGACAAGCAGTATGTTCATAACAATCACCTTATCTCGTGGATGTCGTCTGTTGTTGGGGCCAGCGTCTACAATACGTGCTCACGCACGGAACTTCTGCCAGGCGTACTTTCCGGTGCAATCGGCGGTGTCTCAGGCTACTGTCCGCCGTTGGCCGCCGTCCTCAGTACACCGCGTACAGCTTCGACAGCGCCGCCTCCAATCTCCTCGGCGGCCTCAAGGGCGCCGGTGGAGGCATATTCGATGGCTTGGTTCGTATCAACGCCGATCTCTGCGGCCGCTTTGACGGCCCCATCGACAGCAGCCATGGCCGTTTTTCCAACCTCGGCGCCGGCTTCTGACGCGCCCTTGACCACCCCTTTAACAGCGGACCTTATGGACACGCCGATGTTCAGGCCCGCATCTGACGCCGCCACTACGGCGCCGCAAACGACCTTCCCCGCAGCCTTTTCGGCGCCCGTTGTGACATGAGCTACGCCATCCATCGCGGTGAGCAAGACATCTCGCGTTGCTTCGATAATCGCCTCCACTGTGTCGCCGGCTTCCTTGATTGCCCCAAGAACGGCCCACCTTTCATTAACCGCTATTCTTGAGAAAGTTATCATTTCCATTTTTTCGCTTCTTGCAGGCATGCGTTGCATGTGCATAAGATAAACCTAGAAAGTCATACGAGGGATCCCGGTTTCTCGATATAGGGAATTCACCTGATTGCCATTGGGTGATTGCCTAGGTTCCGGATTTCGCGGACGATCAGAGCCGCGAGCCGGCGCTTGGAAATAGATGGTTAATGACCGCACTTGTTGCGTTCGTACCTCAAGCTGTGATGGTGGCCGTGAGGTCATCATTAGCACTATCCTAATTCCGCGGGCCAGATTCTCTCTATGGGGTATAACCCTACCTTTCTGGGGGATAGACATGCTCTCCGGCCGACGTCTTGACACTGTCAGTGTCAAGACGTCGCGAGCTTGTCCTTCAGTTGTTACCCTAGGTCTTACACCTTGTCCACCGTCGTAGCCCTGTCCTTTTGGAGCTGGTCTCTGCCCCGCGAGACAGTGACGGGCGCACTAGGGCCGTCACTGCCAGGCGAGAAACAGAGCGACCCCGTGTAACAGACCAGGCCAACGACAACGGCCACGGTCGGAGCGGCCGCGAGAAGCATGAGTACCATAAATACACCCTTAATCGGTATGGACAGAGTTTTGGCTTGGCGAGGGATCGGCAGACTCAGAAGCCGCGGGGGAGGTATCCTGCGAGCAGGAGCACAACCACAACCAGCAATAGCAGCCCTAAGACACCGCTGGGGGTGTACCCCCAATTGCGGCTGTAACCCCATCTGGGCAGACCACCCACGAGAAGCACGGCCAACACAATCAGTAGCAAAAGTCCCATAATAAACTCCTTTTAATTCATGGATGCCGGCCATAGTGCGTGGATTCTCAGGCGGGCAAGGCCCGCCTAAGAACCCATCATCACACAACCCGCATCTGTTCTTCAGTTGCGAATTCACATCTTCAGAAGCGGTCCCGGATGTCGGCGGCAAGTTCCTGCACCGACGCATCCTTGTCGAGAGATAGACTCTCCCACGTGCTTGCGCACGCGGGAGAGTCTCTCGACAATTTGGACCCCCGCCAGGCGTGCAGGTATTACTTACCCTGCGCCAACTGGCTTGTTCTGATCAGTACTTCTACTCGCCCGTCGCGGCGGGCTCCTGCCTCGCCGAACATGCCCGTGCTGATCCTGTTGGTCGATATTCCGGCCTGGACCAGGCTGTTACGAACGGCATTGACACGCTGGTTGGGCAGATCCTGATCGGGCCACCTGGTAGCCCGCGGATTCGTGGAGCCGTCGATTCCCAGCACAAGGGACGGGTTGGCATTCATATAGGTCGCGATATTGGCGACTTTGTTGGAGTCGGCGTCGCGGACGACGGCGCTGTCTGTATCGAACCAGAATTCCCGGTAGGAGACCCAGCGTTCGACCACACCGGTGGGTCCTTCCGGGCCAATCGGTCCGGCCGGGCCTTGCGGGCCCGTGGCGCCGGCAGCGCCCATGGCGCCGGCGACGCCGGCCGTGGTGCTACCCTGCGCGCCGGTCTGTCCGGATTCGCCTCGCGAGCCGGAGGCGCCGATTCTGCCCGCAGGGCCGGACGGGCCGACCAAGGTCGAGCCTTGGGTGCCCCTATCTCCGATGGGACCCTGTGGGCCGGTGCTTCCGGCTGGGCCGATTGGGCCGGCATACCCGTCCGCGCTGGCGCCTCGAGCGCCTGTCTGTCCGGTTGCGCCCAGGTCGCCTGTGCTACCCATAGGACCGGCTACCCCTCTCGGGCCGACCGCCAGGTCGCCCGCGGGCCCCTGTGGGCCTCTGAGCCCTTGCTCGCCCATCGCGCCGGTCGCTCCGACCGTACCCCGCGGACCCGCACTGGCGTAGCCGGCATCGCCGGTCTGCCCGGTCCATCCTTGCGCGCCCCTGGCCCCGACAGGGCCGTCAGGTCCGGCAGGACCGACAAAAGCGGTCTGGGAGGTTTGCCCTTCTTCGTAGCCCGATGTCTGCTTCGATTGGGCTGAGTTGCAGCCCGCGGCGATCATCGTTGCCGTCGCCAACATGAGTACTAACATGAGTCGTTTCATTGTCTTCTTGCCTTATAATAAGAGGAAACTTGGTTTGCTGCGGGTGAGCCGCGAACGCGGCGTCACCGTGAACCGTGGCGTCACGTCTTCGGTCTGGCCATCGCGCACCTCCTTTCCGGCGTTGCCCTCACGGAGGCACGATTCGCACCGAGGGCGGTGTTGTCGCCCGCGGCCATCCGGAGTCGTACATCAGCTTCTCCCGCCTTGCCCGGAATGCGGGGTGGGTCGACACTGATGTTCTGCGATGCTCGGACTGGCGGCTTGATACCGCGCTCGGGGCACGTACCTGTTTCCAGCATGGCAACGCTTTGGAATTCACCCCGTTGAGTCTTCGTGGTGAAGGTCGAGCCGGCGATTCTGTATTCTCCGCTGTTAAGCATGGTCCCGCCTCGGAGGCCGCTTAAGCGGCCGCCGCGCAGGGTCGTCTGAGATGTCAGCTCACGGCCTGTCTTGTGGATAGTCTGTTTCATCATGCCTTCCTGGTGTCCAGGACGAGCAATACAATACCGCCGACCAGCGTGACCGCTCCGACGACCGGGGGAATAAAGTGGCTCTCCGTGGTCTCCATGTGAAGCGGGCCGATATCGACAGGGTTTCCTCGGGTCTTGTATGTGAAGCCCGAGTAAGCGAGAATGACGGCGCCGAGAACAATCAGTATCCCGGCAATAATAGTCTTGGGTTTCATAGAACCTCCAGTTCTTCGTCCGGTCAGAACGAGCTGACGGCTTTTTATACGAGTCGTCGTCCCTGAATGAGCCTGACCAGTACCATGATCACGGCAAGGACCAGAAGGAGGTGAATGAACCCTCCCATCGTGTAACTACTTACCAGCCCCAGCAGCCACAGCACCGTCAGTACTACAGCAATTGTCCATAACATGATATGCTCCTTTTACTGGGCCATGGTTTGGCAGTGCTTGCCGTTTCCACGGCCATTTCTTTTGTCTGAGGTTTTAAGCTGGTGTGTCTTGTTGCGTTCTTCAGCAAATCGTTACTTAGACATAGTACGCCATGAGTCAGTCGCTGCTCTATGGGGTGTAACCCTGCCTTTTTTAGGGGGCGATGGGGTTTGCGATTGACATGTGGAAGCAACAGTCAGATAATAGCTGTCAATGGATAACTCGCCGACGAGGGGGTACAGCCTCTTGGTTGGCGAGATAACCACCGACGCGAGCCTTGGTGTTGGCCCGTGGATTGGGGAAACAGGATTATGAAAAGGAAATCTACACCGGAACGCCGGCCGAGAACGCCGGTTCATACAGTTCCGAAGGAGGCCTCATCCCCGCGGGCGAGCGTTGCCTTCCCTATCGTTGGCATCGGCGCCTCCGCCGGGGGACTGGAGGCCCTGGAGCAGTTTCTCCGCCATGTGCCGGTGGCGAGCGGCATGGCTTTTGTTATCGTCCAGCATCTCGACCCGACGCGCAAAGGCATCATGCCCGAGCTGCTCCAGCACGCCACGTGTATGAAAGTGATGCAGGTGAAGGACCGTACCAAGGTGCGACGGGACTGCGTCTACGTGATCCCGCCGAACAAAGACATGTCCATCCTGCGAGGAGTTCTGCACCTGCTCATGCCGGCGGCGCCACGCGGACAGCGCCTTCCCATCGATTTCTTTCTCCGCTCCCTGGCACAGGACCAGGGGGAGAAGAGCGTCGGCGTCATACTCTCGGGCATGGGCTCCGACGGCACATTGGGTCTGCGGGCCATCAAGGAGAAGGCGGGAATCGTGTTGGCGCAGGAACCCATGACAGCCAAGTTCGACGGCATGCCGCGTAGCGCGATTGATGCCGGCCTGGTCGACATTGTAGCCCCGGCGGACGAGTTGCCCGGGAAGATCCTCGCCTATCTGCGGCATGCCCCGCTCATCGCCAGGCCTGAGGGGATGCTGGAAGGCAAGACCCAGGGTACTCTGGAGAAGGCGGTTATCCTGTTGAGATCGCATACGGGTCATGACTTCTCCCTGTACAAGAAGAACACCCTGTATCGGCGGATCGAGCGCCGCATGCACCTTCACCAGATTGACAAGATTGCCGCCTATGTCCGGTACCTGCAGGAAAACTCCCAGGAGTTGGACCTGCTTTTCAAGGAGTTGTTGATCGGTGTGACGAGCTTCTTCCGCGACCCGGCCGCCTGGGAGCAGTTGCGCGAAAAAGCCCTCCCGGAGCTGATCGCCGGCCGGTCGCCCGGTCAGGCTTTGCGGGCATGGGTGCCGGGCTGCTCCACCGGGGAGGAGGCCTATTCCCTGGCCATTGTGTTCAAGGAGGTGATGGAGCAGGTTAGGCCGAAATGTCACCTTGCCCTGCAGATCTTCGCCACCGACCTGGACCAGGATGCCATTGACAGGGCTCGCCAGGGTTTCTTTCCCGAGAATATGGCCGCAGACGTATCGCCGGAGCGACTGAGCCGGTTCTTTTCCAGGGAGGAGCGAGGCTACCGGGTGCATAAAGAGATTCGGGAAATGGTGATCTTTGCGTTGCAGAATATCATCATGGACCCGCCCTTTACCAAGCTGGACCTGCTGAGCTGCCGAAACCTCCTGATCTATCTGGCTCCGGAGATGCAGCAGAAGCTCCTTCCGCTCTTTCATTACAGCCTCAATCCCGGCGGCATTCTCTTTCTCGGCAGTGCGGAGACCATAGGCGGTTTCACCGACCTGTTTGCACCCCTCGTCGGCAAATTGAGAATCTTCAGGCGGAGCCAGTCCATCTTGCAGCCGGCGCCGATAGAGTTTCCCCCCTCGCTTACCACCGTCTCGCGAAGCAGGACGCAGGCACATCCAACGCCGAAACCCCCTGCCAGTCTCCAGTCCTTGGCGGATCAGTTGATCCTGCAGCGATACTGCCCGCCGGCTGTGCTCGTCAATGATAAGGGCGACATCCTTTACATCGGCGGAAGGACCGGCAAGTACCTGGAGCCTGCGGCCGGCAAGGCCAACTGGAACATCTTCGCCATGGCCCGCGAAGGGCTACGCGTCGAACTGGCGGGCGCCTTCCAGAAGGCAATCCGGGAGAAAAGTACCGTGACGCTTCGGGGACTCAAGGCCGAGGGCAATGACGGGATTCACGTTGTGGATCTGACCATCCAGACACTTGAAGAACCAGAGCCGTTGCAGGGATTGGTGATGATCGTTTTTGCGGACGTGGCCTCGCCCGTGGAAGCCAAAGGGACGCACCGCTTGCGGAAGACGTCCACCCGCAGTGCCGCACGGCTGGCGGAACTGGAGGGCGAACTTCGACAGGCCCGTGAGGAGTTGCAGACCACCCGCGAGGAGATGCAGACCTCACAAGAGGAACTCACGTCCACCAACGAGGAACTGCAATCGACCAACGAGGAGCTCCAGTCCACCAACGAGGAGCTCATGACGTCCAAGGAGGAGATGCAGTCCCTGAATGAGGAGCTCCAGACGGTCAACATCGAACTCCAGGTCAGAGTGGACGAACTTTCCGTGGTCAGCAACGACATGAAGAACCTGCTCGACAGCACGGACATTGCCACGGTGTTCCTGGACAACGACCTTCGCGTGCGGCGGTTCACCACCCAGGCGACGAAGATCATCAAGCTGATCGGCGCTGACGTGGGCCGGCCGATCACGGACCTCGCCTCGGACCTGATCTACCCAAAACTGACCGAGGACGCCCGCGAGGTCCTGCGGACGCTGGCGCCCACGGAAAAGCCGATTGCCGCACACAATGGGCGCTGGTTTACGGTGCGTATCATGCCCTACCGCACCCTTGACAACCGGATTGACGGAGTGGTGCTTACCTTCGCGGATATCACCGCATCAAAGTTGCTCGAGGTTGATTTGCGTGGTAAGCAAGCGGCCCTGGAAGAACGCGTGACGGAACTATCCGCGATGCCGGACACGTCAAAGAAGCGTTCGCGAACCCATCGGCCCGCACGCCCACAAATCAAGAGGCGCCGCGGAAGAACGCCGGGATCCGACAAGACATAGAGGTCTCATCATGAATGCAACACCAAACGTGTTCACCGATGCCGCTGAACTGCGACGCCGGGCCGAGGCTCTCCTGAGAAGGCAGCAGAAGCAGCAGCAGCAGCAGAAGAAGAAGAAGAAGAAGAACGCCGAGCCCCGAACGGAGGCCGAAACGCAGCGCCTCCTCCACGAATTACAGGTCCACCAGATCGAACTGGAGATGCAGAACGCGGAACTCCAGGAGGCCAGGGACGAGGTTGAAGCGGGACTGGCGAAGTACACCGACCTGTACGATTTTGCCCCGGTGGGCTATCTATCCATTGACGAACAGGGCCGGATACTGCAGGTGAACCTGACGGGAGCCGCCTTGCTCGGTGTTGAACGATCTCGGCTGGTTAAACGGCGATTGCTGGTTTTTGTTGCTCCGACGAGCAGACCCGTCTTTCTGACCTTGCTGGAGAAGGTGTTCGCAGGCCCCGGAAAGCAGGCCTGCGAGGCTGAACTCCTGAAAGAAGACGGCAAGCCCTTCTGGGCCGACCTTCAGGCCGAGCCCGTCTCGTCCCTCGTGGATATGCCGAAAAGATGCCGGCTGGCGTTCTCAGACATTACCCCGCTGAAGCGGGCTGAGGAGGCCCAACGCCGCATGGAAGTCCTGGCTGCCGCAAACCAGAAACTGAAACGGGAAATCATCCATCGCAAAGCCGTGGAGGCAGACCTCAAGAAAAGCGAGCAGCACTCCAGCCGCTTGTTGTCGCATTCGCTTCAGTTGCAGAAACAGTTGCGGCATCTGTCCCATCAAGTCCTTCAGGCGCAAGAGGAAGAACGAAAGCGAGTCAGCCGCGAGCTTCATGATGAAATTCTCCAGACCCTGATGGGAGTGAATGTCCATCTGGTGGCTTTAAAGAATACAGCGGTTGTCAATCCGGGGAGTCTCAAAAGAAATATCGCCCGTACGCAACGGCTTGTGGAGAAGTCGGTGGATATCGTACATCAGTTCGCCCGTGAATTGCGCCCCATGATGTTGGACGACCTGGGGCTCATTCCCGCCCTGCGTTCCTATATGAAAGACGTGATGAAACGGACAGGCCTCCGCATCCATCTCACGAGCTTCACTTTAGGCAGGGTTGAGGAATTGGACAATGACAGGCGAACGGTGCTGTATCGCGTTGCCCAGGAAGCGGTCACCAATGCGGCCCGACACGCACACGCCAGCCTGGTGGAGGTGCGCATCCAGAGACTACAGGGCGCCATTCGTATGGAAATCAAAAACAACGGCAAATCCTTTCGAGTGAAACGAGTATTGTCCGCCGCCAAGCACAAACGATTGGGGCTGCTCTGTATGCGGGAGCGGGTGGAGATGGTCGGCGGCGCCTTCTGCATCGAATCCGAACCGGGCCAGGGTACTTCGATTCGAGTAGAGATTCCGTTCGCCAATGGTATTAGGGATTAGTTTCTATGAAGCCAATCACCGTCCTTCTGGCTGATGACCACACGATCGTCCGAGAGGGGCTTCGGGCCCTGTTGGAGATGGAAGCCGATATCCAGGTAGTCGGTGAGGCCGGCGACGGCCGCCAAGCCGTCCGAATGGCCATGAAGTTTCAGCCCGACGTGATCGTCATGGACATCGCAATGCCGCTGCTTAACGGACTGGAGGCCACCCGGCAGATCCGCACATCCCTCCCTGCCGCCAAGGTGATTATCCTCTCCGCATACAGTGATGACGAGTATATCGAACACGTGACCCTGGTCGGCGCGGCGGGATACCTGATCAAACAGACCTCGGCCCACATCCTGTCCAAGGCGATTCGGGATGTCCAGCAGGGGAACGTCTTCTTCAGCCCATCTATTGCCGAACGCCTGAACGATCTTCATCCGGATTCACCTGATCGAGGCAGGGCGATCAAGAAAAGGGGCATCACCCTGACTTCTCGCCAGGTGGAGGTCCTCCAACTGATCGCCGAGGGCAAGGCCAACAAGCAGATCGCACGGGAGCTTGGTATCAGCATCAAGACGGTCGAGAAACACCGCCAGCTTCTCATGAAGAAGCTGAACCTCCACGACACCGCAGGGGTCACACGCTACGCCATCGCAGCGGGGATCATCGAAAGTCACGTCCAGGTGACCGTCGTCTGACGAAGTCCGCGGCCTGTTGCCCGCACGTCGCTCCCAGACTCGGTAGAATCTGCCAGCAGTCTCAGCCCCGCTCCGTCTTGTTGCCGCAGGAGGCTCTGCGAGCAATCACCGCCGGACGCAGGGCCTGCTCCGCCCGGTTGTTGTCGGTTCGGCCCTGGCGCCGGAGCTTCAGCGGGCCGCCGAATGGCT
>DDXG01000041.1 GCA_002347125.1 Phycisphaerales bacterium UBA2266
GCAGGACCGCTGAAGTCATCTGTCGCTACTACCCCCACTTCGTTACCTCCATGACCGCTCCGATTGCTCCCGGCTGGAGCAACTCAGTTGCCGGGCGGGAATTGCACCCGCTGACGATCAGCGCCTTTTCACGGCGCACGTAAAAGGGACAAAAGCCAAAGTGTTATAAGTCCAGGGCAACACGAAACCCGATGAAGCTGTCGCGATTGTCGGGCCAGTCGCCGATGCGGTTCGCCACGCGGCAGTTGCTGGCGCCGTTGTCCCAATCGCCGCCGCGCAGAACACGGTACGAGCCACTGGATGGACCCGTGGGATTGCTGGAAGGACTGGAACTGTAATACGAACTTGAATACCAGTCGTTGCACCACTCCCAGACGTTGCCCGCCATGTCATACAGACCATAGCCGTTGCCTCCGTTTGTCGTCTGGTAACTCGTTGCACTGCCCGGCCAGTTGTATGCGGATTTGTACTTCAACGTCCCGTCAAAAAAGCCCACCGGCGATGTGTAAGGATATACCCCGTCGTTCCACAAAGGGTGGTAGCCCCTTGTGGGACCTTTGTCATAGGAGTATGAGCCACTACTGTAGTAGTTGGCCTGCGTGTGATAGATGTCGTTACCCCAGGGAAAACGCCTGCCTGAAAGCCCCCCACGGGCGGCATATTCCCATTCAGCCTCCGTCGCCAGACGAACACCGTTACGCAGTGGGTAGATCGGTAGTAATGTTCCACTGTCGTAGCAGAGCTGTTTGCCCAATTGGCCGCTCCGCCAGTTGCAGTAGGCCACCGCCCCATACCAGCTCACCCTCACCATTGGGTCGTTGACCATGCTGCGGCCGCTCTTGGTCTGGACGGAGAAAGTGCTCCCATTGTAGGCAATCTGACTGTACGGGCTGGATGTGGAGGTATCGCAGTACAGATAGGTCGTCCCGGAACCGGCCTTGTAGACCACGCCATCAGTGACCGTAATCAGGCCCTGGACCTTCGCCGAGTTGAGGAAATCGCAGTACTGCTGGTTCGTGATCTCGTACTTGCCCATGTAGAACGAGTCCAGTGTAACGGTATGCACCGGTCGCTCATTGGAGCCGCCTTCGCTAAAACTGTCGCCCATCTGGAATGTGCCGCCGGGGATGAAGGCGAATTCGCAGGGGTCAGGGGCCTCCCACCGCCAGTTGTCGCACACGATGGCCGCATCCAGCATATCCACGACGCCGTCGTTATTGATGTCCGCCGGATTCGACCCCCGGACGCCGCACACCCACAGGCACACCAGCACCCCCGCGGAAAAGACCCTCTTGCCTCGCATAACGCACTGCCTCCAATCATCGGTTCTCGCAAGAACATCGTCCGACGCCTCCGCCTCACAAGGAGGCCTCCGACAACGGCCACTATTATACCAAAAAAGCCCCACCAGGGCAAGACCTTTTTCGCTGTTAGTAGCACAGTCATCCCGCCCGCCAGTCCCACGGGCGTCAACGTAGCACGGGCATCCTGCCCGTGAGTCCCACGGGCGTCAACGTAGCACGGGCATCCTGCCCGTGAGTACCACGGGCGTCAACGTAGCACGGGCATCCTGCTCGTGAGTACCACGGGCGTCTCGCCCGTGGTACAGGGCAAAATGGCAGGGCCAAGCCTGCCCTGAGCGAAGTCGAATGGCACGGCCCTGCGACTCATGGGCAATCACGACCCTGCCGCCTGCATCGTCCCACCTTCTGAATCCCCCGGCCTTCGCGGCAATGCCCCTTGACTATCCCACCCGAATCGCGTATAATACGCCCCCGACACAGCGAGAAAACCCCGAATCCAGTACCCAGTAACCAGCATCGAGTATCCAGCATCCAGCATCCCGCACCCAGCAACGAACATCGAGCATCCAGCACCGGGCATCCGACACCCGACCCCAAGAATGAAAAACAAACCCAAACTCAGGCAACATGGGCAACATAGGCAAGAGTAAGCCACTAACCCGCACCCGACACCAAGATCGAGAAATGGAAAACAAACCCAAACTTAGGCAATCTGGACAAGATAGGTAATCCAGGTTGGCCCAATGGCATCGCCGTTGAGCAAGGAACTGACAATGTCACCCCTGCGAAGGCAGGGGTCCAGACCGAGCCGCCCTGTGCCCCATGTAACTCCCTATGGGCCGATGCGAGCCCTTCTGGATGCCTGCCTGCGCAGGCATGACAGAGTCGTGGCCGGGGCGTATGGGCATGGAATGCGCTGTGGGCCCAATGGCATCGCTCTGGAGCAAGGAAGTGACAATGTCACCCCTGCGAAGGCAGGGGTCCAGACCGAACCTGGAGGTCGCCGGCGGCCGCGAATCGTACTGGATGCCCGCCCGCGCAGGCATGGCACATTTCGCCCTTGGCGTGGGCCCCATCGCTTCGCTGCGCGAAAGGATGCCACCCCGGAGCAAGGCTTGGGGTTTTTGGGCTGTGGCTTTACGCTTCGGGCTTTGCGTTTTGGCCTTCTCCGGCGGCCCCCGTGTGCAATCCCGACGCACATCGTGACGCACCCTATCACTTGAGTCCCAAAACCGGCGCCGGTTCGTCGCCGACGGCGCGATAGCCGCTGGTCATCGTGGTAAAATGCCGCAGCGTTACCTTTGGATAGTGGGTTGCCATCTCCGGCAGCACCTCGGCCGCCCGAGTATCCTGCGACGCCTTGCCGTCCTCGATCAGCAGGCCCAGCACCGTCGACGTGAAGCTCTTCGTCAGCGACCAGACCCCATGCACCTTGTCGATACCATCCCCGTGGTGGATCATCACGCCGTTGCGGATAATCACCAGTTCCCGGACCCCGTCGCCGCCCGAGTGCTCCTTGAGATACGCCACCGCCTCCGCCAGCTTCCCCGTGTCAACCCCCTGCGAATCCGGCGGCCCCAGCGTCCACTGCCGCCCTGGAAAGACCATATTCGCCCCTGACGCCGAATGCGCAAATGTGAATGTGGATACCACACCCACGATTAACAGGTCCCGGAACATACTCATGGTCCTGTGCTCCAATTGCGACTGTCTCAAAGGTTCAACCTGCCGCCATACTGGCTAACGCCGACCGGGTTGTCAAGACGGCCGCACAACCACCCTTGACCCCGGCATCGGCGTCTGTCAGGATGGCGGCAGATCAAGATACGAATGAAGCCTTCTATTGGAGGATTGGATTATGACCGGTTTGCGATCGGCGGCGGTTCTGTTGGCGATAGCGGCGTTGTGTTGTGCGGCCGAGTTGGGTGGGCGGCCTTGGGCGGGTCAATACAAGATCAGGCCCGATCAGACCGAGCGACTGACGGCCGCGGATGTCGTCGGACCGGATGGACTCGTCTATCCCAACTGGACGAAATGCGGGGTACAGAATGACGGCCCCGGGACCAGCCGAACCGTCTCTCTGGAAGCTGCGGGCGGCAAGGCCGATGACAATAAGGACGACTCGGCGGCATTGGCGAAGGCCTGCGAGCAACTCGGCCGGGCCGGTGGCGGGACGGTATCCCTCGGCGAGGGAATCTGGCATCTGGACCGGCCGGTCACGATCCGCCATGACAGCGTTCTCATCCGCGGGGCCGGACAGGATAAGACGCGACTGATCTTCCGCTACAGGATCGCCGGCGATGGGGCGAGCTTCTACAGCCCGGCCCCCGGCCAGACCGTCGGACCCAATACGCGCATCGAACTGCACTGTGCCCCGACGAATCTCCAGTCGATGCAAATCCTCGTGGATGACAAGCCCGTCGGGAACTGGCAGCGGGGCGAGCACTCCGGAAACAGCTTCTCCTACGCGATTCGCGGCTCGCAGATCACCCGCGCCGTCGCCAACGGCAAACACGTCCTCAAGGGCGTGGGCACGTACAGCAACGGCTCGACCCGCCAAACTCAGATCGAGATCGTCGTGGATTCGACGCACAGGGATGACCCGGACGTCGCCGAATCCAGCGCCGCCATCGTGTTCGCCGGACAGGGCAACACCGGGGCAAGGCTGCTGCTCGCCGAGGACGGCAAACGCGGCGATACACGACTGATGCTTCAAAGCGCCGCCGGCCTTCGCGCGGGTGATAAGATCATCATCGACGGGCCGGCCACCGAGCGGTGGAAGACCCTGACGAAGAACAAGTGCCTGTGGGGACTCTATCGCATGTACGCCGTTGAGGTCGCGGCCGTCGAGGGCAATACCATCGAGATCGGCCAGCCGCTGCGGATCGAGTTTCCGACGATTGACGGCTCTTATGTGCAGAAGGTCCGGCCTATCCAGTTCTGCGGCATCGAGAACCTCACTATCGAGCAGACGGAGAACCTCTGGATCACGGCCGTGATGTTCAACCACGGCTGGAACTGCCGGGCCGAGGATGTCACTGTCAAGAAGTGCGGCCGGTTTCCCATCTACGGCTCTTCGGCCAAGTGGTGCACGATCCGCCGATGCACCTTCGAGGACGCCTGGTTCAAAGGCGGCGGCGGCACGGCGTACACGGGCTGGGAGAAGTGCTGGGATTGCCTGATGGAGGATGTCACCACATACAGGATGCGGCACGCCCCGTGCTTTCAGTGGGCCGCGAGCGGTTGCGTCATTCGAAACAGCGCCTTTCACGACAGCGACGGCCAGTGGCACGCGGGCTGGACGAATGAGAACCTTATCGAGCAGTGCATCATCGAATCCGTCCGAGGCAACGGCGGTTACGGTTACGGGATGTGGGCCTCGCCACCGGAGGACACGGCTCACGGACCGAACGGCCCGCGCAATGTCGTTTACAACTGCGATGTCAGCAGCCAGCTCGCCGGGCTGTGGATGGGCGGCATGAACGAGGGCTGGATGATCCTGCACAATCGCTTCACCGTCGAAACCGGCCCCGGCGTCTTCGCCAGGACCAACAGCTTCGACCACACCATCGCCGGCAACGTCTTTATCGTCAAGGACGGCAAGAGCCCGATGGTCCAACTGGCGACCGAAGACTGCGTCGGCGTGGAAATCACCGACAACACCCTCCACGGCGGCAACGGCAATATCCTCTCCGGCAAGGCCCCCGACACCATCAAGCGTAACAACAAGGCCCAGCCTTTCGCCGACGCCCCCCCGCGACCATCACCGGAAGTCCCCTCCATCTACCAATGGCAACTCGACAGAGTCGGAGAACAATGAAAGTGGCACCAAGAGCTGGCCTGTAGGGTGGGCAAATGCCGTTTTCGCCCACGCGGGTCCCTGAATGCACCGTTGCGCCGCCAGATCCGCATGTGCAACGAGTTGCACACCCTGCCGCTGAGGCCAACCGTGTGATGGGCGTCGAATCTGGTTCGAGGCGCAGATGCTTCGCTACGCTCAGCATGACAAGCGGCGGGTGGCGTCATAGGAATGCAGCCCCATTTGGGGTCTTGCGTTTGCGGTACAGAGACGACACTACCTACAAGCCCGCCACGTGGTGCGTCATAGGTTCCAGGTTAGTGCCGTCGAGCAGGGGGTAGGGCTTGTCGCCGAAGTTGACTGTTATGGTGACGCCGTTGGCGAAGGTGGTCTGCTGGACGTCGCGGTCGGGTGTGAGGAACTTGTGGTCGGTCATTTCGCTGTAGCCGACGGCGCGGACGGCGGGGCAGACGGTGTTATAGCTTTGGGCGAAGCGGGCCTTGTGCTCGTTGAACCACGCCCGTGTGAACATGAACATCGGCGGTGTGCCGTAGAGGACGTTGAACAGGTCGCGCTTGTCCCAGAGCTTGGGCAGCTTGTTATTGTAATCGCCCCAGTACCACTGCGCCACCACGCAGTCATGATAGACCAGCTCCCACAACGGCAGGCGATAGCGATGGCCCATCTGGAACGTCTCCACCGGCGGCGGCACCTCATCCCAGATCCGCGCCATGTCCCGCCCGGAATCCGGCACGCGATACGGCCCCAGGCTCAGCATCCCCTCAAAATAGTGGACGAACGGCACGGCCGCATCGTGGCCTGTCTCGCAACCCGTCACGATCCTGGTGTCCTCACAGACGTAGCGCAGCAGGTCCATCTTCGTGCGGCGGCTGTCCGACCGCGTCATCGGATGGTCCGGATGATAGCACTCCCGCCACGGCGAGGCCGTCGTCGTATCGATGAACCGGCAGCGGTAGGCATGGGTCTGCAATTCGGCCGGTATGCGCTTCTTCGCATAGTCCACGGCCCGTGCATCGCACAGCACGGCACACGGATACATCACGCCGTCCGTCCCCCGGACCTGCCAGCCTTTGCGCGGCTCGCCCTTGCCGTCGAGCATGATGTCATGCGGGAAGGCATCCTGCGTCCAGTCGGAATGCACGCCGCGGAGCTTCGTCTTGACGATGTTGGGGTCCATCAGGTCCTGGTAGATATCGTAGCGGCTCGTCAGGACGTTCGGCATTTCGTTCATGGCCTGAATCGTCTTGGGGTCGGCCTTCTGGCTCCAGAGAATCCGGTCGATCCCGGCCGCCTTCATATCCCGGACGATCCCCAGGGCATCGCGGTCCCAGCACCAGACGTTCACCGCCCCAATCAGCAGGTCCACGTTGGGATTCTCATCCCGCTTCTGAGCCAGTGTCTTGAACAGCCCTTGCTTGCTCGCATACTCCCTATAACGCTTGCAGACCGCCACATGTCCGCCGTTATCAAGGAACACGTACCGCAGCCGCCGCGAATATCCGAATTGGCCCTTCTGGCTTTCCCACACCGGCCCGACGCAGAGCAACCCCTGCCGCCGCCCAATGCGGATCATCGCATCGTCCGGCGTCTCAATAATCGCCATCTGCGACGCCTGCCCGTCCGTTGCCGCCCAGAACGCCATGCAGATGCCGTGCCCCCCGTATGCCACCAGCGACATCTCCCCGACGGCCGGGTCGTCCACCGGATACGAAATCCCCTCATTCATCGGCACCACCAGGTGCGTTCCCTTATCGGTCACGAACGGATGCGGGAAATGGATCGACCCTGTCAACTGCCCCAGCGCCTTCATCTCAACTGTGAATTCCGGCGCATCGACCTCCAACCGCACGGCCGTTTCCACATCCAGCCCCAGGCCGCCTT
>DDXG01000097.1 GCA_002347125.1 Phycisphaerales bacterium UBA2266
CGTGATCTGCGTAGCCACCAGCCGATCCGCCACGGCCGTGATCGCCTGCGGAATCGGCAACGCATGAGCCGTAGAGCATGCCAGGATCAATCCTAGTGTCCCGATTGCCACAACTACTCGTTTCATCATAAACTCCTCCCTTACAACAAAGTGTAAGTGATAAACCGCGCTGCACAGAGCAAGTTGCTGTACAGACACAATCAATGGGGCGCAGAACGCCTACGCCCACTGCGTAGTACGCAATTCCATATTTTTCTGAGAGCCTCCTCCGTCTGATGAAACAACAGAGGCACACAGCAAAGTGCGCACTCTTACGAGCACACATGACATGATATTACAGGTCTGTG
The DNA here is from genome assembly GCA_002347125.1 of Phycisphaerales bacterium UBA2266. Classification (GTDB taxonomy): domain Bacteria; phylum Planctomycetota; class Phycisphaerae; order Sedimentisphaerales; family Anaerobacaceae; genus UBA2266. The sequence goes on from DDXG01000097.1 coordinate 348, forward strand.
GCAGGCATGTCAAGTCAAAACCATGTTAAAATGGGGGGTCTGCCAAAAAAAGTCATGTTCGGCGGGGGGCATTCGATGGCCGGACAACCCTGCCTCATCCAGTCAGACAGACTGGACATAACATATTGCAAGTAAACGACTTATGGCCAGGATGCCTGGTCGGCGGCTGTGGAGATATGCGGGCGAACCCGCCAATTTCCTACCCACCCGAGCCAACACCGCAGGACAATTCTTAACAGAAATCAGAATTACGCTGGACACGGGCCGGGTCGGCTGGGGTCTTTCTACGTACTTACCACGACTGGCCCAGTGGGGTGTGGTATGGCAGCCCCGGGCCGGGTCGGTGTCTTCAGTAGAGTTGCGCTCGATTCGTGTCGCCGTTACCCGTCGAGGGTGGGACGTCACAGACGGTTGTGCGGCGGCGGGTGCATCCCGTATGGACTTGCCCCGAGACGTATGGTGGGTCGACTACGCTCAAACGAAGCAGATCAGAAGGGTCTGTCGCGTCTTGAGATGGTCTCTCCGCGCCTCATTCCCGTGAGGCACATGAGTTTCGAGAAGGTGCGCAGGTACATGCGCTCGTCGGCGACGGCCGGCGTGGCGTCGGAAGGCTCGCCAAGGTCGTTGACGGCCAGTAGCGAGTAGTTCCTGCCTGCCTGAAGGACAACGCAGCGACCTTCCCGTGTGATGCAGTACAGGCGGTTGTCCAGCCAGACGGGCGAGCCGTAGAACCTGCCGGCCGGCTTCTCGTTCCAGAGAATCTCGCCGGTACGGGCGATTCGGCAGGCCACGGTCCCCTGGTCCTGGAAGCTGTAGAGCAGGCCGTCCTTGTACAGGCAGGTTGGGACATAGGGGGTCGCCGCTCCCTGTGGAGCCGACCAGGCAAGTTGCGGGCTGTCGCCGGGACCGGCCGGGGGCATGACCGCCGCCAGCCTCTTGCCGACGCCCCCCTCGCCGCAGGAGCCGACGATCAGGCCGTCCGCAAGGACGGGCGAACTGACTACGCGGGCAATGAAGGCATCGGAGGCCTCCCATAGGACCGTTCCATCCCGAGGGGCCACGGCCGTGACACCGTGGGCGGTGCTGGTGAAGACCAGTTGGGCCTGCTCGCCGGGCGGCGTGAAAAGGCACGGCGTGGAATAGGAAATCGGCTGGGGGTCGCGGGGCAGCTTCCATCTCGTTTGGCCGCTCTCGGCGTCGACGGCGATCCAGCAGCCGTCTTGCCCTTCCCGCTGCTCGTGGGTGAACACGACCAGGCCATCGACGACGATGGGTGAGGCGCCGGGGCCGTGCTGCGACGAGTTGGGGCCGAAGTCCTTCGTGCCTATCTCCCGGCCGGAATGATCAAGGGCGACAAGGGTGGTCTGGGCGGCGGTCTGCCACAGGACATAGACGCGGTCGGCGGCCAGGGCCGGCGTCGTGGCGGCGTAGCTGTTGAGCGTGTTCATCCTGTAACGCGAGAGGGGGTAGTCTTTCCGCCAGAGGATGCTGCCGGTGGCGACGTCAAGGGCCAGGAGGATGCCTTTGGGCGTCTGCGGGTCGGCACACGTGACAAAAACCTTGTCGTCCCAGACGCCAGGCGAGGAGTGGCCGCTTCCGGGGAGATCGATTCGCCAGGCATAATCGGCATCGGTCCACCGGATGGGGATGGTCCTGGCGTCGCTGATGCCCTGGCCGTTGGGACCGCGGAATCGGGGCCACGCGCCGGCAAGGGCCACGGAGGACAACAACAGTGAGGCCAACAAGGCTCTGGTCGTCGGTCGGTGTGCGTGCATGAGCGTGCTCCAATCGGGATCTGCGATAGTGCGGCCACGGCATAGGATAGCGTATCACAACGGGCCGGACAACGGTGAAGACGGATTCCAGAACAACGTTCCCGACCCCGTAGTAGTAACAGTTGGGCGCCGACAGGGTATATGGGGTGCCCATGTTCATCTAAGGAGATAGCTGATGTTGAGACATAGATACATGCCGGCGGCCGCAGTGTTTGTGGTGGCTCTCACAGCCGGCAGCCTGTGGGCCGAGGCCAGGAAAGCCCCCAATTTCACATTGGAGACGTTTGAGGGCAAGCGGGTGAGCCTTTCGGACTACCGGGGTCGGATCGTAGTGCTGGAATGGCTCAATCTGGAATGCCCGTTTGTGCAGGGCCATTATGGTCCGAACCGCACCATGGTGGACCTGGCAAACAAGTACAAGGGCCAAGAGCCGGATAAGGACAAGGGCGTGGTGTGGCTGGCGATCAACAGCACAAGTCACACAACCCCTGAAGTGAACCGGGAATTCGCGAAGAAGAACGGCCTGCCCTATCCGATTCTAGATGACCGCTCGGGCAAGGTCGGGCGGGCGTACAAAGCCGTGACCACACCGCACCTGTTCGTTATCAACCGGCAAGGGCACATCGTGTACGACGGCGCAATCGACAATGCGCCACTGGGCAAGCTTGCGGAAGGGGCGCAGGCCCACGTCAACCACGTGGATGAGGTCCTTGCCGCATTGCGCGCCGGTGAAGAGGTCCCAGCGGCCCAAACCAAACCCTACGGCTGCTCAGTCAAGTACGGGAAGTTCGGCGGTGAGGCGCCGGATTTCACTCTGGAGAGCTTTGCCGGCGGGGCCGTGACGCTGTCGGAACTGCGGGGCAGGATTGTCGTGCTGGAATGGTTCAACCAACAGTGCCCGTTTGTGAAGGCCCATTACACGGCCGACAACCGCACGATGATTGACCTTGCGAAGGAGTACGCCGACAAAGGCGTGGTGTGGCTGGCCATTGACAGCACGAGCACCATCACGCCGCAGGCCGGTCAAGAGTTCTCGCGGGTCCACAGCCTGCCGTATCCCATACTGGATGACCGCTCGGGGAAAATCGGACGGGCGTATAGCGCCACGAACACACCGCACATGTTCATCATCGACCGCCGGGGCCACATTGTGTACGACGGGGCGATCGACAATGCACCGCTGGGCAAGACCCCGGAAGGCGCCGAGGCGAGGGTGAACTACGTGGACAAGGCCCTGGCGGAAGTCGTGGCCGGCGACGTCGTCACGGTTGAGAAGACCAGGCCCTACGGTTGCACGGTCAAGTACGCACAGTAGCGGGTAAGGAATCGGCGCGGGGTCTTTCGGCCAGGATGGCGTTCCCGGGGAGCGCCCAGGTTCATGGCTCGACCGGGTTGCGCGAGATGAGACTATCTTGAATCGGCGTCACTGCTCTGGTAGGATCATCTGCGGTATTGGCAGAATCCAAAGGACCCAGATATGTGCGGAATAGCCGGTTTCAACTGGCCCGACCAGGAACTGATTGCGAGGATGAACCAGAGCCTCATCCACCGGGGGCCCGACATGGAGGGCTCTTACGTGGATACCCATGTCTCGCTGGGCAACCGGCGGCTGGCGATCCAGGACACATCGCAGCGCGGCCGCCAGCCCATGAGCCATGAGAACCTGGTGATCGTCTTCAACGGCGAGATCTACAATTTCCGCGAACTGCGCGGGCAGCTCGAATCCGAAGGCTACCGGTTCCGGTCCGATACCGACACGGAGGTCGTGCTGTATGCGTACCACAAATGGGGCCCGGCCTGCATGCAGAAGTTCAACGGCATGTGGGGCCTGTGCATCTATGACAAGGGGCGGCAGACGCTGTTTCTGTCGCGGGACCGGTTCGGCATCAAGCCGCTGTACTAC
>DDXG01000338.1 GCA_002347125.1 Phycisphaerales bacterium UBA2266
CCTGGCGCAGTTGATCTACGACCTCAAATGCGCCAATCCGCGGGCCAGGGTGTCGGTCAAGCTGGTGGCGGAGGTCGGGGTCGGGACCATCGCAGCCGGGGTGGCCAAGGGCAACGCCGACGAAGTCCTTATCAGCGGCCACGACGGAGGCACCGGGGCCAGCCCCTGGTCGTCGATCAAGCACACGGGCTGCCCCTGGGAACTGGGCCTGGCCGAGACGCAGCAGGTGCTCGTGCTCAACGGCCTGCGCGACCGGATCCGGGTTCAGACCGACGGGCAGTTGAAGACGGGCCGCGATGTCGTTGTCGCGGCGCTGCTGGGGGCCGAGCGGTTCGGCTTCGGCACGGCGGCGCTGGTGACGCTGGGCTGTACGCTGCTGCGCAAGTGCCACCAGGGCGCCTGCACGTTCGGGATCGGGACCCAGGACCCGGAGCTTCGCAAGCGATTCGCGGGCAAGCCCGAATACCTTCAGCGGTTCATGCTGTTTGTCGCCGAAGAGGCCCGGCGGATCATGGCGGAACTGGGCTTTCGCACGATCGACGAGATGGTCGGCCGCGTGGAGCATCTCGATATGAACCGGGCGATTGAGCACTGGAAGGCGCGGCGGCTGGATCTGTCGGCGATTCTCGCCAATCCCGATCCATCGGGCACGAAGCCGCTGCGGATGCGCACCGCTCAGCCGCGAAAAACCGACGACAACCTCGACTGGAAGATCCTCGAGCAGGCCCGTGAGGCCATTGAGAATCGGACGAAGACCCGGATACAGATGCCGATCCGCAATACGAACCGGACGGTGGGGGCTCTGTTGAGCCACCACGTAGCCACGAAGTACGGGCGACGGGGGCTGCCCGACGGCACTCTGGAGGTCGAATTCACCGGCTCGGCCGGGCAGAGCTTCGGGGCGTTCCTAGCCACGGGCATCACCCTGCGGCTGATCGGCGAAGGCAACGACTACCTTGGCAAAGGGCTCTCCGGCGGGCGGATCATCGTGCAGACGCCCCCGGAATCGCCCTTCATGGCCCATGAGAACATCATCGCGGGCAATACCCTGCTTTACGGGGCCACCTCCGGTGAGGTCTTCATCAACGGCCGGGCCGGCGAGCGGTTCGCCGTGCGAAACAGCGGCGCCACGGTGGTCGTAGAAGGCGTGGGCGACCACGGTTGCGAATATATGACCGGCGGCGTGGTCGTGGTGCTGGGGCAGACCGGATGCAACTTCGCCGCGGGCATGAGCGGCGGCGTGGCGTACGTGCTCGATGAGATGCAGCTTTTCGATACGCTGTGCAACCTGGATATGGTCGAACTCGAGAGCGTCTGGCAGAAGGCCGACCGCGACCGGCTCGGCGACCTCATCGAACGGCACTATGAATGGACGCACAGCCGGAGGGCCCGCCAGATACTCGACGCCTGGCCCGACATGGTCGGCAAGTTCGTCAAGGTGATGCCGCTGGATTACCTCAAGGCCCTTGAGAATATGCGTGCCGCCGAGCACCGCGACACGGAAACGACCCCGGCCACCGAGGAGGTATTCTATGGGGCAGGTTAAGGGATTCCTCGAACACAAGCGTCAGAACGCGGGCAAGCGGCCCGTTGAGCAGCGAATCCATGATTATCGCGAACTGGAGCTGTCGCTGACGCCGGACCAGATCCGCGCGCAGGCCGCCCGCTGTGTTGACTGCGGTATCCCATTTTGCCACGGGGCGGGCTGCCCGCTGGGTAACCCAATTCCCGAGATGAACGACCTGGTCTACCAGGGCCGCTGGCGTCAGGCCTGCGAGGTCCTCCATGAGACCAACAACTTCCCCGAGATCACCGGGCGGGTCTGCCCGGCGCCGTGCGAGGCGGCCTGTACGTTGGCGGTCAACGATGAGCCCGTGCTGATACGGCACATCGAGTACCAGATTGTGGAACGGGGGTTTGCCGAGGGCTGGATTGTGCCGCTCAAGCCCAGGGTCCGCACGGGCAAGAAGGTGGCGGTCATCGGGTCCGGGCCGGCGGGTCTGGCGGCGGCACAGCAGTTGGCCCGCCGGGGCCACGATGTCGTAGTCTTCGAGCAGGATGCGCGGGTCGGCGGGATGCTTCGCTACGGAATCCCCGATTTCAAGCTGGAGAAGCGGATTATCGACCGCCGAGTCGAGCAACTCGTGGCTGAGGGGGTGGATTTCCAGACGTCGGTGGCGGTGGGCCAGGACATCTCCGGGCGATACCTGCGCAAGATGTTCGATTGTGTCCTTCTGGCGATGGGGGCCCGCCGGCCGCGAGATCTGAAGGTCCAAGGCCGCGACAACGCGAATATCCTGTTCGCCATGGACTACCTGACGGCGCAGAACCGGGTCAATTCCGGCGAGTCGAGCGAGCTTGAGGCGCCCTCGGCGAAGGACAAGGTCGTTGTGGTCATCGGCGGGGGGGATACGGGCAGCGATTGCGTCGGGACGGCCCGCCGTCAGGGAGCCCGGGAGGTCTATCAGCTCGAAATCCTGCCGAAACCGCCAGAACGGCGGCCGGGCGATACGCCCTGGCCCGACTGGCCCCGCATCATGCGGACGAGTTCCTCCCATGAGGAGGGCTGTCAGCGGCGGTGGTCGGTGATGACCAGGGCCATCACCGGATCGGCCGGCAAGGTGCGGGAACTGCACGCCTGCGAGGTCGAATGGGTCCGCCAGGGCGACGGCTGGAAGCTCAAGGAGCTGCCCGGGACCGATTTCTCGCTGCGAGCCGATCTGGTCCTGCTGGCGATGGGGTTCGTTCATGTGGTCCATGAGGGGCTGGTTGAGAATCTGGGCTTGAAACTTGACGGCTCGGGCAATATAGTGGCGGCCCAGTATCAAACCAGCGAACCGTGGGTCTTCGCCGCCGGCGATGCCGCAAGCGGCGCCTCTCTGGTTGTAAGGGCTATTGACAGTGGGCGATCCGCCGCGGCGGCCATAGACCGATGGCTGCGCTGATGTATCGGAGGAATCTCACGAACGCCGAACCGCAGGTAGTGCAGGCGCAGACAGCACACAAGGAAAACCGCCATGCCGAAACGCAAGGACATACGCAAGATTCTCATCATCGGCTCGGGCCCGATTGTGATCGGGCAGGCGTGCGAGTTC
>DDXG01000204.1 GCA_002347125.1 Phycisphaerales bacterium UBA2266
TCAGCATCATGCTCTTCCAGGGCTGGAGTATCTACGACCACGGCTACGGGAATCCCTGGCCGCTGCATCCCTATCATAAGGCCAATAATATCAATGGCATCGACGGAGATCCGGACAAGGACGGCCAGGGCAAGGAGGTCCATACGCTGCTGGTCCCCGCCGTAACCCGCCTTCAAGAGGCCTATGTCCGCAAGGTCATTGACACAGTCAACGACCTGGACAACGTGCTCTATGAAATCACCAATGAGACCGCCGCCTTCTCCATGGACTGGCAGTACCACATGGTCAGGTACATCAAGGGCTACCAGGCGACCAAGTCGAAGCAGCACCCCGTCGGCATGACGGCTTTCGACAGCGGCCGCGAAGGCTCCATGAAGGCGCTGCTGGCCAGCCCGGCCGACTGGATTTCCCCTCAGAACGACGGCGTATCGGGCGACTATATGAGAGACCCACCCGCCGCCGACGGACGCAAGGTCATCGTCAGCGACACTGATCACCTGTGGGGAGTGGGAGGAGACCGCACCTGGGTCTGGAAGAGCTTCACCAGGGGACATCATCCCATCTATATGGACCCGCTGGGCAAACCCGATTGGGTCCGCAGCAGCGAGGCCGAGATGCAGGGTGTTCGCCGCGCGATGGGCGACACCCGCCGGTTCGCCGATCGAATGAACCTCGCGGCCATGACGCCCTGCAATGAGTTGTCGTCGACCCGATACTGTCTGGCGGCCCCGCCAAGGGAGTATCTCGTTTACCAACCCTCCGCCGGCGTCTTCAGCGTGAGGTTGGACGCCGGCCGCTATCGGTACGAATGGTCCGATCCGGTGGAGGGGCAGTCCGCCGCGACCGGCCACGTCGAAGCTCCCGGCGGCTCACACCAATTCAAGCCGCCCTTTGACGGCCAGGCCGTGCTTTACCTCAAGACCGTGCAGTAACCCGCAACCGTACACAACCCACAGACAGGCAACGGTGATGACAATGCGAAGACCCATCACACTACTGACAATTGTGGCCGGATTATCAGGGGGGCTCGGCGGCCGGACGGCCGCCCAGAACGAGCTTCCGGGTGTCGATTATGCTGCGCTCGTTTCCCGCGCCGACCTGCACTACGACAAGCCCGTCGGCCGAAGCGAGGAGGGCATGCCCGTCGGCAACGGGCGGATGGGAAGCCTCGTCTGGACCACGCCGGAGGCTATCCGGCTGCAGATCAACCGTGTCGATGTCTTCGCCAACAACTCGTACACCACGAGCTTTCCCGCCCGGAACAGCGACTACTGCGGCGGCTGCGCGTTCGTTGACATCGACTTCGGTGCCGACGTCTTCACGGACGCAACGACCGCCCAGAATCTTTACTGCTATGACGGCCTGGCCGACGTCCGCGGCGAGAGTGTCGCCGTCAACCTCCTAGCATGGAACGAGCAGGACGTGATGGCCTTTGAAATCACCGACAGCCGCCCTCAGCTGGCCTCTATCACCGCCGTCCTCAGGATGCTGCGGGGGCCGTTGGTCAAGACCGCCGCACACACAGCCGCATCGAGCATCGAAACCCGCGAAGGCCGAATCGTGCTGACGCAGAGGTTCACCGAGCACGGCTACTATTGCGGCTCGGCCGTCGCCCTCGGCATGGTTGGGCGAAAGACCACCGTCCAATCGCCCGATGAGCGGCAGATCCGCCTGGCCGCCGACCCCGCCGGCGGTCCCTTCACGATCTTCGTGGCAAGCGCCGCCGGTTTCGACCCGAACCAGGACCTCGCGGCCGTCGCCCTCGCCCGACTCGCCGCCGCCGAAGAGGCAGGCCATGCGGCACTCGCCGAATCCAACAGACGCTGGTGGCATGACTTTTGGTCGAGAGGCTTCGTTCGCCTCCACAGCGAAGACGGCATGGCCGACAACATCGAACGTAACTACACTTACTGGCTCTATGTAATGGCCTCCAGCTCCCGCGGGCGATTTCCCGCCAAGTTCAACGGTATGATATGGATCACTGGCGGCGATAGACGGTCGTGGGGCGGGCAATACTGGGGGGCCAACCAGGAATGCCTCTACAACGCCCTGCTGCCGGCCAACCGGATGGAATTGCTCGACCCCATGTTCGACATGTACAGCGGGATGTTCGACTCCTGCGCCACGGCCGCACGTCAACAATGGGGCAGCCAGGGCATCTATATACCCGAGACCGTCGCCTTCGATGGCCTGGCGAAGCTACCCGACGGTATTGCCGCCGAAATGCGGGACCTGTACCTGCTCAGAAAGCCCTGGGACCAGCGCAGCGAGGCGTTCCTTGCGTTGGCCCGCACCGGCCAGCCGCATTCGAGCCGGTGGAACTGGATGGGCGGCGGCAGCTACGTCGACGGCATCTGGCAGCCGACCGAACGCGGCGGCGGGCCCTATGGAAACGTCACGCACATCTTCTCGCGCGGCGCCAAGATCGCCTACACCTACTGGCAGCGATACGAATACACCCTCGATAGTGCCTGGCTGCGCGACAGGGCCTACCCCATGCTCCGGGGCGTCGCCGAGTTCTACCGCAACTACACCAATCTGATCAAAGGCGACGACGGCAAGTACCACCTTCACCACGTCAACAGCAATGAATCGGTCCAGGGCGGGCAAGACCCGGACGAGGAAATCGCCTCGATGATGGGCATCCTGCCAACGGTGATCAAGGCGTCCGAAATCCTCGGTGTGGACGCCGATATGAGACCCCTCTGGCGTGAACTGCTCGACAATCTCGCCCCCCTGCCGACTGCCGGCGAGCCGCCCATCTGGATTCGCGCCCTGCCGCCGGTCTTTCGCGGCCGGGGCGACGGCCGCCCCGACGGCAACACCATGCCGCACTGGTTCTTTGATCTGTGCACGCTCGAAAACGCCGACGCTCAAACCATGAAGATCGCCAACGCCACAATCGACGGCTACCTGCGAGGCCCCAACACCCGCCCGGGGGTCCTGTCTAAAGTGCCCGTCGCGGCCGCCATGATGGGCCGCGCCGACGCCGTCGGCTACCTGCTGCCCAACCAACTACTGTTTCCCGATCGCGCTCCCATCCTCGCCAACCGCCTCGACCAGCGCGAGGGCTCCCAGACCACCAACGCCCAGCGCCTCGGCCGCGTCGCCGATGCCCTCCATACCGCCCTGCTCCAGAGCGTCGGTTCAGGCCCCGCCGCCGACCCCGTCATCCGCGTCTTTCCCGCCTGGCCGAGGCAATGGGATGCGCAGTTTACCCTCATGGCCCGCGGCGCCTTCGCCGTCTCGGCCTCCATGAAGTCCGGCCGAATCGAATTCGTCCGCATCCACTCCCAACGCGGCGGCCCATGCCGCCTGCGAAACCCCTGGCCCGACACCCCCGTCACCCTTGACCGAAACACCGAAGAACCCGAAACGCTCTCCGGCCCTCTGCTGGGATTCCCAACCGCCCCCGGCGATACTATCACCCTCCTTGCCGCCGGGCCCGTTGACGCAACCGCGCGGCGCCGGTAGGCTTGTGACATAAGACGCCAATGAACAAGGAGATCAATACGATGCGAACGAGAAGCAGTAGATGGATGGCGGCCAGCCTTGTGTTGGCCGTATGCCTGTCGGGCCCGGGCTTTGCCCAGCAGCAGGGGCAGAACCGCAGCCGAACCTCAGGCCAACAGCAGAGGACGCGGCGGACACAGCGGGTCGTGCCGATGAAGCAAGTCCAGGTCGCCTCGCCCGACGGCAGGATCAAGTTTACACTGGGTCCGAATCCGGAGCGGTTGACCTTCACCGTCATGCTCGACGAGACGGCCGTCATAGAACCATCCGGTCTCGACATGAGAGTGGACGGCTATGACCTTTCATCCGGCGTTATCTTCAACAACCTCGATACCTACAATATCGACGAGACCTATCCGTGGCACGGCGTCCACAGCACCGCCGTCAACCGCTGCAACGGCGCGAAGGTATCGTTTACGCACGACCTCAGCCAGATTCCGTACACCCTCGAAATCCGCGCCTTCAACGACGCCGCCGCTTACCGCCACGTCATCGGCGGTGAGCCTGACGCCGTGCGCGTGCCGAACGAATACTCCCGCTTCATCCTGCCGGCCGGCACGACCGTCTGGTACCACGACCTCGACGGGCATTACGAGGCCGAATACGATCACCAGGAGATCTCGCAGGTCAAGCCGGGGCAATGGGCGGGCCCGCCGGTAACGTTCGAGCTGCCCGGCGACGCCGGCTTCGGCTCGATCACCGAGGCCAACCTCGTCAACTACTCCGGCATGGCCCTCGAATGTGACGGCCGCCGCGGCTGGGTCATCGGCCTGGGCCACCGCCAGCCCATCAACTACCCCTACGAACTCCGCTACGGCCGCGACGAGGCCAAACGCCTGGCCGCCCCCGCCGCCGTTACCGGGACCATCACCACGCCGTGGCGGGTCGTATTCCTGGGCCGCGACCTCAACACCCTGGTCAACAGTGATGCCCTGCCCAGCCTGTGCCCCCCCGCCGACCCAGGACTCTTCCCACAGGGTATGGACACGCCGTGGGTCGAGCCGGGCCTGTGCGTCTGGGATTATGTCGATCGCAGCTACGTCCGAAGCAGCGGCAGCCAGTTCGACCGGATGAAGGACTTCTCCCGCATGGCCGGCGATATCGGCGCCAAGTACCACATCCTTGAAGGCTTCGCCTACGGCTGGTCCGATGAGCAAGTCAGGGAATTCGCCGCCTACTCAAGAGAGCGGGGCGTCCGGGTCCTGTTCTGGCGGCACAGCAATCAGTTGCGGACCCCACAGGCCCGAGAGGAGTTCTTCTCCCGCCTGCACCGCCTTGGCGTCGCCGGCGCCAAGATCGACTTCTTCGACCATGAAGCAAAAGAGAACATCGATCTCTACGAGGCCCTACTCGCCAAGGCCGCCGAGTACCAGGCCGTCTTGGACTTCCACGGGGCGAACAAACCCACCGGCCGCCTGCGGACGTGGCCCAACGCCATGCTCTATGAGGGCGTGCGGGGGATGGAGTCCAGCGGTCTGCAGAGGCGGGCCCTGNNGGGCCCGCCATGAGACCATCCTGCCGTTCGCCCGTTACCTGGCCGGGCCGACCGATTATACCACCATGATCTTCACCGAACGCCGCCGCGACAGCACCTGGGCCCACCAGATTGCCTGTTTGGCCACCTTCCACAGCCCCATCCTCACCATCGCCGCCCACCCCCAGAGCATCCTGGATAACCCCGCGCTCGACGTAATCAAGAGCATCAAGGCTGTTTGGGACGAGACCCTGGTCCTGCCCGGCTCGAAGATCGGCGAACTATCCATTTTCGCCCGCCGCAGCGGCGATATGTGGATGCTGGCCATCATGGCCGCCGGGCCGGCCCGGACGGTCGAAGTGCCGCTATCGTTCCTTGGCGAGGGTGCGTACAAGGCCACCCTCGTGCATGACAGCAAGGAGAGACCGGACGCCGTGGTGCTCGAAGAAGCCATGCTTGGTGGAGATCGCACCCTGAAGATCGACCTGGCTGACGGCGGCGGCTTCGTCGCCCGCTTCACACGGTAGGTCTCTGAAATCCGCGGCCCGGATGACCCATGATCGACCCGTTGGCCGCCGCAGGCCGACCATAGGCAGGATGACGGCGTCACGGGATTGAGACGACGGCGAAGGACACGCTCGATGAGTGCCCCTCGTCGCTGACACATCGCAGTGTGTACCGGCCCGTAGAGACGGCGAGCCGCCCCGTGTCGGACTCGATGAGCCGGTCGTTGAGGAACCATGTCAACGACGCCTGACGGTTCGCCGAGAACTCCACTGTCGCCGTCAGTCCCAGGCAGGCGTATTCGCTGCCGTCCTCGGGGGCGGTTATCCGCAGGTCTTCTGCCTCCCGTGCGGACAATACAAGCGGCCGGCGTACCGGCAGCGGCGGGGCATCAGGCGGCTCGGTACTATTGGACAGAAGCGTACAGGTCATGATCCGGGCCAACAGGGGTTCGGCGGACTTGACACCCACGTATTCCACACGGCCGGTCCCGCGAAACCGACCGGCCCAGACGCCGACGGCATACCGATAGTTGTGGCCGACGGCCCAGGCATCCCGTCGCCCGGAACTCGTACCGGTCTTCCACATGAACCATGCCGGCCGGTCCGCCGAGGTGTCCTCAGAGCCCGCGGCAGGACGCCGACGGCACGACAGGATATCGTTGATGCAGCGGCAGGTATCCTCGCTGAGCGCCCGCATCCCCCTGCTGTCGGTGTGAACAAAGAGCCCCGGCTCCTTGAACACGCCGCCGCGTCCCAACGTCGCATAGGCGTTGGTCAGATCCAGCAGGTTCGTCTCCACGGCGCCAACAGCGATGGCCAGCCCGCCGCGGCCGGCGGCATCGCGTGGCAGATGAACGCCGCACGCATGGATCACGGCGCAGCACCGGCCCAGGCCAACCCCCTCGGCCGTACGGATGGCGGGGGTGTTCAGCGACATCTGAAGGGCCTGGGCCACGGTGACCGTTCCGTGAAACTGCCGGTCGAAGTTCCCCGGCGTCCAGCCCGCTCGCCGGATGGGCGAGTCGTCAATCAGGGATTCGCCGTTGAGCCGGCGCATCTCGAACGCCGTTGCATAGACGAACGGCTTGAGGGCGGACCCCGGACTTCGTAGGGCCAAGGCCCCGTTGACCTGGCCATGCACCGGGTCGGCGGGATCAGCGGAGCCCACCATCGCCTTGACCGCCGACGCCGCAATGTCTATGACCACCACCGCGACCTGGCTATCTGCGGGCAACTGCCGGAGATGGTCCCCGACAAGCCGCTCCACTTCGCTCTGTATGTCGAGGTCTATGGTTGTCCGTCCGCCCGCGGGGCGCAGCCGAAGCGCAAGCCACGCGGCGTGAGCCGCTCGCGGGACTGCGTCGACCTTGTCCGGCAGAACTGGATCGGCCAGAGCCTCGACGAGCTTCTCCTGCGTAATCATACCTTCCGCCAACATGCGTGTAAGGACCACGGCCTGGCGCTGTCTGGCAGCCGCGGGGTGTCGATCCGGACGGTATCGGCTCGGCGACTGCGGCAGCCCGGCAATCAGAGCCGCCTCGGCCAGACACAGCTCGCCGGCCCCCTTGCAGAAATAGAGTCTCGACGCGGCCTCGACGCCACGGATGTTGCCCCCGTAAGGGGCCACGTTCAGGTAGAGTTCAAGGATCTGCTGCTTGGTCATGAGTCGTTCGAGTTGTAACGCCCGGAAGGACTCCACGGCCTTGGCGCGGAGTGTTCGGGGCCGGTCATCCATCATCCTGCATATCTGCATCGTCAGCGTGCTGGCCCCCGAGACAACCCGTCGCGACAACAGATTCTGGCCGATCGCACGCACCACCGCCGCCGCATCAATCCCCCGGTGCCGATAGAACCTCGAATCCTCGACCGCGACGGTTGCCTTGACCAGCCAGGGTGAGATCTCTGAGAGGCCGGCAGGCTGCCGCCACTGTTCGTCGGGGCCGACCACGCGCAGCATCGTCCTTCCCTTGGCGTCGAGCACCACCGGGCTGCTGGGCCACTGTTGCAGCTTCGCCTGGGGAAACGGAAAGACCCTCCAGAGCAGCCCGAATACCGCGACGCAGAGCACGCCCGCAGCGGCTATGCCCAGAGCAACTCGCCTCAAGACCCATTTGAATCGGCCGGGCCGCCATTTCGGATTGTCTGCATCTTCGAGCACAGGCCCCATCATCGATTTCGAATGACCACCCGACCGCCGCTGCCCATCGAGGCGATAGCCGGATCATACATACATGACGCCTGAATCGGGGCAAGGTCAAACGCGCCGGCCGTGACGGCCCTCAACGAGTACCTAAAGCAACGTTCCCGCCCCGCTGCACTACAGAAAAGGACCACCCGGTCGTCCAGGAACTCCACATGGTCGGCTTCGTCGCCGGCCCTTCTGGCGGCCGAACTGGACGTGTCCAGCCTGGGATTCTCAACCTCCAGCCCCCCTGCCAGGGTGTCGACAACGGCGATATTGCCGACGGTCTGGCCGGTAGTCCACAGGGTGGTCTCGACATGCACCAGATCTCCGACGGTGATGGCATTGGGGTCCATCGGCAGGCCTTTGGCGTCCACCCAGCGGCGGGCTACAAAGAGGCCCTGGTTATAAGGCCCGACGCTCCCCGGCTTCATCAAGCCCTCGGCGACCACTGTCAGATAGAGGGTCCCCGTCCCGGTCGATGAAAGACTGATGGGCCTATCGACGTGTTCAAATACGCCGGTGGCGGGCTGGTTGTGGTCGAATGCCATGGATTGGCCGGTGTTCGCTTGGAGCGCGCCTTCGAATTGCGGGGGCGATTGCGGAGCCATCCGCGCCTGGTACTTCGCCAGTGCGGCGATGGCCGAGGCGTTGTTCAGGGTACTGCCCCACTCGCCACCCTTGCGTCGTTTGTCCAGCTCACCCGCCAGATGTGCCGTCATGGGGGAGTTCGGGTCAATATCCAGAAGTACCGACAGCCAGACGGCGTCCTGGTGTACCTGCGAGGTCAGCCGCCCGGCTGTACTGGTCGAGACAATCGCCCCGGAGGGTAAGGCCGGCAGCAGCGACAACCCCCTGCTCAACTCGCCGACGGCCGCATAGGCGCCCGCCAGATGGGCCCGCCCGGCGATATCGAGCCGGTCCGCCTGCTCAGCCAGACGGGCCATCCACCCGTGCGGCGGATCGCCGAATGCAGCCAGAACGCGGCATATCAGGGCCTTGGTGTTGAGATCGGGCGTGTCCTCGCCGACCAGGCCCAGTTTCGGCTTGAGGTAGCCCATCAGGGCCTTCAGGAACTGCTTGTCGATCTCGTAGCCGGCGGTGTCGGCCTCCAGGAGGCAGCCGGCCGCATACGCCGTGCCCCAAAGGTAGGCCTCTGGATCACCCGGCCAACAACTCAGTCCCCCGGAGTGCGTCTGCATCGACTCCAGGCGGTCGATGCCCCTACGGACGCGGATATCCAGCATCTGACGGCGGCTGTCATCCAGTATCGCCGAGGCATACAGCATCGCGAACAACCGGCTGCTCGTCTGTTCCACGCATCCATAGGGGTAGCCGATGAGCTTCTCCAGGGCCGGGGCCAACTGCACGCTGGGCGCCGGACTGACGGATACGGTCATCCGGACCGTTCCGGGGATCATGGTCTGGGGCAACGGCAGTTCGACTCGCCGGCCCGCCGGTATCGACATCAACTCAACGGTGCTGTGCAAGGCCGCTGCCGGACGGACAGAGAGCTGCCCGGTATGGTGGGCCTCGATGACCTCTCCTGCATCCGGCCGTCCCCGACCGGTGATGTGCACCTGGGCCGGGCCGGTCTGTGTGGCCCGCAGTTTGAGCACGCGCGAGCACGGGCGGCCCGGGGCAAGCTCAATCGTCACGGGCGGATTCATGCCTTCCATGACGACAGGACCATTGACGTCGACTGTCAGGTCTACACGCAGGTTGCCTTCGGTCGTGTTGAAGAGCTTGACCGGCGCCTCGAATAGGTCGTCCGGAGCAACGCACCGGGGCCACGACGCCTCGATCATCAACGGAGCCCTGAGTGTGATCGGCTTGTCGGCGTGGCCGTATGCGTCGCCGTCAACAACAACCGCCATCAGCCGCATCTGTCCGATGAGGTCGGGCCATTCCATCTCAAACCGGGCTTGCCCCTGTGCGTCCGTGGCGACCATCTCCCGCCAGACTACGGCCGCCTTGCGCTGCCGGGTGGGCACAGGGGTTCGCCGAAGACTGTCCAGGTCAAAGCCGTCCGCCCCGATACGGGCGATGCCCGTCGGCCGCAGATGGTCCGGAAGGAGTCGGTAGAATACATCCGACGTGGATACGCCCAGCCGGCGCGGACCCAGGAAGAACGTGTAGGGATCGGGCGTCCGGTGGACGCTGGCCAGCAGTATGCCCTCATCCACCGCCCAGACGTGCACCAGCCTGGGGCGGTTCGGGTCGTCCAAGGCGCCGGTGTCGACGACTACGGCCGTGCTCTCGCCGGGCCTTGCCTGCCCGGGAACGTCGATCTGGACCCCTAAGCGACGGGAGGATTGGTCAATCTGGAGTTGCAGTCCTCCCATGGCCCGATGGGGTTGCCAGGTCTTGTCGGCGGGATCGACCGGCCGTATCACCGATGCCGTCAGAAACACGCTGCCCCTCATCGCCTCGGTTATCGGCACGTTCACGTCCGCCGCGCCGTCATTGACATCCGCCAGAAATGTCTGCAACACATAGTCCGTTTCCACCGCCAGTAGCATGGTTCCTCGGATGGGGCTGCTGACCACGACTCTGGCCTGCTCGCCTGGGTGGTAGGTGTCTTTGTCGGCCACGATAGTCAGGGCCTCAGGCCGATCCATAGCCACCTCAGGGGAATCCCCATAGCGGTTCGAACAAGTCAGTCGCATCTGAGAACAACTGCCAGATCCGGTCTCAGTCAGCATCAGCCGGTATGTGCCCGGTTCCGGGCAGGTGATGTCAAAGCGGCCTTGTGAAGCCTCCCTGCCGACGGGCTTGTCCGCGATGACAGGCACGGCCGTCTCGACCGACTTCCAGACCCACTGGTCGTTGACTCTCTGCATCGACGCTTCGTAGGTCAGCCTGGCCAGCGACATCGTCAGCTCATTGGCCTCCACGACGGCCCCGGCGCCGCTGACGACTATCCAATCGGCCGCCGCGGCCTCCTGGGCCCTGACCACCCTGCCGACCGGCGTCTTGATGCCGATATGCCGGTCGAGGCGGTCCACGACCACCGAGAGATTCCGCGAAACCGAGCGTCCACCGGGTTCGGTCACCGTAGCCGACAGCATTAGCCGGTACAGGCCCGGCTTGAGAGTCTGCGGCAGCACCACCTGCACGTCAGCCTGGCCATTCGGGTCCAGTTCGCTCCGCGTCGGGTCCAGGGCGATCGGCGGGTCCGCATCCAACTCGCCGAAACAGTACTCGGCATATTCCTCACAACTAAAGACGATCGGCGCCAGAATCCCCTCTACCGATACCGGCAGCCCCGACGCCGGCTCATCCCACAAGTAGCGGGCCTCCACATGTACGGCAGGGGTCTGACCTGGGCCGAAACGATCAGCGTGAGCCTTGGCCTGGACCTCCATCCGAACCGGCACAAAGGCCTCCACCAGGGCCGTGGTCTGACCGATGGAACCAGATGAGCCGGGGATGCGGGCCGTGAAGACGTATGGGCCTGTCTGAGCATCCTCCCGAGTCTCGAACTGGGCGTGAAAGACGCCCTGGTCGTCTTGCCTTCGCTGGATTATGTGCTCGTCGACCTGCCGACCATCCGGACGGTTGACCTGAACCGCCAACGGAAAGACAGGGGTGACCGCGCCGCTGCGGTCCCGCAGGATGCCGGTGAGGTAGACCGTATCGCCCGGCCGATAGACGCTTCGCTCAGTGTAGAGCATCGCCTCGTAGTTTCCACAGAACGGGCGGCCGGTCTGCTTCATCTCATCCAGCACCCATTGGTTATCCTGCGGAAGCAGGTAACTGAGGTCCGAGCCCTTCTCGGCAGTAATCACCCACATCCCGCCGTCGGGATGGGCCCCGGCAAGCTGCAATCGTGCAATGCCCTGCGCATCCGTCTCGGCCCTGGCCAGGACCTGGTTGTTGTAGCTCATGGCCCGGACTCTCGCCTTGGATACGGGCTTGCCCGTCCGCAGCGATGTGACCCAAACCATCGCCCCCTGGCTCTCGGCCTTGACCGTAATGGCAAGGTCCGTAATGCTCACAATGGCCCGCGAGCCGGCCCAGCGGTTGTTCAGCGGCGTGGCCCGGACGCGATAGATGCCTGTCTTCTGGGTAAGCAGGCCCTTGAGGTCCAACTGCAGGTCCGTAGGTACGTTCGAGGTCATGTTCACGTCGATGGTCTTGCTCGCGGTCTGCCTGGACGTGCTGTCGACGTCGCTGCCCTGGAGGTGCTGCACGAGGTTGTTGGCGTGTACGCGCCAGGCATCCAGTTCGATGCCATCCACATTCACCGCCCTGGCGTCGAGCGTCAGGTTGCCAAACGGCGACAGGATGCCGCTATGGTGCGTCAGCACCAGCCGTGGTTCGTATTCGGGAATCTCCACGGCGGCCGAGACCTCGCGGCCGAGGGTCGGACCGTCCTTGGACAGGACCGTGGCTGGAATCATAATCTCATAACGGGCGCCCGGCCTAAACCGGCCGGTCAGAACCAAGCTGCGCCAGTGCCGTTGCGCCTGCAGACCATCGACAGCCGGGACGGTCGTGATCGACGGAAGCTCCTGTCGGAGATCCAGCTCCCGCGTGAACTCCAGCGCCACGTCGGCAGTCCCGTCCAAGTCGGGCTGACCGGCGTGGGCGTGCAAGAGGGCAAAGCCCTCCGGCATGGTCGCCTCAATGGTTACCGGCTCGGCCAATCCCAGTTCCGCGTCATGGCCGGTCAGGCCCTCTGTAATGGCCACGGTGAACTGCTGCAACGGCCGGCGTGGCACGATCACCTCGATCTCCCGGCTGGGCCGGGTCGTCAGACACCGTAGCGGGTCAAGCGGGGTTCTGGTTTCCACGTCATGGAAGCCGGCGCACGCCATGAACGCCTTGGGGTCCACCGGCTGGTTGAATACGAAGCGAATGCGCCCCTCGTTGGCGTCGGCCGGCCGTACAGTCCATTGTTCCAGTTTCAACCGCTGCGTCTCGACGGTCAGCGGGGTCCTGGTCTTGAGAGACTTCCCGGTGGTTCTGCGAATCTGCAGGGTCGGTTCAAGACGCAGAATCCGACCTGGCGGGAATCGCTGCTCCGGCAGGAACTGCACCGCATCACGGTTCGACCATCGCCATACGCCGGGCAGCGGAGGGCTGATCGTGAACAACTCGGCCGGCTCCGTCTGGAGCACGCGATCCGGCGGGACCATGGGCTGATCAAAGACCACCTCCAGCCGATCGGGCATGAGCCGTGACGACAGGACAGTCGCCGAGAGCACGTCAACCTTGGCCCGCGAGTGCATTAGATCATGGTGAATCCAGACAATCCCCGCGATATTGATCACGGCAAACACGGAAACAACCAACAGACGCCTGCCTGGGCCGGTAGACATGGGCGACTCCCTTCAATTGCGCCAGTGGGTATCGGACGTGAGCCGGGCGTGCCTGCCGCATGGGAAGAACGGCCCGCTCAGATTATCCATGTCGGCCGGTATGAGACATTTCCTGCAATTTTCTCTGCGCGGCCGATCACAGAATCGCAGAGTCTCACCCATTCGTCGGACAGTTCAATGCCTGCGCCGCCGCGTATCGAGAATGTACTGGCAGTGGACCACCTTCTCCACGAGGTCCAGCGGCAGATAATAGTAGTGATTGGATGCCTCAAATCCGATACACGGATCCCGGCGCGTCAATGTGAACAGCCTCCTGGCGTTGTCCATCTCCCGGGCAGTGATGGCCTCGATCTGTTCGGACTTTCTGTCGCGATCCGCCTGGCTCAGTGAAGCGGACGCCAGCGCGTCTCTGGTCTGGAAGAACCGAATCTGGTTGGCGACGCTGTCGAAATGCAGCCACGCGGCCGTAGCCAGGGCCATATCCGTGCGGATGCCGGCTTCGTAATCCGCGGAGTCCGCCCGGGCCAGCGCCTGTTCGTACCGCCGCAGTCCTTGTTCCCAATGCCGGGCCATCTTCTCGAACTGTCCGGCCAGGACGTCCGCGGGGTACACACCCCGCCAGCCATCCACATCGTCGTAGGGAAAGCCGACCATTGTGGATTGGTAGCCCGTGGGCTCCGGATACAGCAGGTTCGCCGGTCCGTACTGGGCCGGACCTCTGTACACAAAGCTGATATCAAACGGGTATTCCGTAAATGCGCGGCTGAACAGCGACCACGCCGCCAGGGCTTGCTCGGCGGCTTTTTCGCCATAGCGGTCGCGGGCGGTCCTGATCAGTGCCTCCTGCGGCGAGGGGGCTGGACGCGAATCGAACTGGCTGACCAACTGAAGATTGGGCGAGGGGTACCCGCCGACTGTCCAACTAAGCATCAGACCGTCCACGTCGGCCTGGGCCAGGTTGGCGCAGTGCTCGGCCACAAGATTCATAACAGGAAGATACGGTACGGCCGACAACTCCCACGTGCAATTAACCTGCACCTTGGCCAGCGTTTTCAATCCCCTCTTTTTGGCGAGTGCCCAATGCCTCGCGGCACGGGGCCCCGGCCCTACCGCCGAGATCGAATACTCCCCCACCGTCGCGGCCACACCGCCCCGTTGGATGGGTTTGCCCCACTCACTGACGCACATCAGGTAGACGCCTTGCGGCAATTGCTCGATAATGGGTCCTGTCCAGTCAGGGGCGCCCCAACCGGTGGCCGTGCCATCCGGCCAACCCCAATCCCAGATGATTACCTTCGCCTTCGGATTGCCCGCCCAAACACCGGCCGCAATGGTCTTGTTGACCTCGGCAATGACCTCTGGGCCGGATCGTTGGGAGCAGCGCGGGCAGCCTGCCGCATCGCGGCTGTGGCTGTAGCAGTTCGTGAGATTCTCCGACGCCGTGATGGTGAACACCCCGCCCAGACCCGGCACTTGCTCAAAGACATACTTCAGAGCGTCATGCATCCACCGACGAACCTGCGGCGTCGAGGTGCATAGCGTGCAATAATCCCCGGATCGGACGCCACGAATATCGGGCCTTTGCTCAAAGAACGACACTGGCATCGCCCGCGGTTCGTTCATGTACAGGTAAATACTGATACCGTGGCGCCCCGCGCGATCGACCATCTCCCGCAGACGGGTAATCCGCCATTCCTGGCCCTGGGCCCAGTCCGCGAACGAAGGATTCGGGGCCAACTGGCGGAGCACGACATGGAGCCAGACGCCATTGACGCCCAACTCGGCCAGCCGCTGGAGCAGAGCCTCCGGATACGGGTCAAGTTCCGTGTCAGACAGTGGGTCGCCAAATACCCCAAGGTACGAGTAGAGAAACCGGATCGGCCGCTCTGTATCCCCAATTGCCTCGTCTTTCACCCCGGACAGACCCGCCGACGTTATGTCGGGCAGGAAATCGAACCGCGGCCGGTACGGTTTGTCGAACTCCGCGGCAAAATGCGACGAGACCGTCGAACGTATCTCGCGGCGCCGCGCCCGCACCGCCTCGTTCGGTTCTGAATAATGGACCGCCGGACACAATGGCTTGAGGCCGCCCAGCTTGACCCATAGGAAATCGTCCTCCCGAAGCGTGAAGGCGAGCCTCTCGGCATCCCACCCAAGCAGCGTCAACAACTGCTCATAGGGCAGTATGTGCCAGTTGCGTCGAATAATGGAGATGTAGCCTCGCTGCCGGTAGGCGGGCGGGGGCGGTGCGTGGGGCGGCAGACCCATGGATTGCCCTGCCTCGCGGACGTTGTCCACTGTGGTTCCGAGCACTTCCGCCATCCGTTCCAGGCCGACCAGTTCCCAGTTTCGCCACACGAAGGCATGCGCCCGGTCGGGAAAGTGCGGCAGGCCAATCGCCGGCGTAGCACTGGCGGCCGGGAGGTCTTCGGCAAGACTGGTCCCCGTCCAGGTGGCCGTCAGCAGCCATACAAGAACCGTTATGTAACACCGTTTCACATCCATGTCCGGATGATCGCCCCAGGCCGCAAGGGCGGCACAGAATCAGGGACCCTGTTGAACGTCATACGTCCAGGCAAAGGTCCAACTACCCTGGCTTCCCGTAATCGTGGCGACGATGTCAACCGTTGGGGCCTCAAGACCCTCCAGCGGCAGTTCAAACCGGCAGCAGACCGGCCCTCGCCTAAACGGAACAGTCGTTGCGCGCTGCCCAACAGAGACCGTTAGTTGCTCGATACAGCCTTGCGGGTCGTAGAACGCCCCTAGCAGGACGTCGCCCGCCTTGACCTTGGTGTTGTAGCGCGGGTAGTCAAAGTACACGGCGTGTTCAGAGCCGGTGGGACGATAGAAGCTGTCTATGCCCTCTTCGAGCACGCGGACGATGCGGTAACCCGTGGTCCGGTCGCGGTCGCCGAATATCTCAGCGACCGATCCGCTGCTTGTGATCTCCACGTCGCCGCGCCGGTACGTTCGCTCGACGTGGTCGTGCCCGTGGAAGATGCGCTCGACCTTGTACTTCGCCAGTACGGGCTCCAGGGCGGCCCAGTCGGCCGGAGCATGAACGAACAGGAATATCCGCCTGCGTTCGCGGACGCGGGAAAGGTCCGCCTCAAGCCATTGCAGGCTCTCGGCGGGAATGCCCCACTGCCACTTCCCATCCTTCTTGTGGTTGAAGTCGAGCCCGACAAAGTGGATGGGTCCGTAGTCGAAGGACCACCGCAACGGGCCGACGATGCTGGTGAACGCCCCATAAGCATGGCTCGGGTGTGTGCGGTCCCGGTTGGGGTCGTTGTCGCGGACGCCAAGGATGTCGTGGTTGCCGGGCAGGCCGTAGAGATCGACCGGGAAATCCCGCGTGTGCTCGGCGAGGAAGGCAAACTGCTCCAGGCCGCGTTTCAATGAGTGGCTGTCCGACAGATCGACCAGATCGCCAGTGAGGATGCAAAACGCCGTCTCGGCCGTCAGGGCCTGGACGTCTTTGCGAAAGCCGATGAACTTCTCCGGCCCGCCTCGTGGAACATGCGGATCCGTGGCGTGGATGAACGTGAACGGCATGACCTGATCTTCCGGGATAAGCCGGAAGTCCGCTTGGTCGGTTGGGCCTATCCCGTCAATGTGGTGGAACCATGCCGAGGCCATCCGGTACCCGCCGGGTCGGCAGATGGCGACGGTGGCCCGGCCGCCGTCGGCCAGGGTGGGGTCGGCCTGGACCTCGATGCGGTAACGGCCCTGCCGGTTCGTTTGGGCGAAAACGACCCCATCCGTGATGCGAACAGCCCTGATGGGAGCATCCGCGGCATCGAATCGGCCGTTGCCGTTGACATCGTGGTACACCCGGCCTGAGACCGTCGCCGCCGGGGCGGTTTGGGTCAGCAGGGCCAGCAATAGCAGGCCGTATCGGCGGACAGATCCAATCATACACGTTCTCCTGATTCATCGAGGGGCCTGCGACCCCGGTTAGCATCCACGAAGCGGTCTGGCCCACGGAACTGGCGTCTTTGGGGCGGCGACTACCGCAGTGTAGTTGAATCCCGGCCCACAATCAAGGCGGCGTCGGGAGCGTTGCGGGTAGCCGGTGTTTCGAGTAGACTGTACGGCACTACAGTTGCGAAATGTCGCGCGTGAAGGCCAATGCAAGGCTTGACATGAACGGAGTCCGACTATGAGAAACAGTGCGGTTATTGCCCTGCTGGGGTTGTTCATATCGCCGGCTTACGCCCGCGAGTACCACGTTTCCGTCAAGGGCAACGACCGCAACGACGGCGGCCCGGCGGCGCCGTTTCGGACGATTGGGGCGGCCGCAAAGGTGGCCCAGAGCGGCGATGTCATCACGGTGCACGAGGGCGTCTATCGCGAGCGGGTCAACCCGCCCCGCGGCGGCCGATCCGACGATAGCCGCATCGTCTATCGGGCTGCTCCGGGCGAGAAGGTCGCCATCAAGGGCTCCGAGGTCGTCAAGGGCTGGCAGAAGGTCGGCAATGACACGTGGAGGGTGGTCATCCCCAATGCGTTCTTCGGAGACTTCAACCCGTACAGCGACCTGATTGCCGGCGACTGGTTCAACGGGCGAGGCCGCAATCACCACACCGGAGCCGTCTATCTCAACGGCCACTGGCTCGTCGAAGCAGCTACGTTGGAAGAGACGCTGGCGCCGGTGGGTGATACGGCGCCGGGGCGTGCAGACGGGCAGTACCTGTTGAATGTGGCCTGGCTGCGGCCGGGTGAGGCTTCAGCGGACGGTGGTCGCACTGCCGCTGTGGGTTTCGCGGCGCAGGAAGGGGTGCAGACGGCCGCGTGCTCGGAAGGCGGAGAGTGTATCGGCTGGATCGAGCATGGCGACTGGGTTCGATACGAGAAGGTGGACTTCGGCCGGGGCACGGAGCAGATCGAGATTCGCGCCGCGTCCGAGACCACCGGCGGCATCATTGAGGTCCGCTTGGACAGCCCTGACGGAGAACTCCTCGGCCGTTGCATGGTCCCGAACACGGGCGGCTGGCAGTCGTGGGCGTCTTTCGGAGCCAAGGTCAAACCGATCAG
Organism: Phycisphaerales bacterium UBA2266; assembly: GCA_002347125.1. Classification (GTDB taxonomy): domain Bacteria; phylum Planctomycetota; class Phycisphaerae; order Sedimentisphaerales; family Anaerobacaceae; genus UBA2266. Next base: position 18,040 of record DDXG01000204.1, read on the forward strand.
CGGGCTCAAGACGATCTGTCTGGTGTTCAAGGGACCCGAGCGGGAGGCTTCTGATACGCAACTGTGGTTTGCGGAGGTGGACGCGTCGAACACGACCGTCTGGGCGCAGTTCAAGGGCGTCAATCCGAACGAGACCGAGGTGGAAATCAACGTCCGAAGAGCCGTATTCTACCCGGATAAGCCGGGGGTGAACTACATCACGGTGCGGGGCTTTGCGATGATGCACGCCGCCACCAACTGGGCGCCGCCCACCGCCGAGCAGATCGGGCTGATCGGCACCCACTGGAGCAAGGGCTGGATCATCGAAGACAACGACATCCGCTATTCCACCTGCGTCGGGGTTACACTGGGCAAGTACGGCGACCAGTGGGACAACACCTCCCAGAACACCGCCGAGGGCTACGTCAAGACGATTGAGCGGGCGTTGGCCAACGGCTGGTCCAGGCAGAACATCGGCCATCATATCGTGCGAAACAACCGGATAGCTCATTGTGAGCAGGCGGGCCTGGTGGGCAGTCTCGGCGCCGTTTTCAGCACGATCACGGGCAATGTCATTCACGATATCCACGTCAGGCGGTTGTTTACGGGCGCGGAGATGGCCGGAATCAAGATCCACGCGGCCATCGATACCGAGATCAGCCATAACCGCATCTATCGCACCTGTCTGGCGATATGGCTGGACTGGATGGCGCAGGGAACCCGTGTGACCGGCAACCTGCTGCACGACAACAACACCCAACTGTTCGTGGAGGTTAACCACGGGCCGTTCCTGGTGGACAACAATCTCTTTCTCGCGGGCGGCTCGCTGCTGGATATGTCTCAGGGCGGGGCCTACGTACACAACTTGTTTGCCGGCCGTATCGATCTTCGGCCTGAGTTGGGCAGAGAGACCCCGTTCCACAAGGCTCACTCCACCGAAGTGGCGGGTCTGAAGAACATCCCAGGCGGCGACGACCGGTTCTACAACAACATCTTCGCGGCCAGTGAGGGCCTTGCGCCTTATGAAAAGGCCGCTGCGCCGACGTTCATGGGCGGCAACGTCTTTCTGGGAAGCGCCCGGCCGTGCGGCCACGAAGAGAACTCGCTGGTCTTGGCGCAATTCGATCCCGGCCTGCGGCTGGTTGAGGAGGATGGGGCTGTCTATCTCCATGTTAAGATGGATAGGGCATGGGCTCATCAGCAGACGCGCCGGCTGGTGACCACCGACGTACTCGGCAAGGCCAAGGTCCCGGACCTGCCCTATGAGAACCCCAACGGTTCGCCCTATCGCATCGATACGGATTACTTCGGCAACAAGAGAAACCCCAACAATCCCTTTGCGGGTCCGTTTGAGTGGGCCGGCGAAACGGAACAGGTGCTCAGAGTTTGGCCCCTTGCCGAGGCTCGATAGGCTGGACGCATTTCCATCAGGCCGCACGGGCGATGGTTACTGGATGGCGGTGCCGGCCCTTGGGGTTCTACGCCAGTATGCCCCGAGCGTCGGTACGCCTGTCAGACTCGTGGCCGGCAGAAGAAGTAAGACACCGAAGACGACGCTCGCCAGCAATCCTAACACCTGGAATGGTCCTGAGCACGGGGTACAGTCACACGTGCAAGACAATTCTCCACCATCCGGCCGATAGCCAAGTGCGGGGTTGAATCCCTGACCGCCGCACCCTATACTGCCTTCCGTCGCGTCTCACAAGGAGCCGATCTATGCGCAGGCTGGAACACACAATACATGGAGGTAGTCATGTTCTCATACAACCGCAGTAATCTCATCGTCTGCACCGCCCTGCTGTCTCTGATCGCCGCTCGCCCCCTGGCTGCCGGTGCATCCACGGCCCACATCACCATCCATGCCGACCGTGGACAAACGACCATCGCCCCTGAAATCTATGGCCATTTCGCCGAGCACCTCGGCCGCTGTGTCTACGAAGGCTTCTGGGTCGGTCCGGACTCGCCCATCCCCAACGTCCGCGGAATCCGCAAAGACGTCGTCGAGGCCCTGCGAAACCTCAACATCCCCGTCCTCCGCTGGCCCGGCGGCTGCTTCGCCGACGAGTACCACTGGAAAGAGGGCATCGGCCCGCGCAAGGACCGCCCTCGGATGGTCAACACCCACTGGGGCATGGTCACGGAAACCAACGCCTTCGGCACCCACGAATTCCTCGACCTGTGCGAACAACTCGGCTGCGAGGCCTATATCGCTGGAAACGTCGGCTCCGGAACGCCGGAGGAGATGCAGGACTGGGTCGAGTACATGACCTTCGACGGCGACAGCCAGATGGCTGGCCTCCGAAGGGCCAACGGACGCGATAAGCCCTGGCGCGTCCGCTACTTCGGCGTCGGCAACGAGAACTGGGGCTGCGGCGGGAACATGACGCCCGAGTACTACGCTGACCTCTATAAGCGTTTCCAGACCTATGTGCGAAGCTACTCCGGTAACCCGATCCTGAAGGTGGCCTGCGGCCCCGGGGATCTTGATCTCCGTTGGATGGAGGTCGTCCTGGAGCGAGCCGGCCGCAATATGGATGCGATCAGCCTCCATTACTACGTCCGCGGAACCGGTAACTGGACGCAAAAGGGCAGCGCCACACAGTTCGATGAGGCCGAGTGGTTCGCGCTCATGAAGAACAGCCACGGCATCTACGACCTGCTCGCCAAGAACATCGAAATCCTCGACCGGTTCGACCGCCGCGGCCGCATCGGTCTGTACGTCGACGAGTGGGGCACCTGGTGGGACGCGGAACCCGGCACCAAACCCGGTTTCCTCTACCAGCAGAACACCTTGCGCGATGCGGTCTCGGCCGCCATCTTCCTCAACGCCTTCAACAGTCGCTGCGACCGTGTCCGTATGGCCAACATCGCCCAGACCAATAACGTCCTGCAGGCCATGATCCTCACCGAGAACGACAAGATGCTCTTGACCCCCACGTACCACGTCTTCGAGATGTTCAAAGTCCACCAGGGCGCCACATATCTGCCCAGCGAACTCACTGGTCTGCAATACGAGTTCTCCGGCCAGAGCCTGCCGGCCATCATCGCCTCGGCATCCAAAGACGGCTCCGGCGCCATCCACCTGAGCTTGTGCAATCTCGACCCTGACACATCCATCCAATTGACATGTGACATCCGCGGGGCCGGGGCCGAGAGTGCCTCCGCGAGGGTCCTGACGGCTGAGACCATCAACGCCTTCAACACCTTCGAGGCGCCCGATGCGGTCAAGCCGGCGCCTTTGGATAATGTCAGAGTCGCCGAGGGCAAGGTCATGGCCCCCCTGCCGGCCAAGTCCGTCGTCGTCATCACAATGAAGTAGCCCAATCTGTCCGCCGACGATTCGAAAGGTATCCATGAACTATCCGCGACCGACAAGACGGCTCCTCATCCTCTCGCTCTTGGCCATCGTTTGTCTGACAATCCCATCCTGCCAGAGCCCCCAGCCCCCGTTGCCGACGGTCAAGTACGACGACCCCTACCGCCCCATCCCCCTGGCCACCCTCGGCCGGGCCCAGGTCGGCCACTTGGTCCAGTTCTTCACGGCCACCCACCCGAATCCCGATCTTAACCAACTCAACGCCATCGCCCGCATCTACATCGAGGAGGCGGCGGCCGAAGGCATCAACAGCGACATCGCTTTCTGCCAGATGTGCATCGAGACCAATTATCTCCGCTACGGCGGTGATGTAAAACCCTGGCAGTACAACTTCTGCGGGCTCGGGGCCACCGGCAACGGGGAGCCCGGCCTGACCTTCTTGTCCGTCGAGATCGGCGTCCGCGCCCATATCCAGCACCTCAAAGCCTACGCGAACGCCCAGCCCCTCAAGAAGAAATGTGTCGACCCCCGTTTCAGCCTTGTAAGACGAGCCTCTGCTCCATACGTCGAAGACCTCACCGGCAAATGGGCCTCCGACCCCCAGTACGCCGCCAAGATCAAGAAGAAACTTCAAACCCTCGAAGCACTGCTCTAAAGCGATAAGCGATGAGCCGAGCCGGTACCTCCTGACGCAACGGACCATCCAACCCGCGTGTTGACGCAGCTAGCCCGCATTTCTCACAGGTGCT
>DDXG01000284.1 GCA_002347125.1 Phycisphaerales bacterium UBA2266
CCCCCAATATGTTGTGGACGTGGGCTGTGCCCTTCGCACTATTTAGGGGGTCTCAGGTGGGTGCGCAGCATGGGCATCCCTGCCCACGTCCGTGTTTCGTGGCCGCGATGCAGAGTGACGCCTTACCGACAGATTCAGACCGTCTTACCGCTGCCTGCTCGACACGCAGGAGGTCACAAGTTCAAGTCTTGTATCGCCCAGTCCAGGAACCCCCGTTTTTCGCCCGTCAGACAGATTCTAGCCCTCGGAGGGCCCTTCCGCGCCCCGCCGCACTCACAGTGTTGGGCGAGGCAACCCAGGCTTGGCCAACGATGAATCCTCCTCCAAAGCCTCACACTCCGGCGAAATAGGCATACGAGTCTGCCGCGAATATGCTATCATATACAGGGGCCGGGGCCCAGGCAGTCGCCCGTAGCGTCCGGTGCGCGTGTAACCGCGCCGCACCGACCCGACGGCGTATCCACACAGGAGTGGCAGGTGAATAGAACACCCCGCATATCAATACTGTTAATCCTCCTGACAACCCTCCTCGGCCGTGCGCAAGGCGACCCCCTCAGTATCATCATCGTCACCGCCGGCTCCGGCGAATCCGAACGCCCTTACATCCAGTTCCTCCAGGAACTCTACGAGGGCAACGTCGCGGTCAGGGTCGATGTGGATCGCTACAAAGAGAACCTCAGCGACAAGAGAAAGGCCGAACTCCAGGCCGCGGACTTGATCATCATATCCAGAGACACATCCGGCGGGGATTACAACGCCGACGCCGAGTTCTGGAACAGCCTGCCGGTGCCGATCCTCTGCCACAACATTGAGTTGATCCGCAGCGATGACCACCGTTTCTGGGACTGGCTTGCCGGTAACCGGACAGACACGAATCCCTGCACCCACTTCGATGTCGTCGCCGACGACGACCCGATCTTCAGCGGGGTGGATACCTCCCTGGGTTCGGTGGAGGTGTTCGCCCCGGGCCTTGACGTCGACCACAGCGACCAGGGATCGGCCGGCAACGGTGTTCTTGTCGCCGCCTCCGCCGGCCGCGTCGTGGTCGCCCGATGGCTCGGCGGCGAATCCGAGTATTACGACGGCTCGGATCATGCCCCCGGCGGACCGCGTCTGTTCTTCGCAGCCCCTGACCGCACGGCCAGCCTCTTCGCCCGTGCCACCGGCGAGGCCCGTGTCATGCTCGAAAACGCCATTCTGTCGCTGCTGCCGATTGTGCGGCCGTACGCCGACATCGATCTGGATGGCGACGTCGACTTCCAGGACCTGGCGCTGATGGCGGATTGCTGGACGGAGAACCTTCCTCCGGAGGACAGCACGTGCATCCGTGCGGACTTGGTCCGGGACAGCCAGGCCGACGCCCAAGACATGGCCCTGCTGGCGGCCAACTGGCTCGATGGGACCGACATCACGCCCCCTGAACCCAACGTCATGCGGTGGAAGAGCCGCCCCGCCACCGTCTCCACCGAATCGATCACCATGACCGCCAGGACCGCGATAGACGCCCAGTACGGTGTCCAATACTACTTCCAGTGCCTCTCGGCCAACGGCCCGGACAGCAGCTGGCAATACGATACGCTCTTTGAGCCGGCCGAGTTGACGCCCGGCCAGGTCTACACCTACCGGGTCAAGGCCCGCGATACCTCCGGGAACCGCAACGAGACCGCCTTCTCCACCGCCGAATCGGCCCGCACCTACGGCCTCTACTGGCACATGGCCGACGCCTCGGCCGCCGTAGCCCTCGACAGCGATAGGGTCATTGCCGCCGGCGATGAACTCAATCTCCTGCACATTTACCAATGGAGCAGCCCCAACTCTCCCCCCATCCGCGACGTCAACATAGCCTACGCCCTTAACATCGAGCCTAACCGCCCCGAGATGGATGTCGAAGGGGCCACCTGGCTCGGCAATCGCGTCTTCTGGATCACCTCCCACGGACGCAACCGCGACGGCCAGTACCGTTACAGCCGTTATCAGTTCTTCGCCACCAGCATCACCGGCAGCGGCGCCGATGTCGTCGTCGATGTTGACGGCAACTACACCAACCTCGTCAACGACCTGATTGCCTACGACGCCGTCTATGACCTGGGCCTGGCCGCCGCCATCGGCGTGAAGGACGGACAAATCGACCCGGCCACCTATCCGGACCTCGCCCCCAAAATCGACGGTCTCAACATCGAGGGCCTGGCCGCCACGGCCGAGGGCGACGCCCTGCTGATCGCGTTTCGCAATCCCCGGCCCAAGATCGACGGCAACCGCCACGCCCTCATTATCCGCCTGAATAACCCCCATGAAGTGGTCCGCCAGGGTCAGCCGCCCCAATTCGACGCACCCATCCTGCTGGACCTGGGCCCCTTCGGCATTCGCAGCATAGAGTACTCGCCCACACTGGCCCGCTACCTCATCGTGGCCGGCTCACACAAGGGCGGCGACGCCGAGCCCCTCCAGATACTCTACAGCTACGATATGACCACGGGGGACCTCTCGCAACTCTACGAATTCCCCGTCTTGACCCCCGAAGGCATGTTCCAGTTCCCCGGCGACGGCGACATCCAGCTTATCAGCGACGACGGGACGCTCCTGTTCGACACCCCATCGGGCCCGACCGAAAACAAGTTCCTGCCCGTCGAACAGAGGTCCTTCCGAACTCAAACCGTCACGCCTTGACGGTCTCTTACCAGAAGACGATGTAGAACGCGACGACGGCCGCGATGACGGCCGTACCCAGCGACAGGACAAGGACGCTGGGGCGGGAGTCGTAGTCCTGCTTGACCGGCATTTCCTTGGGCTCCCGTAGCGGAGCGGCCAGTGTAATGACGGTCATGGCCGCCAGGACCACCGCGAACGTGATCGCCATGCGGTTGAGAAATGCGATCTCGTACCAGCTTGCACTGACCAGGTGCAGCAGGCCGTAGACCGGGACCGTCAGCACCAGCGCCGCAAGCCCGGCGGCCGCCGGGGCACGTTTGACAATGAACCCAAAGACGAATGCCGCCAGGATGCCCGGCGAGATGTAGCCCTGGAATTCCTGGATGAAGTGGAAGACGCCCTTTAACCTGGGGTCCGCCAACTGAGGCGCGATCAGGCAGCCGATCGCCACGAAGACCAGCGTCATCACACGGCCAACAAGGACCAGTTGGCGTTCGGGCGCGTCCCGGGCGAAATGCCGCTTGTAGAGGTCCATCGTGAAGATCGTCGATGCGGAGTTGAGCATTGAGGCCAGCGAACTGATCACCGCCCCGGCCAGGGCCGCCAGGATAAGCCCCTTCAAGCCCGCCGGCACCAGATGGTGGATCAGTGTCGGATAGGCCTGGTCGGCCTGGCCCAACTGTCCGCCGTACAACTGCACCGCCATGATGCCCGGCATCACGATGGCAAACGGCACGATGAGCCACAACCCGGCCGCGAAGATAATGCCGAACTGCCCCTGGCGCAGCGTCCTGGCGGCCAAGGTCCGCTGCACAATGAACTGGTTGAGGCCGCAGTAATAGAAATTGGGAATCCACAAGCCCACGACCAGCGCCGTCCACGGTATCTCCGGGTGATTCGCCGGCAGGACCATGTGCAGGCGGCCCGCATTCTCTCGTCCAAAATCCGACACGCCCGCCCGCAAGAGCATAAACCACCCCCCCGCATCCCCTGCATCCCCGGCCAGCCGCCCGATAGCCAGAAACCCCAGCACCATCGTCACCAGCCCGCCGATCAGCAGTCCCGACCCCTGAAATAGGTCCGCCCAGGCCACGGCCTTGAGCCCGCCCCACGTCGTATACAGCGCCGCAATCGCCCCGATCAGCCAGACCGCCACAGTCAGGTCTATTCCGAAGATCGTATGCAGCGTCAGGCCGCCGGAATACAGCACGGCCGTGATGGTCACCGCCACGTAGATGACCATCATGTAGAACGCCATGATCGCCCGCGCGGCGCTGTTGTAGCGATACTCCAGATACTCCGGCATCGTGTAGATGCCCGCCCGCAGGAATCGAGGCAGGAAGAAGAGCGCCACGAAGATGATCGTTACCGCGCCCAGGAGCTGATACCCCGCGACCGCCAGTCCCACGTCTCCGGCGCCGGCCCCGGCCATACCCACGAACTGCTCGGTCGAGATGTTCGCCGCCACAATGGAAAAGCCGATCAAGGGCCACCGCAGCCCCCGCCCGGCGAGAAAGTAGTCCTCGCTGTCTCGCTCGCGGCGGCTCATGAACATGCTGAACGACACCACCACCGCGATAAACGCGGCGAATACCCCTATATCAAGCCACTGAGCCATCATCCATAGCGCCCCATGCCATGACCCGCCAAATCACAAAAAAACGGAGGACCCGTATTATACCGGGTCCTCCGTCCGTGTACGATACTTGCTTGCTTGAGGCATGACACGAGGCGCCTGGGGTGGCGGCCTTTGCCGCGGGCAAGGGCCGAGTCAAACCAGCCCTTCGCTTCGCGAAGGGCCGCTACCCAAAAGACGATGTCGGCAGCCCCACACGACCTTGCTCAGATCTTCATCTCCAGCGGGCCCCAGCCGTCGCGAGGCTCGCGCCAGGCCAGTTTGTTAATCTCCGGGTCGCTGGTGATCTCGCCGGCTTCATTCAATTCGAGCTTCTTGCCCGCGCGGGCGCAGAGGTTGCCGAGCTGGATGTTGGCGGCCATCGGGCCGGAGTAGCTGAAGTTCGACTGGCTGAACTCGCGCGGCTTCTCGCCCTTGCAGGCGGCGAAGAACTCCGCGTGGTGGCCCGGCGAGCGTTCCAGCAGTTGCGGCGGATCTCCGAATTCCTTCTGCCTCTCCAGCGGCAAGAGTCGAACTCGTTCCCAGTAGTCGCCTTCGACCATCATCTTGCCCTTGGTGCCGTAAACCAGATTCCCCGTGCTCGGCAGATTCATCTTGCGACCTTGCGATGTCAGTTCCTCGGGAGCCTCCGGGAAGATGCGGTTGCCGTCCTTATCCTTTCCTTCGTACCAGTAGGTGGTGAAGCCGGGCCGCCCGTCCTTGGCGCGATAGGTGGCCTTGACCACCATCCCGGCGGGCCACTGGTCCTTCACCGGGCCGGTCATGACGATCGGCTCGGCGGTGGCCGCGTAGCCCGGATTCATGATCGCATAGATGCCGTCGGTCGTGTGGCAGGCCATATCGCCCAACGCCCCGGAGCCGAAGTCCACCACGCCCCGCCAGTTGAAGGAGTGATACACGCCGCTCTTGAAAGGACGCATCGGGGCCGCGCCGATCCAGGCTTCCCAATCGAGCGTATCGGGGATCGGGTCCGAGCCTTCCGGACGGTCGCCGCCCTGCGGCCAGATCGGGCGATTCGTCCACGTGTGGAATTCCACAACGTCGCCGATAGCGCCGGCCTTGATGTACTCGTAGGCCCGCCGCCAACCCTCGCCCGCGTGGCCCTGGTTGCCCTGCTGCGTGACGACCTTCGGGTTCTTGGCATAGGCGGCCGCCAGCAACTGGGCCTCGCGAACCGACCACGTCAGGGGCTTTTCGGTGTAGCAGTGGATGCCCATCGACACGGCCGTCATGGTTGGGGCGAAATGGCTGTGGTCCGGAGTTGCCACGAAAACCACGTCGAGTTCCTTGCCGTGCTTCTCAAAGACCTTGCGCCAATCCGTATACCCGACCGCCTCCTCCCAGCCCTTCTTTCCATGGACTCCACCCCAACGGGTCTTGTCCACCTCCGCGAACGCGATGCACTGGCATCCCTGCCCATGCGCGGCGCCGGTATGGCTGCCCGCCTGGCCGCCGGCGGCGATGAAACCCACCTGGAGCTTCTCGTTGAGCCCCTGGCCGCGGATAAGGCGCGGGAAGCCCATGGAGCACACGGCCCCAAGGGCGGCGGCGCGCTTGATAAACTGACGACGTGTAGTGTTGGACATGACTGTAACTCCTTAACGTGTGTTGAATGAGAGAGTCAACTTGTGTTCGTACAAACTATCACTTACCGCCGCCCTACGCAAGCGGGTATAATTGGGTGTTTCAGGGGTATGCCTATGGATACAGACGGGTCATCTCGTACGATTACTATGAGTCTGGTGGCCCTGGTCGCGCTGTTGGGCGCCTGCGGCGCGGCGTGCATGGGGGCCACGGTTCCGCCCGCCGTGGTCGTGGAGGCCGAGGAAGACCTCTACAGCTACCAGGGGGCCGATAACGGGGCCGGGCCCATGTGGTGCCACGGCTCGACCTGCTTGGTGAGGGCCGGCGAGAGCCTTTTTGCGGCCGGCTTGGAAACCATCGCCGGGGCCAAACCCCTGAACAACTGCCGCTGGATGCTGTTCCACCGGGGCCTCGACGGCTGGCGAAAGATATGCACCGACCCGGTCGGCCGCACCCGCGAGCCATCGCCTCTGGCGGTGTTCTCCGACGGCCGCGTCTTCCTGTCCGCCAATCCGACCATCAACCGCGACCCGAACGCCTACGCAGGCCCCGCCCGCCCTGAAATCCTGCGATTCTCCGACCGCGACCCGGACGCCCCGCCGCAGAAGCTGATTCCCGTCTGGGCCGGCGAGCCGCCGTTCAGCGAGCACTCGTATCGCAGCTTCGCCGCCGACGGACCCGGCCACGAGTTGATTGTCTTTCAGAACATCGGCTATACCCATGCGGAATGGGCCTTCCTGGACCGCGGCGGCCGCTGGAGCGCCCAGGGGCAACTGGCATGGCCCTGGGGGGGCGACTATGACAAGCCCCAGCCCATCCGCGTCTGCTATCCCAACGTGGCGCTGAGCGGCCGCCAGGTCCATTTCTGCGGGGTCAGCGATATCGTCGAGCCCAACGAGACCTGGCGGGCCTTCAAGAAACAACTGACCGGCCGCGACTGGGACTACGACTTCCGCCGCCTGTTCTATACGTACAGCCGCGACATCACGACCGGCCGCTTCGAGCCGTGGGTCGAGGTCGCCTCCCGCGATAAGACCTCCGGCTGGATTACCCCCGGCGACCTCTGGCTCGACGACGACGGGGATGTGCATATTCTCTGGACCGAGCGTGCCATCGACGAGCGGCTCCGAGAGAAGTTCTTCCCCGATGAGAAACAGAGCCACGCCCTCAATTACGCCGTGGTCCGCGAAGGTAAGGTCGTGCTGCGCCGCACCCTTCTGATCGCCGAAGAGGGCCAATCCAGCCAGCACCCCGGCCGCGGCCGGTTCCATATCACGCCCGACAACCGCCTCTTCGTATTCTTCTACGTCTCCGGCACGGACTCCCAGGGCAGGAGTATCTCCGAAAACCGCCTGCTCGAAATCCTGCCCGACGAGGACATCGGTCCGGCCGTCCGCGTCCCTCTGAAAAAGCCCTTCACCGACTTCATGACCGCGACGCCACGCGCCGGCAGCCCCAAATCACACACACTCGACCTGCTCGGCCACCAACAGAACAACGGCCAGACCATCTCCTNNCCTGAGCGAAGCGAAGGGTCTGGGCATCACAAACGCGAGATTCTTCGCTCCGCTCAGAATGACACGCTGCGTCTTGAAATGCACACGACCCTTTCAGGTGACGCAGCAGAAGTCAGGGCAGCCACGGGGGCTGCCCCTACGGGCGACCGGATGTAATGCCACCGCTGACGTCAGGCGGTGGTGTGGCGGGCGCTGATGACACCGAAGGAGTGAAGATCTACCGCCTCCACTACGCGCGGTGGGGTGGCGGTCTTTGCCGTAAGGCAAGGGCCGGAGCGAATCGGCAGAAGTCAGGGCAGCCACGAGGGGCTGCCCCTACGGGCGACCGGATGTAATGTCGCAGCCGGCATCAGGCGGGCAGGTCCTTTTTGATGGTCTCGTAGAAGACCATGGCCGGTGAGCCGGCGAAACTGATGCCCATCCACGCGGCTTCGTCGATCTCGGCGTCGGTGAAGCCCTTGGTCCGGGCCTTGGCAATGTGCATCCTCAGGCAGGGATCGCAGCGCTGCGCGACCGACAGGGCGATGGCCATAGCCTGCTTGGTGTAGGCGTCCAGACCGTGCGGGGCCGAGGCGGCAGAGAGGAACTGCGTGAACTTGCTCTTGACCTGGTCCAACTCGTCGTTCGCATTGCGTATTGCGTGTTGTGTATTGCATTCGTTGAGGCCGCCTGCGGCGGCGATTTCCGTATTTCGTGTTTCGCCGGTCGCCGCTGCGCCGACGGCGTCGGCGCAGCAGGCTACCTCGTCCTGCGTATCGCGTATTGCGTACTGCATGGGGGTGGCGGCCTTTGCCGAAGGCAAGGGCCGGGTCGAACCAGCCCTTCGCTGCGCGAAAGGCTGCCACCCATCTCGTTCGTATTCGGTATTTCGTCATTCGTCTATCGTCCGTCGTCCGTCGGTCTCTGAGGTCTCCGCGTTCTGCGCGGTGAATCAGTTGCATTCGAGGCCCACTTCGTCGGCGAGGCGGCGGACGGCGTCGATGGCCCGGGCGAACAAGTCCGGGCCGGTGGAGCCGCCGAACTGGCCGCCGACCTTCAGATGTGGCTCCATCGTCAGGCAGCCCTTGTAGTCCATGGCGGCCAGTTCCGCCAGTAACTCCCTGATCTGGCCGTCGCCCGCGCCCGGGATGCTGCCGATATCGGCGCCGAGCTTCCAGTCCTTGATGTGGATATGGACGACATAGGGCTTCATGAGGGGCCAGCAGGCCTCGATGGGGTTGGTGATCTTCTCGCCCCAGACGAAGTTGGCCGGGTCGTAGACGAGCCGCAGACTGGCCGAACCGACGGTCTCAACGAGGTCAACGCAGTTGGCGGCGGTATGGCCGTAGATGTGCGCCTCGTTCTCATGCACCATAACGATGCCGGTGCCTTCGATGATCTCAACCTTGGCGGCCATGCGGTCCATGACCTCGCCACGAAAGTCGGCGATGTTCTTGCCCTCAGGCGGATAGTAGCTGAACATGCGAATGAAAGGGGCGTCAAGGAAATCGGCCAGTTCCACGGCATGTTTGAACCTGTCGAGGTGCGGCCCGAAGGGCTCATCGACCTTGACCTTGCCGATGGGCGATCCGATCGCGCTGGCCTTGATGCCGCGATCCCGCATGAGCTTGCGGGCCTCCTTGAGTTCGGCGGGGCGCAGATCCATGATATTCTTGCCGCCGAGAAAACGCGGCTCGATGTAACGGACCTTCTGGGATGTGAGGAACTCGATCTGTCCGGGGAAGTCTTCGACGACTTCGTCTGCAAATGCGCTGATGTGTGCCATTCTGCGATGTCTCCTTTTCCTTCTTGACCGCAGAGAACGCGGAGGTCTTCTTTAATCGCTCGTTCTCTGCGTGCTCAGCGGTCTCAGAGGCGAATAGTGTTTGTCAGGTCTTGACTACGGCGGCGGGGTCGGGCAGTTGTTGTCGGATTTCGTCGAGGCGGTAGCCGAAGCCGGGGCCTTTGATTGTGCTGAGGTTCACACGGCCGCGGTGGCGGCGGTAGAGGCCGGGGTGGACCTTCGCTTCGGGGGCGGAGGCGGCGGGGTAGAACTGCATGGCGTTGGTTTCGACGCCCATGATGGTCCCGGCGCCGGCGGCCAGGCGCACATGCGGTATCTGGGCGAGCATTGGGTTGGTCAGGTCCTGGACCATGAGCATCATGCCGTGGGCTTTGGCCCAGCAGAGACTCAGGATCGCGCCGGTCTGCGTCTTGCAGGTCTTCAGCGCGACGCCGGTCCAGCCGAGTTGCCGGCCGAGCCGGATGAGCTTCCAATCGTGGGCGGATTCGTCCATGAACAGGGGCTTGCGGGCCGAGAGGCTACGGACGTCGATACGGTTGGCATCGAGGTCGTATGGGAAGGGCTGCTCGACGTAGAGGATCATCTGATAGATGCGGGGGTGGTCGATCAGGAGGCAGTCAAGGATGTCATTGACGTAGGCGGGGTCGGTGACGGTGCAGTTGAAATCAGCGGTGAGCCAGAGGACGTCGTTCTCGATGGCGATACTGCCCACGCGGATGAGGCGCTGCATGTCCCAGTCGGCGTCGTTGCCGCGGAGCTTGACCTTCAGACAGGTCAGGCCGTCTCGTTGGATCCAGTCGCCGAGCACGACGGGGTAGCCGTCGTCAGGCTCGTCGCCGGTTGGTTCCTCGCCGTCGAGCAGGTCCTTGCCGCCGACGAGGTGCCATGCAGGCATGGTAACGGCCGGCGGATCGATGAGGAAATCGCGGGGGTACTTGCCCGCGAAAGAGATACCGGCGTCCTCGGCCGCCGTCAGATAGGCGCCGAGGTCGGCATTCATGAACTGGCTGTTGTAGGTGGAGTAGATGTCGCGGCCGAGGAGATTGCCATAGGCATCGTGCAAAGCGATATCGAAGGCCGAGCAGCAGACCAGGGCGGCCAGATGAGGCATTGATTCGCCGAGGTGCGCTATCTCCGCGTTAAGCTGGGCAAGCAGGGCAGGCAGTGCAGACTCAATGAATCGGTGGCCGACTTCAATGGGATGGCCGGGGTGGTCGAGGCGGTTCCAGTTCTCGGCGAGGATCACGCAGAAGCGTTTCATGGCCTCATGGCGCGGGGCGTAAGCCAGAGCGCTGGGCCATGCCCATTGGACGCTCAGGGGGGTTTCGCCCCAGCCATCGGCCGTGCGGCCGGCGGCGTCGCGGACGGTCATGCGGACGCGGGCGCAGGTGACGGACGTAAGGGTCTCGGGGCCGAACTTGAGGGGCACCCGCGTTTCGACGGGTATGAAGTACAAGGCGGCGGATGTCGGTCGAACATCTGTCTGCATCGTTCCTCGCATGTGATTCACGGCGTTTCGATTCGTTAGAAGGCACGATAGCGGCAGGGTCGCCGTGTGTCAACGGATTCCGTAGGATGAGAGATCGGCCCTTGCCCTCCGTGGCGGCTGGCACGTCTGTTGAGAGGCAGTTGCGTCCGGCAGGGCAAAAAGACGGTTTTTTGCTTGAGCGGGGCACCGGCAGGCTTATAATCGCCGGCTGAAGCTCGTGCCACGGGTTGTACGAACGACGAAATACGAACGACGAGAAAAAGGAGCAGGCATGAAACTGGATCGCAATCTGAAGATGGGGATGATCGGGGGCGGGCCGGGGGCCTTTATCGGCGAGGTGCACCGCAAGGCCTCGCGGATGGACGGCGGCATCGAGCTGGTGGCCGGGGCGTTCGATATCGACCCGAAGAAGTCGCAGCAGATGGGCAGGCAGCTCAATCTCGATCCGAAGCGGGTGTACAACACGTACAAGGATATGATCGCCGGCGAGAGGGCGCTGCCGGTGGGCGAGCGGATTGATTTCGTGTCCGTCACGACGCCCAACAACTGGCATTTCCCCATTGCCCGCGACTTCCTGCTGGCCGGGTTCCACGTCATGTGCGAGAAGCCCATGACGCTGAATGTGGCCGAGGCCAAGGAACTCAAGCAGATCGTCAAGAAGAGCAAGAAGGTCTTCGGTCTGATGCACAACTACACGGGCTATCCGATGGTCAAACTGGCCCGGGACATGGCCCGCGGCGGCGAACTGGGCGAGATTCGCAAGATCGTCGTGCAGTATCCGCAGGGCTGGCTGGCGACCAAGCTGGAGGACACCGGCCAGATGCAGGCGGCGTGGCGGACCGACCCGAAGCAGAGCGGCGGGGCCGGCTGCATGGGCGACATCGGCACGCACGCGGAGAACCTGACGGAGTACATCACGGGCCTGAAGATCACGCACATCTGCGCGGACCTGACGATCTTCGTCCCCGGCCGTAAGCTCGACGACGACGGCAACTGCCTGTTGAAGTTCAATAACGGGGCCAAGGGAGTTCTGCACGCCAGCCAAGTCTCCATCGGCGAGGAGAACAACCTGGCGATCTGGGTCTACGGCACGGCCAAGGGCTTGGAGTGGCACCAGGAGCATCCGAACTATCTGTATGTCAAGACGGCCGATGGGCCGATGCAGGTGTGGCGCCGCGGCAATGGATATGTGGCGGCCCGAAGCGCCGCGGCCGCTCGCGGGACCCGGCTGCCGTCCGGTCATCCGGAGGCCTTCCTGGAGGCGTTTGCGAACAACTACGTGAATTTCAGCGACACGGTGCGGGCGGCGATTTTGGGCGAGAAGCCGGATGACTTGATGTTGGACTTCCCGAGCGTGGATGATGGCCTGCGGGGGATGTTGTTCATCCAGACGCTGCTGGAGAGCACCCGGAGCAAGGAGAAGTGGACGAAGTTCGCGAAGTAGACGGCCCTGGCGGTTCGTCCACCGGAGCACCGTGAAATACAAAACGGCCCCGAAATCGGTTGCGATTGCGGGGCCGTGTTCTTTATTGAGGGACGAAGAAGACGCCTACGGATTGATTTCTTCGATGTCGGTGAACTTGATGAGGGCCCCGCCGGTGGTTGAACTGGCGGTGATCTTGCCCACGAGGCCGACCTTCTTCTTGAGAAGCGACGAAAGGTCGCGGCCGGCGGCGGCGTCGACGGCCATGGCATAGCAGACGGTCTTGCCCGTCTCGTCAACGATTCGGTATTGCTTCATCGATGATTCAGGACCGTAGATATTGGACTGCTCGAAGTAGCCGATGGCGGCGAAGCGGCTCATGTCCTTAATCGTGTCGAGCCGAGCGGCTTTGGTGGAGTCGATTCGGTCGAGGATTTCGGTGAGTTGCTCGGTCTGCTGGCCGAGCTCTTTGGCGGCCCTGACGGCCAGTTGAAACCGCTCGATTTGCTCGAGGGCATATCCGGCGAGGGTCGCGGCTCTTCCGGCGTCCTTGTCATTGGCGATGGGCGTCAGGTCCTTCTTGATGTCGGTGTAGTTCTGCTGTTCGATGGGTTTGGCCTTCTCGGCGGCAATTCTCTCTTCGAGTAGCTTGTAGGCGGCGAGTTGCTTGGTCTCCGTGGACGGCGGAGCGGGGGGAGTGACCGCAGGTTTGTTGGCGTCAGTCGTGGCGGGGTTGATGACGACGGAGGGAATCGGGACCGAGGGGGCGTCCGCGGCTACAGGTCGGGTGAACTTGGTGGAGACCCAGAGATAGGCGCCGACAGGCGGTTCGATCTTGCAGTAGTCGTCCTTCTCCTGGCCAAGGAGCTTTATCTTGTCGCCGCGAGTGAGCCGGATCTGTTCGATCTGCGAATGGAGAGGCTCGACGGACTCGGAGCCGGCATAGACGCGGACGCGATCGCCGGTGACGGTGGCCTGGGTGCGGTCCTTCAGATCAATGCAGAGGTAGCGCATGGAGACCCAGGAGAAACTGCCGGCCGGCGGCACGATGCGGGACCAGCCGAGCTGCTCGCCGACGACCTTGACCTTATCGCCGGTGTTGCACTTGCCGCAGGGGTAGTGCTGTGTGCCGGGCCCGGAGCGGACGTAGACATCGTTGCCGGTAATCTCAACGATGTACGGATAGCTGGCGCCGGTGGTGGAGGTATCGGCGCCGGGCGTCGGAATGGGAATGGTGATGGGTGATTCCTGGGCGATAGCCAAGCTGGCCACGAGGCAGATACTTGAGAGCAACGTCATGTATGACCGCATTTTTTATCTCCCTAAATACGGGTCATTGAAATTGTAATTCCGGGTCCGACCGTGAATTTTGCCCAAATTAGCACCCGCGAGAACACATGTCAAGCGGCCATTTCAAAACCTTGTTGAGGATTGTTCGCACAGATGCTGTCTTGCGACGGCCTCCGGCCGGACAGGTTCGGGGGCGGTATAAAGGCCGTGCAGGCGGTCAGCCGATAGCAGCCAGGAGGTCTGTGCAGAGCTTCAACTGGCCCGGGTCGGAGAGCTTCTCAGCAGCGGCCTGGAGGTGAGGCTTGGCCTTCTGCGGTTCGTTGAGATAGCGCATGTAGAGGATGCCCAGCATGAGCCGGACCTGTTCAGCGTGCTCGTAGGGGCCGTAGTGCTTGAGGAACTGCTCGTAGGCCGCGGCGGCGTCGGCGGATCGGCTGTCGCCGGCAAGCTGGTTGGCAATGTCGAGCAGGTTCTGGCGGGGCAGGACCTGGCCGGGGTCCATCTTCACTAGTTGCACGTACAGCTCGGCCGCCGCCGGGAGGTTGCGCTCGTAGATCCGGTTGCTGATGGCCTGACGCAACTGGAAGACCTCGTTGGCCGGTTCCTGGCTGTCGACCTGCCGAGCCTCGACGGGCGTGGCGGGCGGGGTGCCGGAAAACGGGTCATAGCCGGCCGAAACGACATCCCGGTACTGGCGGCGGCGGTTCCATCGCCGGATCATCGCCCAGAGGTCCCAGTTACTGCCCTGGATGAGGCCTATCGCCAGCATAATGAGGACCGCGCCGATGCCGAAGGCGTAGCCGGACAGGTGGGCGTCGTAGGCGACGAAGTCATAGCGGACCAGTATGTTATCTATGACGATCATCTTGAGGGCGATGAAGTACAGGGCCGGCACCTCAATTGTTCCTATGAAGAAGAACCAGTAGAGCACGGTGATAAGAGTCTGCGGGAATAGGACGAGGTAGGCCCCCGTAACGGCGGCGACGGCGCCGCTGGCGCCAAGGGTGGGCGTGGTGGATCCCCAGTTGAGCATGGCGTGCCCCAGGCCGCTGAAAACGGCGCCGGCCAGGTAGAACACGGTGTAGCCTAGATTACCCAGTCTATCATTGACGTTGTTGCCGAATATGTACAGGAAGTACATATTGCCGAGGATGTGGAGCAGGCCTTGGTGGAGGAATGCGTAGGTGAGAAACTGCCAGATCCGCCAGTATCCTGGAACGAGCATCAGCGGGCCGATCCAGCGATGCTGCCATGCGTGGATCCGTTGGGCGGCGTCCGGCAGGGTTTGCAGGGCCATCGTGACGAAGGCGATGGTCAAGAATATGCCGATGTTGATGGCGATCAGCACATAGTTGGCGTAGGGAGTGCGCCACGGTCTGACATTGGTTCGGATAGGTAATAGCACAGTTCAGTACCCGTCGAATCAGCGTTCTTTTCAGGACAGGCGGGTATTGTAAGAGTGCATGAGGGGAAAGTCAAAGCCAAAGGCGGGCAAACGGCGGCCGCGCATAGAAAGGGGACGGCGAGGGTCGCCGTCCCGTCCGGAAAAGTTGGGCTTAACAGGTTGCGTTGTGGCCTGCGGATGGCTATTGGGGCGGTGTGGCTTGCACCCAGTCGGCCGACCCCCCAGCCGTGTCGTTCTACGGAAAGTATAGGCAGCAAAGCCGGGTCGGGCAAACCGCCACGGCGGAAAATCCTTTATTCAACGGTGGTTTGCTGCTATCTCAGTGGCATGGCAATCAGCAGAGACACGATTGAGCATCGTCTGGAGGCGGTTCGCCGGGCGATGCGGGCCCAGGGTATCGGGCGGCTCGTGCTGACGAGCGAGGCGAACGTCCGCTACCTGACGGGCTTCGCCGGGTCGGACAGTTGGGCCCTGATCACGGGGCGCAAGAGCTACCTGTTGACCGACAGTCGATATAC
>DDXG01000193.1 GCA_002347125.1 Phycisphaerales bacterium UBA2266
GCGATGCTCAGGGCTATCTCCTGCGGCGTGACGGCCCCAATGGACAGGCCGATGGGCGAATACACCGTATCGAGCAGGGCCTGGGGAATCCCCTTGTTGCGCAGATTCACCAGGATGGCGGCGGTCTTGCGCGTGCTGCCGATCATCCCCACGTACTTCGGCCCGATGGCAAGGCACTGCTCCAGGACAATCTCGTCGTGGGTATGGCCCCGCGTAACGACCACCGCGTAGCCATCTCCGTCCAGGCTGGCGGCCTGAACCGCGTTGTCAAACTCTGACACCACGATCCTATCAGCGTCGGGCAGCCGTTCCGCGTTGGCATATTGCGGTCGGTCATCCACGACCGTCACGCGAAACCCCAGGCCAGCGGCGTAATGTGCCAGGAACGCGCCCAGATGGCCGGCTCCGAAGATGACCAGATGCGGCCGAACGCCCAGGCTCTCGACGAACAGCCTGCATGCGTCCGCGACCATCTTGGCCGTCTTATCCGCACGCAATCCGGGCGTATCCATGGCCACAAGGCGGCCTCCTGTACCCGTGGCAGCCAATACCTTGCCGTCAGCGATCAGCGCTTTCTGCGGACCTGTTTCGGACTCCATGATGGAGATAATCGCCGCATCCCGGCCCTGCTGCACGGCGTCCGAGACCGCCTTGAAGAACGGAGCGTCGGAGGCATCGAAGGATTCAATCAGCAACTCCACCTGCCCGCCGCAGATGCCCATATCGGCCTTTCGCGTCGTATCGAGATTGTACCGGACGACTCTGCATGCCCGTCGGCCGAGCATCCCGCGGGCCATCCTGACAGTATCGCTCTCGACGGCGCCGCCGCCGACGGTGCCGATAGGTGCGGAGGTTCCATCCACAATCAGCATCTTATAGCCGACCTTGCCGGGGGTGGAGCCGACCGTCTCTGTGACGGTCGCCAATGCGACGCAGTGGCCGCTCGCCAGCAAATCGGCCGCCTGCCGGAAGATACTGCCATGGTCCATAGGTGTTCCTTCAGTGACTAGCTCAAGACAGGGATTCAGGCTGTCATGCTGAGCGAAGCGAAGCATCTGGGCCGCGAATGGGAGCGAACGCAGGCTCACGTAGCCCAGATTCTTCCCCTTCGCTGCGCTGCGGGTCAGAATGACAAGCTGCGTCTTGAGACAGTTGCCCAGTGCATATCGGACCCGTCACGGGTGTCTCGAATGGCCAACTATAGCAGGTCGGCCGGTCGGAATCTCCTGTTATTTGGCCGGTCGAAGCGTTAGTCTGTATCGGCAGCGCCGCAGCAAAGGAGGCGGCGTGGCGGCCTTTGCTGAAGGCAAGGGCCGAAACAGACCAGCCCTTCGCTGCGCGAAAGGCTGCCACCCCCGCGGGCATCCTGCGTACGTTCTGCCCGACGACGCGGCGGCCGGGCGTGGCGTATTGGGCAACTGGTTCAGGAAGGATCGATATGACGCATCGAAAGGCCATTGTCGTACTGGGAATTGGCGTCTTGTTGGGGGCAGGGGGCTGCGAGACGACGCGGCCGGGGCCGGGTGGCCCGCAACCGATGGCGGCAGGGGGGTCGTGGACGGTGTGTTTCAGCGATGCCTGGCGTTTCGCCAAGGGCGAGCCGGCCGGAGCCGAGGCCGTGGACTTCAACGACGCCGACTGGCAGGCCGTCCGCGTGCCCCATGACTGGGCGATTTGCGGGCCATTTGACCCCAGCGAGAATGGGTATGCGGGTAAACTGCCTTGGCGGGGCGTCGGCTGGTACCGCAAGAGCTTCACGCTGGCGGCCGCCGACGAGGGCAAGCGGGTCTACTTCGACTTCGACGGGGTGATGGCGTTCCCGCAGGTCTATGTCAACGGGCAGCTCGCCGGGCAGTGGGACTACGGCTACATGGCCTTTCGGGTGGATGCCACGCCGTTCGTCCGTTTCGACGGGCCCAATATCATCGCGGTTCGTGCCGACACACGGCGGCACGGGACCCGTTGGTACCCCGGGGCGGGCATCTATCGCAAGGTGACGATGACCGTGGCCGAGGGCGTTCATATCGCTCAGTGGGGAACCGTCATTACGACGCCGGTTGTGGCCGACGACGAAGCGATGGTCAGCAGTCGCAGCACCATTGAGAACCATACGGATCGCGTGCGCCGGGTGCGGGTGGCGGTTCAAATCATTGACCCGGCGGGGGAGGTGGTCGCGACGTCGGAGACCGTCAGCGAGGTCGAGGGTGGGCAGAGCCGCGATGTGGACCAATCGGTGAGCGTCGTGGAGCCTGCGCTATGGGATGTGACCAACCCCCAATTGTACACGGCGCGGACGGTTGTCGGCGATGCGCGAGGGGTTCTCGATACGGACGAAACCTGCTTCGGGATTCGGACATTCGAGTTCACGGCCAACGATGGATTCCACCTCAACGGCCGTCGGGTGCAACTGTATGGGGTGAATCTGCACCACGATCAGGGACCGCTGGGGGCGGCCTTTTACCGGAGGGCGGCCGAGCGGCAACTTGAGATCATGAAGGACATGGGCTGCAATGCGCTGCGCACCAGTCACAATCCGCCGGCGGCCGAGCTGCTGGACCTGTGCGACCGGATGGGGATTATTGTCTGGGATGAATGCTTCGACAAGTGGAACGAGACATCGGACCGCGGGCGCGACGTCGATCTGGTGGAACACAACAAGAGACAACTGCGGAACTTCATCCTTCGGGACCGCAATCACCCCTGCGTGGTGACGTGGTCCATAGGCAATGAGATCGCCGACATCGAGTCCAACCGAAGCGGCAAGGCCGTCGAGCAAGTCAGGGAGCTGGCGGATTTCGTCAGGGCCCTGGACCCGACCCGGCCGGTCGGCATGGGTTGCTATATCCCCACGGCCGTGGGAACGGGTGTACTCGGCTCGCTCGATCTGACCGGCTGGAACTACGCCAGACGTTATGCGCCCTATCGGGAGAAGTACCCGGACAAGCCCATTGTGTACAGCGAGTCGGCGTCGGCGCTGAGCACCCGCGGCTTCTACAAGCTGCCTCTGCCCAACGTCAAGACGGACTACGCCGCCGAGGAACGGCAAGTCGATTCGTATGACCTCAACGCCGCGCCATGGTCGGACATCCCCGACAAGGAGTTCAGACTAATGGCCGATGATGCCTTCGTTGCGGGCGAGTTCGTCTGGACGGGTATCGACTATCTGGGCGAGCCGACGCCGTTCGAACGGGAGGCCCGCAGCTCATACTTCGGGATTGTCGATCTGTGCGGGATTCCCAAGGACCGTTTCTACCTGTACCGCAGTTATTGGCGGCCGGATGAGACGACGTTGCACATCGTTCCACACTGGAATTGGCTCGACCGGCAGGGGCAGCAGGTTCCCGTCTTTGTTTACACCAACGGAGACTCCGCGGAGTTGTTTATCAACGGCCGCAGCCTCGGGCGACGCACCAAGGGCGAGATGCCGCGCAGACCCGTCAATTTCGCGCTCGGCAAGCCGGCGACGGCCGGTTCGCAAGAGTCGGACAAGGGGAACGTCGCGGCCCTGGCGTTCGACGGTGATAATGGTACGCGCTGGTGTGCGGCGGATGCCTCGGCGGAACAGTGGCTCCAGGTGGACCTGGGGCTGGTTCAGCCGGTGGGCTATCTGGCTATTGAGTTCGAGAAGGAAGAGAAGAACTACGGTTACGAGGTCCGGGTTTCGGCCGATGGGACGACATGGCAGACCGTCGCCGAGAAGGGCACCAGCCGCACGCCCCAGTGGGGCGGCCCGACGCAGGTCTTTCATCCGGTCGATGCCGAGGCCCGGTTTGTCCGTATCCAGTTCACACAGTTGACACGGCCGACATGGGCGAGCGTCCGCGAGTTCGCCGTCTACCCGGAGAAGGTCGAATCCGAGTACTACGACGTGACCTATCAGTATCGGTTGCGATGGAATGACGTTGTCTTTGAACCGGGCAGGCTGGAGGCGGTGGCCTACAAGGACGGGGCGGAGATTGCACGCAAGGTTGTCCTGACCACGGGCGAGCCGGCGGCGATTCGTCTGACGGCCGACCGCGCGCAACTGGCCGCTACAGGCGAGGACCTCAGCTACATCCTGGTCGAAGCGGTGGACAAGAGCGGTACGCCGTGTCCGATGGGTGATAACCTGGTGCGGTTCAAGGTTGAAGGCCCCGCGGAGATTGCCGGCGTCGGCAACGGCAATCCGCTGTCGCTGGAGCCCTTTCAGGCGGACTATCGCAGGCTCTTCTACGGCAAGGCGATGCTGATTCTGAGGACGCTGCCTGGACAGTCGGGTGCGATCCGCGTTATCGCCGAGAGTGAGGGACTGACCGGCGGAACCGTCGAGTTGGAGGCTGTAGAGCAGTGACGATCCATGATCTTTGGAGGCCGCTATGAAGCGATGCAGACTGAGGTCGACGATAGTTGTGCTGCTGTTGGTCATGCCGGGGATGGGTCCCGGCTACGGAGCCGAGCCGGCAATTCGTCTCAATTCGCTCGGCTATCTGCCGGGATTGCCGAAGAAGGCATCTGTTGCGGCGGAATGCTCGGGTTTTTCCGTCAAGCGGGTCTCGGACGGCAAGGTCGTCTATGAGGCAGCCGCGGCGGGGCCGGTGGCTCAGAATGATGTCAACCAGAAGGTCTGGACTCTGGACTTCTCGGCTCTCAAGCAGGAAGGGACCTACTGCCTTGACGTGCCGGGTGTGGGGCGGTCCTACGAGTTTGAGGTACGCGAAGGGGCCTATGACTTCGCATACCGCACCGCCACGCGAGCGTTCTATCTCTGGCGATGCGGGACGGGGGTGGACGGCGAACATCAGGGACAGAGATATGCCCACGGGCCGTGCCATTTGAACGATGGGTATGAGGACTATCTCGGCCGGGAGGGCTCGCGGCGCGACGGCGTGGGCGGCTGGCATGATGCGGGCGACTACGGCAAGTACACGGTCAACGCGGGGGCAACGGTGGGCGTGCTGTTTCTGGCGTGGGACCATTTCGCCGACCGGATCAAGGGCATTGACCTGGGTCTTCCGGAGACGGCGGTCGGCTGGCCGGACTTTCTCAGAGAGATCAAGTGGGAGACAGACTGGTTGCTCAAGATGCCGTACCCGGATGGCTCCGGCAACGTCTCGCACAAGCTGACGCGGCTGAACTTCTCCGGCTTTCTCATGCCGGAGCAGGACGGTGAGAAGCGGTTTTTCACGGCGGGCAGCTCCGCCGCGGTAGCGGATTTCGTCGCCGTGATGGCGATGGCGGCGAGATACTTCGAGCCATACGACGCCACCTACGCGAAGCAGTGCCTTGACGCGGCCGAGAGAAGTTACGTGTGGTTGAAAGCCAATCCCGCAGACCAGCGGTTCAACCAGGGTCCCTTCCGCACCGGCGGCTATCAGACGAGCGACCCGGATGATCGGTTGTGGGCGTCCGCCGAGATGTGGCAGACCACGGGGGACACGGACTACCTGAAGGATTTCGAGACGGCAGTCGCGGCCCCGCCTCCGTCGGGTCGCCGTGGCGGGCGTCCTGGCGGCGGGCCCGGCCGTATGGTCGATGAGAACTGGGACTGGGGCAATCTCCGCAACATTGGGATGTTCAGCTATGTCCTCAGCTCGCGGGGCGGCCGCGACCCCAATCTCGTCGAGCGGATCCGCAGTGACAGCATCGAAGTGGCCGACGGGATTGTTCGGTCCATCCGCTCGGATGTCTACGGGCGGCCTCTTAACGGAGTGTATTACTGGGGCTGCAATGGGACGGTCGCCCGGATGGTGGTCAACTTGCAGGTGGCCAACCGGCTGGCGCCGAAGCCTGAGTATGTCGAGGCGACGGTGGAGATTCTATCGCATCTGTTCGGGCGCAATTTCTATGGTCGTTCGTATGTGACGGGGCTGGGCCGGCAGCCGCCCATGCGGCCGCATGATCGTCGCAGCGGCGCCGACAGGATTGATGCACCGTGGCCCGGGTACATCATCGGTGGCGGGCACTCGGCGACCGGCTGGAAGGATGAGCAGGAGGACTACCGGACGAACGAGATCGCCATCAACTGGCAGGCGGCGCTGGTGTATGCCTTAGCGGCCTTGGCCGGGGACGCCGGATGAGAACGCCTGCCCGACGGCAGGCCGGCACCGAGGACGCTATGAATCGCAGTAATTGCATACGGATACTGTTGGCGGCGGTCGCCGCGGCGGTGTGGCGGCCTTTGTCGGAGGCAAGGGCCGAAGCAGACCAGCCCTTCGCTGTGCGAAAGGCTGCCACCCCGCGTAGAGCCGCCGGCCAGCAGGATGGCGCCCAGCGACAGATGGAGAAGCTGGATCGCGGGGTGGTGGCGGTGCCGCGCGGCGATGGCGGGGTGTTGGTGAGCTGGCGACTGCTGGCGGAGGATTCACCGGATGTTGCATTCGACGTTTATCGCCGAGCGGCTGGCCAGGCGGCCGTGAAGCTCAATGAGCAGCCTCTGGCGGGGCCGACGTGCCTTGTGGACTCGGCTGTGGACCTGCACCGGGAGAATCAGTGGTTTGTACGGGCGGTTGTGGAGGGTAAGGAGCTTGAGGCCAACCGGGCGTTTGTGCTGAGCAAGGAGGCGGCCAAGCGGCCATATATCTCGATCCCCTTGCAGACGCCGCCGGGCTATATGCCCAACGACGCCTCGGTGGGCGATCTGGACGGCGATGGACGATACGAGATTGTGCTGCATCAGGCTGGGCGAGGGCGGGACAATGCACAGGCGGGG
>DDXG01000072.1:0-11025 GCA_002347125.1 Phycisphaerales bacterium UBA2266
ATCTAGTGGAGACCATCGACATCGCGATCGTGGGTGGCGGTCCCGCGGGCATGACGGCCGCACTGTACGCGGCCCGCGCGCGAGCGAAGACCGTCGTCTTCGAGACGGCACTGCCCGGCGGCCAGATCGTCACGACCGATCATGTGGAGAACTACCCCGCGTTCCCGGACGGCATATCGGGCTCCGAACTCGGCGACCTCATGTACCGCCAGGCTGATCGCTTCGGCGCGGAATTCCGCACCTTCGCCTCGGTCGAGAGGATCGAGCCGAGCGACCTGGACTTCGTGCTGACGGACTCGGAGGGGCAACAGGTGCTCGCCAAGGCCGTGATCCTCGCCACCGGAGCGGTGCCGCGCAAGCTCGGCGTGCCCGGCGAGGATGAATTCCGCAGCGCCGGCGCCGGCGTCAGCTACTGCGGCACCTGCGACGCCCCGTTCTTCAAGGGCAAACAGGTCGTCGCCGTCGGCGGCGGCAACACGGCCGTCGAAGAGGCCCTCCACCTGGCCAAGTACGTCGACAAAGTCACCCTCATCCACCGCCGCGATGAGTTCCGCGCCACCAAGGTCCTCGCCGAGGAGCTGCGGGCCAAGGCCGCCGAGCCGAACTCCAGCCTCGTCATCCGATACGATACCGTCGCCACGGGCATCAAAGGCGAAGGCAAGGTCCAGTCGGTGGCCCTAAAGAACGTCAAGACCGGCGAAGAGCAGGACCTGCCCTGCGACGGCGTCTTCATCTTCGTCGGCATGGTCCCCAACACGGCCTTCCTCAAGGGCTTCGTCGAACTGACCGAGCACGGCTTCATCAAGTGCGACTGCGCGTACCTGCGGACGAACGTCCCCGGCGTGTTCGTCGCGGGCGACTGCCGCATCGGGGCCGTCATGCAACTGGTCACGGCCGTCGCCGACGGCGTCGTCGCCGCCATGCAGCTCAAGGAATACTTCCGCGACCCGGCCTGGTGGAACAAGCCCGCCACCGACCAGTTGCATCCGACCCAGTGGTAAACGAGGGAGGATGGACGATGGACGATGGACGGAGGCGCGCAGCGTCAAATCCGAAATCCGAAGCTCGAAATCCAAAACAAATCCCAAATACGAAACCGCAATGACCGAAACACCCTCGCCCGTCGGGTCCGGTTTGGAGTTTTGGGTCCTGGTCTTGCGTTTTGCGTTTCGGACTTTCAGTTCTCATGGTGGGGCCTGGTTTATGGAGGCGATGCACATGCGTGTTATCGGCGGCAGGCGTGCGGGACGTTGCGGTGTAATGGCTATCCTTCTTGCGTTCGCTTTTGACGCCGGCGCCCACGACTACGGCAGGATCGAGTTGATCCGCGACACATGGGGCGTGCCTCACATCTTCGCCGTCGGCGACGCCGGGGCCATGTACGGCGCCGGGTATGCGGCCGCGGAGGACCGCGCGTTTCAGATGTACTACAACCTGCGAATCATCCAGGGGCGCCTTGCGGAAGTGCTCGGCGACGTCGTCATCGGCGCGACGCCCACCCAGCCCCAGGGCCGCATCGCCTCGGTCCGCCACGATATCGAAATGCGGACCATCGGCTACTGGCATTACGCCCAACAGGTCGCCGACGGCATCGATCCGCGGACCCGCGCCCTGCTGCAGGCCTACAGCGACGGCGTCAACGCCTACATCGCCGGCCACCCCGACGACCTGCACTACCTCTTCAGCTTGCTGGAAATCGAGCCCGAGGCGTGGACGCCAGCCGCGTGCATCGCCTCGTGGTGGCGTCTGAGCCTGTTCTTCGCGGGCGACGGCCTTCGCGACGGCCTCGACTACTATGCCATCGCCGATGGTTCGCGCAAGGTCCGCAAGTTCGCCGCCGATGAGCCCATCGGGCCCGAGCTGCTCCGCGGCCGCGATGAGACCTCCGTCATCCAGCGCCCCGACGTCTCGGACGCCTGGCTGCGGAAGGTCAACGACTACGCCCGCAAGCACGACATCCGCCGCGCCCTCGACATCACGCCCCTCGACCAGCGGCCCGGCCCGCGTTTCAGCCACGCCTGGGCCGTCGGCCGCTCGCGCACGACCGACGGTTCGGCCGTCCTCGTCAGCGACCCCCAGACCCCCGTGCGGAACCCCTCGCTCTTCCATGAGTTCCACATCCGCGGCAAGACCTTCAACGCACGCGGCATCGGCGTGCCCGGCAGCCCCGGCATCCTCATAGGCTTCACGGACAAGGTCGCCTGGGGACTGACCGCCCTCGGGGCCGACCAGGCGGACCTCTTCATGCTCGCCACCGACCCCAACCGCCCCAACCAGTACCTCTACGACAACCAGTGGTGCGACATGGACGTCCACACCGAGACCATCGCCGTCCAGGACGCCTCGCCCCGCACCATCACCATCCGCCGCACGCACCTGGGCCCCGTCGTGACCGCCATCGCCCCGGGTCTGCGGCCGGGCCACGAGGCGGCCCTCAAGCGCATCCCGATCTGCGAGACCGACCGCGATACCTTCCAGGGCGTCCTCGCCATGATCCGCGCCAAGGACGTCCGGCAGTTTCGCGAGGCCCTTGCCGGCTGGCGGTTCCCCAGCGCCAACTGCGTCTTCGCGGATACCCGCGGCCGCATCGGCTACCAGACCATCTTCGCCCTGCCCGTCCGCTCCCCCAGGGCCCTCAACGAAGGCAGCGCCGCCCACCAGGGCGATTCATCCGATTACGACTGGCAGGGGTTTGTCCCCAACGACCTGCTGCCGCACGTCATTGACCCGCCCCAGGGCTGGATTGTCACCGCCAACCATCGCCCCGTCGCCTCCTTCTATCCACTGCCGCTGGGCATCTCCACCGGCAGCCTCGGCGACACCGAACGCAGTTGGCGGCTCAAGGAACGCATGGCCCTCAAGGACAAGTTCTCACCCGCCGATGTCCTCGATGTCCACTACGACACGGTCAATCCCATCAAACGCGACCTTGTGAAGTTCGGTTACCATCTTCGCGATACGCTCAAGACCGAACTCGATCCCGAGACCATCCTGGCGCTGGACTATCTCAAGCACTGGTATGCCGCCGGGGCGAGGTTCGACAGCGGCATCGCCGGCGCCGAGATCGTCACCCTCATGCCGATGGCGTTCCGCCAGAACTTCGAAGCCGCCACAATCTACGGCGGCGGCCTCTCGGGACTGTCGGCCATGTGCGGGACGATCGGCTCCCGCATCGCCGAAGACCCGAATGCCCCCCTGACCGGTCCGGAAGCCGAGTACGTGGACCTCATTATCCGAGCCGCCTGGCGGTACGGCAAGGCCAACTACGGCGACGACCCCAACCAGTGGCAGGCCCGTGCCCAAGGGCAGCTGACCGCCTCGAAGCTCGACTACTTCTCCACGCTCGACGGCCTGCCTTCGCTGGACCCACGGATGGACCTGACGTATCCGCCGCTCAAATGCACCGACGGCGGCACCATCCTCTCGCAGAAGGCCCAATCCTACACACAGTTCGTCACCCTCGGCAACGTTGACGAATCCCAGGCCCTCCTGCCCATCGGCCAGTCCGAGCACCCGCACGCCATGTCCCGCCTCGCCGCCTACGACCTCTGGTCCCAGGGCAGGCTTCGCCCCGCCCCCATCTCCCGCAAAGCCGTCGAAACGACAGCCGCCTCCAGACAAGACCTCTGACGGGCTTTCGCAACCTTCCGGGCCGCCGCACGAGGCGGAGTATGCCTGACGCTTGCCCCCTATATGTTGAGTTTCCAAAGAGTGCTTGACGAAGGCAACAAGGCCCCGCTAATGTAAGGGCAATACAATCGCTCACACGTGCGGGCTGCGGTATGCTCCACTGCAAGAGCGTGAGCTATGGAGAACCAGGAGGCCGAGAATGAACAGACTCATCCAGGTCATTGAGACCGTCCGTCAGAAGCTGCCCGCTTGGCGTCGTCATTGCCTGAAAGAGACGCCGACACGTACAATCGTCATTGACCCGCTGCTTGAAGCGCTTGGCTGGGATGTGCGGGACCCGGACGAGGTACAGTTGGAATACCCGACGGTGGACGGTAAGTCCGTCGATTACGCGCTGAAACTGAACCGAAAACCGGTTCTGCTCGTCGAGGCCAAGGCATTGGACGATCCACTGGACGATGTCAAGGCCACAACGCAAGTCGTGGGCTACGCCGCCAATGATGGTATCGTCTGGTGTATCCTCACCAATGGCATCAAGTGGCGCGTATATCGGAGTATAGAGAAGTGTCCGGCCCCCGACAAGCTGATGTACGAGGTCAGTCTGGACCCGGAGGCCTCAGAGGGCATGACCGTCGAACAAGTTGCCCGGCAGATGTGGCGTTTTTCACGCGAGGAAATGGCCAAAGGTTCGCTGGATGCACTGGGCGAGCAGACCTTCACCGACGGCAAGGTCCGCAAGGCCCTTCAGACCCTCCTGAGCGACCCGCCTAGACAGTTGTTGAATCTGGTCCGCAAAGCAGGCGCCGACCAGAATCTTACCACGCAGCAAATCAAGGCGAGTCTCATGCGAATCACCGGCGAGGTGAACCCGGGGCAACCGCCGACGGGCGCCGCAGTTGCTCCCGGCGCATCTTCGTTGTCGCCGTCGGCGCGTTCTCGCGGTGCAAAACAGGCTTGGGAGACAAGGCGAGCCGCAAGAAGCGAGAGCCCCTATAACGAAGCTCACCACCTGACAGGCAAGCCGCAGGAAGCGGTCGCGCTTTTCAAGGCGCTGGACCGCGTCTGCATGTCCTTCGCTTTGTCGGATTTGTCACGGCGCTATCTTGCGAAATCGGTCAACTACGACAACGGCAAACGCTGCTTTTGCAGCGTACATGTGCTGCAAACGGGTCTGAGAATCTGGCTCCCACTCAAGTACGGGCATATCGAGAACCCGCCCGCCTTTGTCCGCGATGTCTCCAACATCGGCCACTGGGGGACCGGGGACGTGGAGGTTCGCATCAGCAATCGGGCGGAACTCGACATGGCGGCAGACCTGATTCGGCGTTCTTTCGAGTCCACCCGATGACAGACGGCAACCACTGGGACTCAACAGCAAAACAGAAGGTTGGGGAGCAGATAACTGACAATGGACGTCACGCATGAAGGGCAAACGGATTTATCGCATTGGGGCCAACGGCATCGAGAAAGCAGGCGGCACCCCACTGGATGCCGCCCGTGCCGTATGGCGCCCCCGTGGCGCTCGGGTCGCTTCCCAGCGTTGCCCTATCCTCCACGGAGGCGGGACACAATATACCCGGCTTTGCCGTTGGCCGCAAAGCGTTAAATCCAAATGGCTTAAGCGTATTTCACCCGCTGAGATTCACCGACAGGATTAGAGGAGGACCGCCACTTGAACCTAACGCAACAGCGGCACGGGCAGGGAAGACCGGCCGTGTTTCTGGACCGCGATGGGACGATCATTGAGGATCGCGGCCACCTGTCGGACCCCTCGCAGATCGTGTTCCTGCCTGAGACCTTCGATGCCTTGCTGAGACTCCGGGAGCAGTTTCTGTTGTTCATCGTGACACACCAGCCGGGCATCGCCCGGGGCCTGATCACCCGCAAGCAGGCCGACCGCGTCAACCGGGCCGTGGTCGCGGCCCTGGCCGAACGCGGCATCGCCATCACCGACGCCTACGTATGCCCGCACGAGCGTTCGCAGGACTGTGCGTGCATCAAGCCCAGGCCCTATTTCCTCGAGCAGGCGGCCGCCCGATACTCTATCGACCTGGCCGCTTCGTTCACGGTCGGCGACCACCCGCACGATGTCGAGTTTGCCCTCAATGTTGGGGCGCGAGGCATCTACGTCCTGACCGGCCACGGACAAAAGCACCAGAGCGAACTACCTCCCGACGCCATCGTCGTGCCAACCATCGCCCAGGCGGCCGAGCGCATCCTCGACCTGCACCGGCAGAGCGTCCCCGAGGCCGGTTGAAGGGACCTGACAGCTTGCCCGCGACCGGTGGCATCCCTTCGCGCAGCGAAGGGACGAAAACCGTGACGGCCGGCATGGGCCTGCCGCGACGGACAACATATCCGCACGTGCGCATGCCGGATCCGATCCGGCATGCGCGACTTGGGAAGTCCGTTCTATTTGAGTTCAAACTCGGCGGTCTTGCCGCCGACGGCGATGCGGAACATCCCCGGCTCCAGCGTCGGCCGGCCGTCGGCCCCGATGAACTCCAGGGCCCGGCGGTCCAGCCGGAATGTCACCGTCTGGCTTTGGCCCGGCTCCAGCGCGATCCGCTCGAAGCCCGCCAGCCTCCGCACCGCCGGCGTCACCGACGCCACCAGGTCCGAGAGGAACAACTGCACCGTCTCCTTGCCCGCGACGGCCCCGGTGTTGGCGACCTCGACGCCGACCGTCAGCACGTCGTCGGCCGTCATCTCGGTGCGGTCCAGGACGATGTCGCCGTAGGTGAACGTCGTATACGAGAGCCCGAAACCGAACGGCCACTGCGGATCGAACTTGTTCGGGGCCGCCTCCTCGCTGGGCTTGTGGTCGTAGGTCGTATGGTAGCCGGCGTACCGGGGATACGTAAACGGCAGTTTTCCGCCTGGGTTGGCGTCGCCGAAGAGGACATCGGCCACGGCCCGGCCGCCCTCCATGCCCGGCAGATACGCCATCAGAATCGCCGCCGGCCTGTCGGCCACGTCGCGGATCACCCGCGGGCGGCCCTGCACCAGCACCAGGACCACCGGCTTGCCCGCCTCCGCCAGCCGGCGGATGAACGCCCGCTGAATCGGCGGCAGCGTCAGGTCGTGGATATTGCCCGGCGTCTCGCAGTACGTCGGCTCGCCCATGCACGCGATCACCACGTCGGCGCGCTCGGCCACGTCGAAGGCCTCGGCGGCGTTGATATCCTCCTCAAAGTCCACCCCGGGGATATACGCCACGTTGTTCGGCCCGCACTTCTCCACAATCGCCTCAAAGACCGTCAGCTTCTCGGCGGGGTACAGGTCCTCGCGGTCGCCCTGCCACGTAATCGTCCAGCCGCCGTTGAGCACCGACAGCTTATTCGCCGTCGGACCCGTCACCAGGACCTTGAGGTCCTTGCTCAGCGGAAGGGTGTTGGCGTCGTTCTTGAGCAGGGTCATCGCCTCGGTCGCCGCCTGAAGGTTCATCGCCGTCGAGGACGCAATCGCCACGCCGCTCCAGAGCGTGGTGTCCGGGTACGGCCGCTCGAACAGGCCCAGCCGGAACTTCACACGCAGAATCCGCGAGACCGCCTCGTCGATGCGGCTGACGGGCACCTGACCCTCGTTGACCAGCGCCAGCAGCGTCTCATAGAAGCTGAAATCATACGGGACCATCGACATGTCGATGCCCGCCATCACGGCCATCCTGACGGCCTCGCGGCGGTCCCTGGCCACCTTCTCGCGGGTGTAGAGGTTCTCGATGTCCGCCCAGTCCGAAACGACGAACCCCTCAAAGCCCAGCTCGCCCCTCAGCACGTCCGTCAGCAGCCGCCGGCTGGCGTGTACCGGCACGCCGTTGATCTCGGATGAGTTGACCATGACGGTGGCCACACCCGCCTCGACCGCGGCCGCGAACGGCTTGAGGAATATCTGGCGAAGCTGCGTATCCGGGATGTACGCGGGCGTGCGGTCCATGCCGCTGGCCGGAACGCTGTAACCCAGATAATGCTTCATGCACGCGGCCACCTTCGTCGGATGGCCGATATCGTCGCCCTGCTGGCCTTCGATGTAGGCGGCCCCCAGGACCGACGCCAGGTACGGGTCCTCGCCGAAGGTCTCATAGAACCGCGGCCACCGCGGGTCGCGGGCCAGGTCCAGCACCGGGTTGAAGTTCCAGGGAATACCCGAGGCCCGCGTCTCAAACGCCGCCACCGCTCCGAGGTCCCGCATCAGGTCGCGGTTGCCCGTCGCCGCCATGGCGATATTCTGCGGGAAGATCGTCGCCCCCAGCGTGTAGTTGGCCCCGTGAATGGTATCGATGCCGTAGATCACCGGAATCCGCAGCCGCGTCTTCTCGGTGGCGACATACTGAATGTTGGTGATGATCTCGCGCCAGTTCTTGAGCGTCCGCGCCTGGCCACCGCAGTTGAGGATCGAACCGACGTGGTGGTCCAGGACGGCGTCGAACAGCTTCTTCGGATCGCACTTGAAGTAGCCGTCCTCCTCCGTGCCCTTGACGACCTCCAGGGTGATCTGGGTCATCTGGCCGACCTTCTCCTCCAGCGTCATCTGCGCCAGCAGTTCGCCCACCCGTGCCTCGATAGAGCCGGCCTGGGGGCTGGTCATAGCCACGGGAGCGGCCGTCACATCCGGCTCGGCCTCGGTCTCGGCCGCGACCTCGGCGATCGGCGGCAGACTGCCGGCGTCCTCCAACTCAATAACCCTGTCCACCCGGCGGCTGCGTTCGCAACCCGCACAGGCAACGACAACCAGCACCAGTACCATGGCCGGCTTCTTCATTTTCAGCACCCTTTCCGTTCTTGCGGTAATCGCATCCTGATGAGGCGTACTCCTCCGTGCGTGCCGTCGGACAATCCATATTACCAGCAAACCATTATACCACACTGGAGGTTGTTTTCAAAGCAAAAAACCGGACTATTATTGGACTGACCGTCCCCCGTGCCGCGTTGCGCGTTGGCGCCTTTCCCTAAGTCGTAACCCGTAACTCGTAACTGGCGACTTTCGCTACACCAGCAACTGGTCGGCCGCACCCTCCCGGGCCCCCGAATGCACAAAATACCGCCTCGTGTACAGCATGTACCCCATGAAACCAACAAGCCAAAGTCCGCACAGTAAGATGATCGCAGAACGCTCCGCCACGTCATGATCCCGGAGCATATCAAGCTGCTGCTGCGAGAAACCCATCTTCTCACAGAAGTCCAACATACTCACCCGCGAGAACGTGAGAACCGACGACACGGCCCAGACGCCCTGCAGCACCACAGCGCCCCACCACGCCGTCATCCTCAACCGATACAGCCCCCACGCGATACAACCGTACAACAGCGCACCCGCCGCTCCAACCGCCGCCCCGGCGACGCCGCTGAGAACGACACCGAAGAACGGTATGACCCAGCCATAAAACCCTATGAAGAAGACCGACCCTGCCCAGAGACCGAACATCAGGCTCAGCGCAAGCACCGGCAGCGGGCACTTGTCCGTCCAGCGGACCTTCGGATCCCGCCACTCACACGTCGCCTTGACGTTTCTGTTCCCATAGAAAAGCACGAGTGCCGCTGGGATGATGACATGCAGTACGACCCTAAACCCTATCGTCACATACGTGGTGACGACGATCACCGACCTCGGAACTTGCGGATCATTCTCCATCCGCCGGACTGTATCCGGCATCAGCAGCACAACAAAGATGAATCCCGCAACGCCGCCGACAAGCCACATCCACGAAGTGACCAGCACAAGCGCCCGCGCCCACCGCCGCGCCCTGATCGAGCCAATCCCCATGGTAATGAACCAGGCGGCCGCCGCTGCATATATCGCAACCGCGGGAACGACCGTGGCGGGGCGCAACGCCGCCGCCGAATCCGTCTCGACCAGGGACGACACAGCCAACGCCAGTATCATCATGGGAATCGCCATCGCACAGAAGCCGCCCCCGATAACCAGCAAAATCCCGAACACCATCAACCCCGTCTTCATATCCCTGAATCCCGCCTTCTGCTCCATCGGTTCATTGTTGCCCATGGCATTTCTCCTGTTTCACGGTTCCAGCCAAATCCAGACCTCATAACCACTCTACCACCATCCAGCCCCGTGTCAAGCAAATCTGCGAGATTGCCGCTCAGCCACAATTAACCTTGTCATGCTGAGTCCGGCAGCATCCGGGAAATACCCCCGCCACGCGCTCGCTGTCATGCTGAGCGACGTGAAGCATCTGGGCCCGGAATTGGAGAACAGCCTCGTCCGTGTGCAGGCCGCCCTTGCCATTTCACATCGGCGTCAGAATGAACGTGATCCCCTCGAGCAGGTCCGCCAGGAATTGAAAGACCACGGGCGCGGCGAAGCAGGTGACAACAACACTCCCGGCGACACACATCAACCCGATATACCGACGCCGCCCACACGCCCGCCACGTTTGTACGAGCGTGCCAACCCAC
This sequence comes from Phycisphaerales bacterium UBA2266, assembly GCA_002347125.1. Classification (GTDB taxonomy): domain Bacteria; phylum Planctomycetota; class Phycisphaerae; order Sedimentisphaerales; family Anaerobacaceae; genus UBA2266. The sequence continues at coordinate 10,047 of DDXG01000072.1, forward strand.
AAGACCGGCAGGACACCGCCGACAGGGATACACACCAGCATCAGCAGCATCACAAGGCACGACGCATCTTCCCCTCTCCACCACCACACAAGGCACGCGGCTCCCAAATAGCCCGTCAGAACCGCAGACATCAAGGCAAAGGGATTCTTCGCATCCACTGACCCGACGGCCCGTGCATCAGCGCGACAGTTTCCACCGCGCTGCACGGATGATGACTCTGCGACCTTCACCACAATCTCTATTCCTCAGACTCAGCCTACACTGCTAGATTCATCTCCAAGTGACGCATGAGACCCATTCATGCTGTTGCCCAGGAAGCGCTAAATCCAACAGGCGTAGCGTTTGCCCCGATGTACGTCGGGGTTGCAGATGCGGACTGTCACCGCGAGATAATCGTCACCATCAGATGCCGGCCGACGCCCGCGATTCGGGCCGCGGTGGGGGTCTCCGGCGTATCGGGCGGCCCGATCTCGCCGGCGCAGTACACCCCGAACATCGCCGCCACGATAACCGCACACCACCGCATCATGTCCCCTTGATATCGAACGCCATCAAAACCTCCCCATGCCGTATGTACAGCACCCCGTCGGCGATCGACGGATGCGCCCAGTGCTTGCCCGAGCCCTGCGTAATCGTAAACGAGCTGACAATATCGAACTTCTCCGGCGTCGCCCGCACCAGCGCCAGGTTCCCCGTCTCCTCCTCATAGCAGTACAGCATCCCGTCCGCATAGACCAACGAGCCCTTGTTCCCGTTCCAGTCCGCGTCGTACATCAGCTTGCCCGTGTCCCACTCCACGCACGCCCACGAGCCCTTCGTCGTGCTCTCGAACGTCGAGCCGTACAGGAACCCGTCCACCAGCACCAGCCCGCCGTGATGCGTATCGAGCACCGGCTGATTCCATGCCTTCTCGACGCCGCCCCCATCGGCCGTCAGCCTCAACTGCGTCCCACCAAGCACGTATTCATGCTCGACCACG
>DDXG01000072.1:11053-11966 GCA_002347125.1 Phycisphaerales bacterium UBA2266
GACGCCGGATAGGGATACCGCCACCGCAGCGCCCCCGTCCCCGCATCCACGCCGATGACCAGCTTCTCCATCATCGTCACAAGCAGCCGCCCACCCTCATGCTCCACCAGCATCGGCGACGAATACGCCGGGTTCTCCTCATAACCGCTCGTCGCCCAGATCGTCTCGCCCGTCCGCTTATCCAGCGCGGCCATCAACCCCTTCCTGCCGCCCGGCGTCACATAGACCTTGTCCCCATCGATCAGCGGCGAGCAGACCATCCCCCAGCGAATGTTGTTGCCCTCGAATTTCTTGAGCGTATCGACCGTCCATATCCGCTCGCCCGTCTTCACATCATGGCACGACAGAACGCCCATCCCGCTGAAGATATACAGCCGCGGCCCATCGACCGTCGGCGTCGCCCGCGCCCCCTTGTACGACCGCGTCCACTCCGGCCCGTAGGGGACCTTGTAGCGGAGGTTGCCCCCCGTATCGTAACAGAAGAGCACTCCCTCATTGCCCACCATCCCGGTCACATAGACCGCCCCGTCGGCCACGGCCGCCGAGCCGTAGCCGATCCCATGCCCGTCGGCCGACCATAGCAACCTGGGCCCGCCCTGCGGCCAGGACCTCAGCAGGCCCGTCTCGGCGGACTTGCCGTTGCGGTCGGGCCCCATGAACTGCGGCCAGTCCGCCGCCGGGCACAATCCGGCCGCCAAAAGGACGCCCACAGCGGCTGCAACAAAGGTGCTCATTCTCATAGATTCGGTTCCTTATGCCATTTGAGCGGCTTGCCGCCCTATGATACCGTATCCCGTCGCCGCCCCGCAACCCGCCGGGCTCCGCGGCCCGCTCCCTAAATGGAGTTGCACGCGTATGAGGCCGACCGCACGTTGTCATGCTGACCCGCAGCGTAGCGAAGGGGAAGCATCTG
>DDXG01000177.1 GCA_002347125.1 Phycisphaerales bacterium UBA2266
ACGCCATTACCAGGGCGCACGGCCCCGGAATCATCGTCACATCGATCCCCGCCTCCAGCACCAGGCGAACCAGCGTAAAACCCGGATCGGAGATCCCCGGCGTCCCGGCGCTAGTCACCAGCGCAACGTTGCGGCCATCTTCCAGGAGTCGGATGATCCGCGGTCCCGCCTGCCGCTCATTGTGCTCGTGAAACGCCCCCTGCGGCTTGCCGATCTCGAAGTGCTTGAGCAGCAGGCCGGTCTTGCGCGTGTCCTCACTGGCCACCAGGTCCACCATCCGCAGCGTCTCGATCGCCCGCAGGCCCATGTCGCCAAGGTGGCCGATGGGCGTAGCCACAAGATAGAGCACCCCTTTGTCAGCCATCCGGACTACCTCCAACACCACCGGACCCGACAGGCGTCTTCATCTGGCCGGTCCCATGCAGAATCAGAAGGCTGCCGGCCACGGCGGCCGTCTCGGTCCGCAGCACCCGCGGCCCCAGGTGCACCGCTCTGGCCCCCGCCGAGGTCAGCATCGCCACCTCCTCATCCTCAAATCCGCCTTCCGGCCCGATGAAGAGCCCCGCCGTCGTGAGGCCCTTGCAGCCCTTCAGTGCCTCATCCAACGAAAGCGAAGCCGTCATGGCCGCCACCAGCACGATGCCGTAGTCCCCCGCCATTGCCACCGCCTGTTCAACACCCATCGCCGGGGCGATCTCGGGTATCACGCCCCGATGTGACTGTTCCGCCGCCTCCGTCACAATCCGACGCCACCGCTGCATCTTCTGCGGCGTGACGGCCGATGTCTTCTGAATCAGCCCCCGCCGCGTCAGAATCGGAACGAACCTCGCCACCCCCGCCTCGGTGCCTTTCTGAAGGACCAATTCGAACTTCTCCTGCCGCAGAAGGCTCTGAAAGAGCGTCAGCCGCACGACAGGCTCTCCCGGCGCGGGCCCATGAGCCGTGATCTCCGCCTCTACGCCGTCCGCCGCGACCTTCGAGAGAACGGCCCGATACTCCAGGGCCGTGTTATCCAGCACGACCACCTCCCGCCCGGCGTCCATCCGAAGCACACGGCGGATCTGATGGGCCTGGGCGTCGCTGAAGACCACCCGGTCACCCTGCAACCGACCCGGTTCTACAAAGAATCGATGCATGGCAAGACACGATCTGCTACTTCTCACACATCTTGTAAGACAGACGCCGGACGGCCCTTTCCAGACGACACCATGTCCGTCCTTTATATATAATGCCCCTGCCATGAGCAATCAGAAAAGAGCCTACATCTACGCCTCCGCCGTGGTCGTCTTCTGGTCCACCATCGGCTCGGCNNCGTCGCCACGGCCGTGCTCCTGGCCTACGTCGCGCTGACCGGCCGTCTGGCCGCGCTGTCCCGTTTCACGCTCAGAGACTACCGCCATTCCGCCGTTCTCGGCTTGCTCAATCCTCTGCTCTACTATGCCCTCGTAATTCACGCCTATGACCTGCTGCCGGCCCAGCAGGCCTCTACGCTCAACTGGATCTGGCCCATCGTCCTGGTGCTGCTGTCCATCCCCATCCTCAAGCACAGAATCGGGCTCAGCAGCGTCCTGGCCGTGGTCGTCAGCTTCCTCGGTGTCGTCATCATCGGCACCCGCGGCCGCCCACTCGATTGGCGGTTCGAGAGTCCGCTGGGCGTGGCCCTGGCCCTGTCCAGCGCCGTGGTCTGGGCCCTGTTCTGGACTTACAACACCAGGGATAAACGCGACGAAGCCGCGCGGTTGCTGCTGAACTTCGCCTTCGGCTCCCTCTACATCCTGGCCGCGGCCCTCGTCCTGGGTCGATGTACGCGCATCAACACCGGCGCGATCCTGGGCGGCCTCTACATAGGCCTGTTTGAACTGGGGATCACCTTCCTGCTCTGGCTCAAGGCCCTGCGCCTGTCCGAGACCACTGCTCGCGTCGCCAACCTCGTCTATCTGGTTCCGTTCCTGGGCCTGATCGTCATCCGCATCACCATCGGTGAGGCCATCGCGCCGGCCACCATCCTCGGTCTGGCGCTCATCATCACGGGAATTCTCCTCCAGCGCAAGTAACACCGCGCAGCCCTGATCACGGTCTTCTCTGTGCACTCCGCGGTCTCAGCGGTGAAAAACCCGCCGCCCGCTTGGCCGATTCGACCGTATTGTACAGCAGCATCGTGATGGTCATCGGCCCGACCCCTCCGGGAACCGGCGTAATCAGTGAGGCCTTCTCCTTGACGGCCTCGAAATCCACATCTCCGCAGAGCCGGTAGCCGGACTTGCGACTCGTATCCTCGACCCGGTTGACACCCACGTCGATCACCACCGCCCCATCGCGCACCATATCGGCCGTTACCGTCTTCGGACGGCCCGCCGCCGCGATCACGATATCCGCCTCCCGCGTGTAGTGCCCGAGATCCTTCGTCCGCGTATGACAGACCGTCACCGTCGCATTGCCCGTCGGCGACTTGGCCATCAGCATGTTCGCCAGCGGTTTGCCCACAATGTTACTGCGTCCGACGATCACCACGTGCGCCCCATCCAGTTGCACGCCGCTTCGCAGGAGCAACTGGACCACGCCGTGCGGTGTGCATGGCAGAAACGCCTGCTCCCCCACGACCATCTTGCCCACGTTCATCGGGTGGAAGCCGTCCACGTCCTTGTCGGGGTCGATCCGCAGCAGCACCTGGGCCTCATCGAGGCCTCGCGGCAGCGGCAACTGCACCAGAATCCCGTTGATCCGGCTATCGCCGTTCATCTTGTCGATAAGCGCCATCAGGTCCGCCTGGCTCGTATCGGCCGCCAGCCGGTTGTCATCGGAGTATATCCCAATCTCTTCGCACGCCCGCTCTTTGGCCGTCACATACGACTTCGACGCCGGGTCGTCGCCCACCAGGACCACCCCCAGCCCCGGCACAATTCCCTTCTGCTTCAGGGCCGCCACTTCCTGTGCCAGTTCGGCCCGCATCTGGGCCGCTACCTGCTTTCCGTCAATAATCCGTGCCGTCATAAGTGCCGCGCAATCAAGAATACTCGCTCAACGCAATTCAAAGCCCTAAACCGTAAGCCCAAAACCAAAGCTGAATACCCAAAACCGCCATGCCGCTCGCAACCGGCACCATTCTATCATACCAAAGGCCGTGCATTCGTCAAGCCCCCCATAAAACGCCGTGGCCTTGCATTGCAGGCTCCGGCCCTGGAGTCTTGGGTTCAGGTCTCGTGTCTTGGGTCTTCCTAGAACAACCCCTGCACCCGGCCTGTCTCCACGTCGATATCGATTCGGCGAAACGCCGGATTCGAACTCGTGCCGGGCATCAGCTTGATCGTCCCGGCCACCGGCGCAATCAGGCCAGCCCCTTTGTAGACCAGAAAATCCCGTATCGCCAGCATCCAACCGGTCGGCCGGCCCTTGCGATTCGGGTCATCCGACAGGCTCAGGTGCGTCTTGACCATGCACGTCGCCAGCTCCCGTGCGCGTGGATCGGATTCGATGGCCTTGGCCTTCTCCAGGGCCTGCTCGGTGTAGCAGACCCCGTCGGCGCCGTAGATCCGCGTGGCGATCAGCTCAATCCGCTTGCGAAGCGGCGTCTCCAGGTCGTAGAGGTACTTGAAATCCCCCGGCTCTTCACAGGCCTCCATCACGACCTCGGCCAGTTCCCGGGCCCCCTCGCCGCCGCCCATCCACTGGTCCGAGACCGCCGCCCTGGCGCCGGCCTGCTCGGCGATCCGCCGCACCATGGCCAGCTCCGCGTCGGTGTCCGTCGTGAACCGGTTCACGCAGACCACGGGCCGCACCCCGCTCTGCCTGATGATCCCTATGTGGGCCAGCATGTTCTCGCACCCGGCTTCAAGCAGTCCGAGGTTCTCGGCGGTGTAATCGCCGCTCAGCGGCAGCCCCGGCTTGACCGCCGGCCCGCCGCCATGCATCTTCAGCGCCCGAACCGTCACCACCAGCACAACGGCGTGCGGCCGAAGCCCCGACAGGCGGCACTTCACATTCCAGAACTTCTCGTAGCCGATATCCGCCCCGAAACCGCTCTCGGTCACGTGATACTCGCTGAGCCTCGTGCCCAAGAGGTCCGCAATGATGGAGCTCTGCCCCAGCGCGATATTGGCAAACGGCCCGGCATGAACAAGAATCCCCTGGCCCTCCAGCGTCTGCAGGAGCGTCGGGTTGATGG
>DDXG01000306.1 GCA_002347125.1 Phycisphaerales bacterium UBA2266
GCACCTGTGAGAAATGCGGGCTAAAAACGATGAATCCCAAACCCCACATCGCCTCAAAGGTGTTTCTCAAGCGCCTGGGGTTTTCGCGTGATCTTCGGCCCGTACTGCGGATCCGCCGCCCATTTGCCCGTCAGGTCCTCGACGTAGGGTCCCGTCGCCCGCGGAACCAGGGTGAACCTCGGGTCCACGCACTTCCTCCGCAGCGGCTGCGCATTCGCATACGCCTTCAGACGCTGTATATGCGCCCGCACGCCCACCTCCATCGAAACGAAGGTGTGCCCCGGCTCCCCGCCGCCGGTGGCCCCCAGCCCGCAGAAGTTGTTCTGCCGCCCTTTCCAAATAGTCCGGCAAATCTCCAGCGCTACGGCATATCGAGCCAATGCGAGGCAAGTATATAGCAGGTCTCGATATTCACCGCGCTGGCGGGCGCGGAGGCAGGCGACTGATATTCGTAGGCGCCCATGTCGACATCGGCACTGCCGTTGTCGTCGCCGTCTATTAGCCGGGCGTTTCCGTCAAGGTCGGTGGTTACTCCGGGCGGAACGGCCGAATTGTCGCCCTTGTCGATGCAAGGCGAGCCCGATGAGAGCCGCAGATTACCTGCGGTGGCGGCAACAAACCAAGGATCCTGATTGATGTTTTCTGTGCCGGGCCAGCCGCCCTCGACGTCGCTGTATGTGACGGTCGGACTGCTGGAGACGTTCAGGATTTCATCAGGCGTGTCGTCCCACAAGATACAGTTGGTCACAATGGGATTACAGCTCACGTTGCCTATCCCGCCGCCGCCGCTGACTCCGTTATTGCCCGTGAAGGTACAGTTGGTCAGCGCGGCATTGACGCCCGAGTTGATTACGCCGCCGCCGTAACCTAAAGCCTCATTGCCGTTGAAGATACAATGGGTCACTGCTGCGCTGCCGTTGCCCACGTTGCTCATGCCTCCGCCGTGTTCACCGGCCTCGTTGCCGGCGAAGTTGCAGTCCGTCAGAGTCGGATTGCTGTTGTAGTTGTGTACGCCGCCGCCGTCGGCGGTAGCGGTGTTGCCGCGGAACAGGCAAGCGGTCACGGTCGGGCTACAGTCTATATTGACCATGCCGCCCCCGGACAGAGCCGAATTGTCGTCGAACGTACAGTTGGCGATGTTCGGATCGCCGGTGGTTGAGTTGATGACCCCGCCCCCATAGCCGCCGGCCCTATTGCCGCTGAAAACGCAGTCCGCCATAGTCGGGCTGCTGTTGCTTACGCTGCTTATTCCGCCGCCATGTTCACCGGCCTGGTTGCCGGTGAAGGTGCAGTCCGTCAGCGCCGGGCTGCCGTTCTGGTTGTGTATCCCGCCGCCGTTATAGTGTGCGAAATTTCCGGTGAATTCACAATCGGCTATTGTCGGGCTGCTGTAATTCAAGTTGTACATGCCGCCGCCGCTGTTGGCGCTGTTATTGCCGAAGGTGCAGTTTATCACCTGGGTATCTAAGTACCAATCGTTGCACATTCCGGCGCCCTCGTTGGCGTTGTTGTGGCTGAAAGTGCAGTTGACAATTGTGGGACTTCCGCCCTTGAGGCCGTTACTAACGTGGTTGTACATTCCGCCGCCATTGGCGTTTGCGCGGTTGCCGGTAAAGTTGCAGTCTATTATGGTGGGGCTGCTTCTTTCATTCAACATCCCCCCGCCGCAAGTATCCAGCCCGGATACCCCGTGGGCGTTTCCGCCCGTGATAGTAAATCCCTCGATGACCGTATCGGCACCTTCGTAGCTTGCGCACTGGACGACGTGATAATTTCCGGTTCCGTCGATGGTTGTAACGTCCGGCCCGCCGCTGCTGTAAAGACGAATTGCCTTGCCTATGAAGTCGATTGCTTCGTAATAGGTTCCGGGGGCGACCTCGATCTCGTCGCCGTTTCGTGCGTTGGCAATGGCGGTCTGGATAGAAGCGTAGGCGGCGCCACGCGTGACATTGTAAACAGGCGGCATCGAGAGCCAGGTCTGTGCGAGTGCCCGGACATCTTTGAGGTCAATGACGTCGTCGCATGGATCGCCTATATCGCAGGCGAGGTCCCAAGCGTCATCGCCGACTCGAGACCCCCAGGTCGAACTTAGAATCGCCAGATCGGCGAAGTTAATCACACGGTCACAGTTCAAATCGCCCTTTTCGCGTGCTGTGCATCCGCCATCGAACAACTCGAATTTGACGATGAGCGGGTAGTGGTCCGACAGGTCCATCATATCGCCGCCGGCGCTCGGAGAAGAGTATTTCCAGTCGCGAAGAACAGCAGCTTGAGTCGGCACGAGCCTGGTGCCGGCGCCCAACTGCTTGACATAGACATAGTCGATCCGGGCGGGTCCTGACTGCGTAGAGACAAAATACTGATGCAAATGATTTGCGTACCAGTCCACCGAGTAGCCGTCCCTCCCCGATCCATGGACCTCCACGTAGGCATCGACGGCGCCGGCCTTGCGGAAGAGTTCGTCCATTATCGCATATTTTGACGCATGGACGTTGAAATCGCCCATCATGATTGCAGGCGAATCGTATCCCTGAAGGGTCTCGTCCCTGATCATCTTCATGTTCTCGAACTGGATGAGGTTCTGCCATCCGGCACCGCTATCGTTGATCCGTTTGAGATGGGCCCGGCCGGGCATCGGGTCACCGCAAGGATTCTTATCCTGCTCACAGCAATTCCTGAGACCGAACAGGAAAGGGTGACCGTTCATTTGAAAAGACTTGACAGCAACATAATCGGACGTCCACCCGTCAGAGACCTCATTGGTCCAACCCCTGCCGTCGTCATTTATGCGCTCGATATGGCCTATATTGTGGCCGTTTACGCCGAACAGATACGGGTGGCCGTTCAACTCGAAGGATGTAACGGCGATGTGGTCCGAGCCCCAGGTACCCATATAAATGTGCTTCCATCCCGCCCCGGGACCGCCCGCCGCCCGTCCGTAGTCCTCGAAGCGCCGGATATGGGCTTGATCATGTTTGTCGAGAGCGAAGATGTAGGGTTCGCCGTTGAGCTGGAAGGTCGTTATCGCCTTGGCGATATAGTCCTTGCTCCACTTGCTCTTATCGTCGGAAAAGTTGGCATGACTGATACCTATCCGAATGGGCATATCGCCCACGTTCACGGTGGCGGTCAAAACGCCTTTGTTGTTCCAACATTCTGTCTTACCCGGCCAGTCCAAGTCGCAGTCGCCCGCGGGAAAGGCTGCGAACTCAAGAGCCTGTAGGGGCCATTTACTCAGAAGGAGCAGGCCGTTACCCTCTGTATGTAACCTGTTGGCATAGTCGGGACCGCCAAGTGGTAAGTAAAGCAGTGCATCTCCAGTAATACATGTCGGCAGAGCCCAATGCACGCCCCACAGCGCAGCTTCAGCGTCACAGGAGCTGTCAAGATGATAAGCGTATGGATACGTATCCTTGAGCGCGTCCTGGAACTAGTTGCGGTAGCCGATAGCCCAAACCTCCTGCAATGCCACGATGTCGGCCCCGGATGATCTGACACGGGCGGCAATCCCCTCCCTTCTAGGACCATCTTCAAACACATAATCCGCCCATTTTATATTGTACTGGGGCACCCAGGACTCGGCGCACCTGGCAATGCACTCGAGGGGGGAATCTTCGAACAAGTGCGTATTGTACGTCAGCACGGTGATTTCTGTGGTCTCGGCGGAGAGCCTGGACGTGCCGGCGAGGAGGATTGATACGATTACAATGGTTGTGACAACATTTCTGGACATGGTTGCTCCTCCTTAAGAAGGGATTGCCGGGACTGAATCTTTGGGGGCCAAGGGCCCGTTGGTGTCGAGGAATGACCGCCTGACGGCATAACTCCACAGGCGGGCTTTTCGCAGGGTATAACTGAGGGGCTTCCCGGAAATGATTCGGGTATCTCCGCTTGCCGCGAGTAGCGGCTCCGGCCGAAAGGCCGCACTGTACGCATCACATGACGCTCAATTCCCATACGCTGTCTTCACCTCTGCAGAATCAACTGCTGTAGGGAAAACCACTTCTTTAGCGGGGGAGAATTAGGCTATGTGCTAAACGGCGCGCTGCTATAGTAACTTTTTCTCTTGCTCTTGTATAAACGCGAACAAGAGTATATATTGACCATTCCCGCAACCGCCAAATGCGCGAACAACCACCTGCAACATAGCGATCAAGAGCGGAGAAGCCAAGACAAATCCGGCAATCGTCGTAATGGGTCAGTTACATGTGGATCTGTCGTATCGGTGGCAATCGCTTACAATCAGCTTTTTCTGGCCAAGAACACGGTCTGGCTATGTGTCATACGTATCTTCAGCAGAATGGTAAGGTGCAAAGAATTTTCTGAAAAATGGAGACTGTAGCAGCGTTACATGGGTATTTTCATGCTATTAGGGATAGCCACCAATTATTATACAATGTATACCTTGTTTCATTATTATCCATCCCCCTCGCGACTCCATCGCCATCCTTCACACCCAACACCCAACACGCCGCCCTCAACCATGTTCCTGGCCCAAAGCGACAAATCCAGCACTGGCAACAACCTGGACTTCTCAAAGAACCATCGCAATCCTACCACGCCGCCGCCCCGCCTGTCAAGCCAAATCCCGCCAGAGGCAGACCCGCGGCCGAAGGCCGCTTCACCTGGCGACCCCCGACCCGCTTCGCGACCAACGACCAGCGACTGTCAACCCATCAACCCGTGTAAATCCGTGGTTCAGTAATCTGCGTAATCTGTGAAATCTGTGGCTTGAATCCAGCCAGATGACACAAGGGCAACGGCCTGTATCCGAGCC
>DDXG01000137.1:0-3002 GCA_002347125.1 Phycisphaerales bacterium UBA2266
GGAACCGGCCGACGAGGCCTACTGCCGCGAGAGACTCGCGTATACCCGCTGGGATGAGTTCGTACATTCCCGCGATGTTCTCAACGGGTTCCTTCGCCGGGCCCCTTTCACAAATCAACTCTACCACAACGAGCAGATCAACCGGTTTGAGGCGCGATTGGCCCAATTCGACGCCGAGATGAAGGCGGGGGGGCTCGCCGATGCGGCCGAGCGGCACAAGGCTGCAATCGACGCGAACCCGGGCGACTGGCGGCTGCACTACAAGTACGGCAAGCTCCTGGCCGAGGACGTGAAGGATTACAGGGCCGCCGCCGACGAATACCACACCGTGGTCGGAATGATCGGGCACAGCCACATGGGCTATGAGTCGTTGGGTGCGGTGCTGCGGGCAAGGGGGGATATCGGGGGCATGATGGAGCAATACGAAAAGGCCCTGGAGCGTAAACCCACGAGCCTCGACGCCCTCTACTACCTGGGATGGGGTCATCAGAAGCAGGGCAGGCTCCCGGATGCCGAGCGGTACTACCGCCGCGTCATCCAACTACGGCCCGGACATGCCCCGGCGTATAACAACCTCGGCGAGGTCCTTTACAAGCAGAATCGTCTCGACGATGCCGTCAGGGTCTGTCGCGCCGGCCTTGCGGTGGACCCGAACAACGCTGTTTTGCACAGTAATCTCGGAGTGTTGCTGGATAAGCTCGGGTTTCGCGAGGAGGCCATTAAAGAGTTGCACACCGCCGAGCGTCTGGACCCCAACTCGGCGAGGATCAAGGCGGTCCTCAAAGACATCCTCAAGCAGGACTGAGACCAATCAGCCGTAAGTGGCGTTTCTACAGTCACTTACGTCGAATGGCCGTATGCCCGCCGCCCGTTGCCCGGACTGGCCGGTGCGAGAAACTCCCAGGGGCTGCCACAAAACGGGAAAATCGCACTTTTTGCCTTTGCACGACCGGGGCTTTTTGGTATCCTACTTGGTTCTTAATCGCTGGTTGAATAACGTGTCAGGAGCATGTTCGATGTCAAGAGTGTGTTATTTCACAGGCAGGAAGACCGTTTCCGGGCGCAGCATCAGCCGCCGCGGTAAGGCCAAGCGCCACGGCGGTGTCGGTAAGAAAGTTACCGGCATCACCAAGCGCAAGTTCAAGCCCAATGTCCAGAAGGTCCGTGCGGTCATCGACGGCAAGGTCTGCCGGGTCAGGGCTTCGGCAAAGGCCATCCGGATGGGGCTCGTTGTCAAGCCCGTCAAGCGCAACTACAAGCCGGCCGAGAAGGCCACGGCCTGACGCAGTGCCCGTGCAGGCGTTCAGGATTCCAGCGAGGCGCTCCACCGGCCTCGCTTTTCGTTTGGGGATGCACCCGTGAAGCAGACAATCGACCGGGCACAGGTAATGAAAGTCGCCAAGCTGTCGCGACTGGAGCTGACCGATGCACAGGCCGATCAATTCACCGGGCAGCTTTCCGCGATCCTCGAGTACGTCGAGAAGATGAACGCGCTGGACACCGCGGACGTCGAACCTTTGGCGCACTGCCTGCCGATCAGCAATGTGCTGCGGGCCGACGCCCCCGTCGATTCGCTGGGGACGCAGCGGGTGCTGGCCAACGCGCCTGTGCGGGATGAGCAGTTCTTCCGTGTGCCCAAGATTCTGGATGAAGGATCGGGGGCGTAGTTCACATGTGTAAGAGACTATCTCAGAATTGCATTCCAGTCTGTCATGCTGAGCGAAGCGAAGCATCTGCGACTCGAACGGAAGTTCTCGCCGGCCCGCAAACCAGGTTCTTCGCTTCGCTCAGAATGACATGCCTTGTCTTGGGACGGTTACCGAGGATTTTGGAGGTATATCTCGCCATGAGACCGGTTGTAGCAGTGGTGGTTCTTGGGTTGGGCATGTTTGTTGCCGGGTGTACGGAGTCGGAGCAAGTTCCAATGGAAGCCAAGCCAGTGGCCACAGCAGGCCAACACGCCCTGTCCTTCGAGAAGCAGATCACGTTGAATGTCCGGTGCGACTATCTGTTGTACCTGCCGGCAGGTTACGAGCCCGGCGGTAAGAAGTGGCCGCTGATGCTGTTTCTCCACGGGGCCGGCGAACGGGGCAGCGACCTGAACAAGGTCAAACTGCACGGCCCGCCCAAGCTGGTCGAGCAGGGTAAGGACCTGCCCTTTATCGTCGTTTCGCCGCAGTGCCCAGCGGGCCAGTGGTGGCCCGACCTGGTCGAGACGCTCAAGGCCCTGGTTGATACGGTCGCCGCCGAGTACGCGGTGGACGCCGAGCGAATCTACGTCACGGGCCTGAGCATGGGTGGCTACGGCACGTGGGCCTTGGCGGGGGCCTATCCCGACACCTTTGCCGCGGCCGTGCCGATATGCGGCGGCGGGCAGCCCTTCACGGCCGGCAAGCTCAAGACGGTTCCTGTCTGGGCCTTCCATGGGGCCAAGGACAGTGTGGTGCCGCTGAGCCAGTCCGAGAACATGGTCGAGGCGCTCAATCGCGCCGGCGGAAGCGCCAAGCTGACCGTGTATCCCGAGGCCAATCACGACTCGTGGACTGCAACCTATGACAACCCGCAACTCTATGAGTGGCTGCTCCAACAGACAAAGAAGCGATAGAACCGGTTGCCGACGATGGAAGCATTGAGTCTGCGCACGTTGCGAGACAAGATAGCGGCCGGCGAGACGACCTGCGTCGAGGCGGTCGAGACGGTGCTTGAGCGGATCGGGCGGATCGACCCGATGGTGGGGGCGTACATCAGCGTCTTTGAGGAACAAGCCCTGGCCAGGGCCGCCGAGATCGACGGGCGGATCGCCGCGGGCATCCCGGTAGGGGCTCTGGCGGGCGTGCCGGTGGCCGTCAAGGATAACATGTGCATGACCTTCGGTGCGACGACCTGTGCGTCGCGGATTCTCAAGGACTTCCAGGCCCCCTATGATGCCACCGTGGTCAGCAGGCTCTCGGCCGCGGACGCCGTCATCGTGGGCAAGACGAACATGGATGAGTTCGCCATGG
>DDXG01000137.1:3017-5050 GCA_002347125.1 Phycisphaerales bacterium UBA2266
TACCGGCGGCTCCATCCGCCAACCGGCTGCTTATTGCGGTGTGGTCGGTCTCAAACCGACCTATGGGCGCGTTTCCCGCTACGGTCTGGTGGCTTATGGCTCCAGCCTGGACCAGATCGGACCCCTGACGCGAACGGTTGAAGACGCGGCCCTGATGCTCAATGTCATTGCCGGCCATGACCCATCGGACAGCACCAGTGTCTGCGAGTCGATTGCCCCGGTGAGCGACTACCTGGCGGACCTGGACAAGCCCGTCGAGGGTCTGCGAATCGGCGTTGTCCCCTCGCTGAATGCCGGCGCCGACGCAGAGGTTGTCAAAGCGGTCCATCAGACCCTCGATGTCTATCGGTCCGCAGGGGCCGTGTTGGTCGAGGTGGAGCTGCCGAATTTCGATTACGCCATTGCGGCGTACTACGTCATCGCCACGGCGGAGGCGTCGAGCAATCTGGCTCGCTACGACGGCGTACACTACGGCCACCGCAGCAAGCAAGCGGAAGATTATGTAGCCGTCTATTCCAAGTCGCGGGCCGAGGCTTTCGGCCAGGAGGTCAAGCGGCGCATCATGCTGGGGACCTACGCCCTGTCCAGCGGATACTACGATGCGTACTACCTCAAGGCTCTCAAGGTCCGCAACCTGATCCGGACCGACCTCGTCAGGGCGTTCGAGCGGTGCGACTGCATCATCATGCCCGTGGCCCCGACGACGGCCTTTAAGATCGGCGAGAAGACCGACGACCCGTTGCAGATGTACCTCTCGGACGTCTACACCATCTCGGCGAATCTGGCCGGCATCCCGGGCATCAGCATCCCGTGCGGCTTCGACGGACGGGGTATGCCCATCGGCATGCAGATACTCTCGCCGGCGTTCAGCGAAGACAGACTGCTGCGGATCGCGCGGATGTACGAACGACAGACCCAATGGCATCAGCGCCGGCCCGATGTCGGCTGATGGACTGCAGAAGAAGTGGACATTTGACAGATGGAGGCAAGACCATGAACACTCGGATCATTGCGGCGGCAAGTGTAGTCACTGCGATGTTGTGTGCGGTGACGGCTGCGGACGGCGAGGTGCCGGTCTTTCGAGATCTGTTCAACGGCAAGGACCTGTCAGGCTGGGTGAACGTCAACACGGACGAGGACACGTGGAGCGTTCGGGATGGGGTGATCGTCTGCACCGGTAAGCCCATTGGCGTGATGCGGACCCGGCGGCAGTATGAGAATTTCATTCTCGAGATCGAGTGGATGCACATGACCGCCGGGGGCAATTCCGGGACCTTTGTGTGGAGCGAGGGTACGGTGCCGGAGGGTAAACGCCTGCCCAGGGGTATGGAGATACAGATGCTGGAGTTGGAATGGGCCGTGCAGCACAACCAGACCGATGCCTACGTGCACGGCGAGGTATTCGGCACCGGCGGCGTCACGACCGTGCCGGACAATCCACGGGGGGTGCGCAGCATGTCGGCCGAGAAGCGGTGCAAGGGCAAGGGCCAATGGAACAAGTACACGATTGTCTGCGTCGACGGCACCATCAAACTGAGCGTCAACGGCAAATTCGTCAACGGCATCAGCAAATCCTCGCTCAAGAAGGGCTATATCTGTCTGGAATCGGAAGGCGCTGAGATTCACTTCCGGAACATCCGCATCCTGGAACTGCCGCCGGGCATCACCACGCAGGAGAATGTCGCACCGGTGGTCGAAGATGAGAAACGCTGACGGCCATCCGTACGAACAGGTTCGGGCATGAGTGATCTCCAATACAAGGTTGTCGTGGGCCTGGAAATCCACGTGCAGTTGTGCACGAAGAGCAAGATGTTCTGCGGCTGCGCCGTGGAGTTCGGCGCCGAACCCAACAGCCGTGTCTGCCCGGTGTGTCTGGGCATGCCGGGCGTGCTGCCCGTGATGAACCGACTCGCCGTGGAATACGCCATCCTGGCGGGCCTGGCCCTGAATTGCCGCATCGCCCGCCGCACCAAGTGGGACCGCAAAAGCTACTACTACCCGGACCTGCCCAAGAACTACCAGATCAGCCAGTA
>DDXG01000113.1 GCA_002347125.1 Phycisphaerales bacterium UBA2266
CCGGTTCCATCCTCCATCTACAGCTCTCTCATCCACGCCGGCCGAATCGACCCGGCCGACCTCGACGCCAACCCGGAGGCCTATCAGGGCCTCTCCGACAACCCCTGGGTCTACCGCAAGGTCTTCGACGCCCCCGCCGACCTGCTCGAATGCCCCCGCAAGCACCTCGTCTTTGAGGGTCTGGACACTATCGCGGGCATCTGGCTCAACGAGAAGCTCGTCGCCCGCACCGACAACATGTTCATCGGCCACCGCTTCGACATCACGGACCTGCTCAAACCCGCCGGCAACGTCCTGCTGGTCAAGTTCGAGCCGCCCGTCAAGCACGCCCAGCGTTTAATGAAACGCCACGGCGCCTTCAGCAACGCCGACTTCAGCAACCCTCACCGCGTCTACATCCGCAAGGCCCAGTACCAGTTCGGCTGGGATTTCGCCCCGACCCTGCCCGGTTGCGGCATCTGGCGGCCGGTCCGCATCGAGGGTTTGCACGCCGCCCGCATTGCCGACGTCCACGTTCGCACGATCGACCTGGCCGAGAAGACCGCGGACCTGCGCATCGCCGTCACACTCGAAGCCGTCGAAGACGCTGATTGGGTGTGCTCGCTGGCCGTTACCGGTCCGGGTTTCGCCACCGCCTGTGATCTGTCCTTCAGCCCCGGCCAGCACATGCACTCGACTGTCATTCACATCCCCTCGCCCCGCCTTTGGTGGCCCAACGGCTACGGCGATCAGCCGTTTTACCATCTCGACCTCGAGCTCAAGACGCCCAACGGGACCATCGACCGCCGCACGGCGAGATTCGGCATCCGCACCATCCGTCTGCACTGCCCCGCCGTGGAACCGGCCGCGGCCGTCCGACACGACGCCGAGTCCGCCTTCCAGTTCATCGTCAACGGCCGCCCCATCCACATCAAAGGCGCCAACTGGACCCCGGCCTCCATGCATCCCGGCGACCTGCCCGACACCCGCTACGAAGCCCTGCTCCACGCCGCCCGCGACGCCAATATGAATATGCTCCGCGTCTGGGGCGGCGGCTACTACGAATCCGACCGCTTCTACGACCTCTGCGACGAACTCGGCCTGCTCGTCTGGCAGGACTTCATGTTCGCCTGCGCCTATTACCCCGACCGCCAGTGGTTCGGGGACCAGGTCCAGGCCGAGGCCGTCCGCACCATCGAACGCCTCCGCAACCACCCCTGTCTGGCCCTGTGGTGCGGCAACAACGAGATCGACTGGCTCCACGCGATAGGGCACCTTGGCAAGGGCCGCAAGTTCTATGGTAAGGCCATCTTCCACCAACTCCTGCCACGGCTGGTCGCCCAGCTCGACGGCGACACCAGTTACATCCCGACCACGCCCCTGGCGGCCGGCGGCGATTTCCCGTCTTTGAACGAATTGAACTCGGACCGCGTCACCACCGGCCGTCGGGACAAGCCCACCGGGCGGTCCCTGACCGTACACCGCTGGGATGTCTGGTCGGGCTGCCGGCCCGTCCGCCGCTACCTCTGTCCCGCCGATGACGTCCCGGCATTCGTCACCGAGTTCGGTCTCCAGTCGCCTCCGGCCCCGTTGACGCTCCGCCGCTTCGGCCGCAATCTTCGCATCGAGTCGCCCGCCTTCGAGAAGCACAACTACCAAATCGACGGCAATGCCCGCCTCCACGCCTATACGTCCGCCCTCTTCGCCCCGACCACCGACCTCGACCGCTTCGCCTACCACGCCCAACTGACCCAGGCCCGCTCGGTCAAGCAGTATGTTGAATTCCTCCGCATCCACAACCGCCGCAACAGCGGCGTCATGTTCTGGCAGTTCAACGAGCCGGCCCCGGCCATAAGCTGGTCGTCCGTCGACGCCGATGCGCAACCCAAGGCCCTGTATTATTACGCCCGACGCTTCTATGCCCCGGTGCTCGTGACCATCGTACCGTGTCTCGATGAGCCGACCACCGGCCTGGCCCCACTGCTGCGCCCGGAGGCCGCCGTCGTCGTCAACGACTCGCCGGCCACCATCACGGCGACACTCGAGGCGCGCCTGCTCCACCTGACCGGCCGACTCCTCGACCGAATCACCTTTCCCGTCCTGGCCGGACCGTTCAGCGTTTCAACGCCGCTGAAACTCCCCCGCGCCCTCGTCAGCCCCAATGCCCCGCACGGCTGTGCTCTGCACCTGCTGCTCAAGCAGGAGGATGCCGCCATAGCCCGCAACCTCTTCCTCTACGCCCCCGACAAGCACATCGAGTGGCCTCTCGCCAATGTCTCGGCGCACGCCGATCGCCTCTCCGACACCGCGTGGAAGATCACCGTCACTGCCGACGCCATCGCCAAAGACCTGCGAATCACCCCCGAGCAGCCCGCCGTCCTCAGCGACAACTTCCTCGACCTGATCCCCCCAAGACCCGCGCAGGTTCACATCACCTATCCCCGCGACGGCATCCCTGACGCCCCTGCCGTCGCCTTTCGATCCGTGGCCAACCCATAGCCTCCCGCGCACGCCAACCATTCACAAACACCCTCGCCAAGCGTCACGTATCCCGTATCCGGCACCAGACATCCGGTATCGAGCATCGCGCTCTACCGCTGATACAGCCCTTGATACTCCTCCATATACATCTCTTCGTACAGGGCGGTATCGATGGGCGTACTGCCGCCCCGACCGGGACCGCTCAGGCCGGTGCCTGCGGCCCGCAATGGCTCGACCGGCGCGGTCATCGCCTTCTGAATGTCCGAACGCGCGACTTGCAGTTCCCGAGGCCAATATGTCGCCCCGATAGGCAGGCGCAGAATATCCCGGCCGTCGAAGCTGTAAAGCATCTCAAAATACTGGACCTGGCGCATGCTCCGCCCCGTCGTCCAATCATCCACGCTCGTCACATCCACCACCACCGCCCCCGTGCGATAGTCGATCTCATCCGGGCTGGTCGGGTCGGCCCGCAACACCGGCGAGGCTCCATACATGTACGGATCGTCCTCGTACATGCCCGGCGCCCGCCGCGGCGCCTTCTTCTCCTGCTCAACCACGGTCCCGATCGTCTCGCCGCAGCGAACGCTGAAATTCTGGCTCCGCCAGTAGCCCATGTGGTACTTGGCCACCTCGACGCCTATGATCTTCGCGGCCGGCTGAACGTCCCCGGCGAACAGATACATCATCCGCGGCACATAAACCGGCCCCAGCACATCCGAATAGGTGCTCCACAACAGCGTCTGGTCCTTCTCGGGCGCATTCTTGTCGCGGAAACTGTTCGTCCCGCCGATCGGATTGAACACGCCGACCTTCACCCGGTACCGATACGTCTGCCCCGGCGTCACCGTATCGTCAATCGCCCAGAACACGACCGGCGTCTTGAGTTCCTTGACATCCGTGCGCGGGGGAATCCGCAACGCTTTCAATTCCCGGTCCAGGTCGCTGGTCGTCTCCTGGCGTGTCCCGGCCGTGCCCGTGCCGTAGCGAGGATCCACGCGAGTGGTCGTCGTTCCCGTCCGTCCCGTCCGGCTCGTCCGGCTCGTCGTGGTCCGGCTCGTGGTCGTCGTGGAGCGCCCCCCCGTGCGGCCTCTCGTACCACCGGTGTCGTAGCCGCCGTATAAGGCATCTCCCGCGCCGCCGCTGCGCTGCGCGTCGCGCAGCCGTTCGCGCTCGTCGATCTCCTTTTGGCGTTCATCCAGTATCAACTGCTGAACCTGCTCATCCCGAAGCTTCGCAAAACGCGCGTAGAGCCGCGGCGGATACCATTCCTCGCGGGCCGACGCAATCTGATACACGGGCGGCTGCAACAGGTCCGCCTGAAGCTGTGGATCGTCGAACTGAATCTTCTTCACCTGCAAGCCGCCGGGACCGAGCTGGTCCACCCGATCCGCCACCGGGAGAAGGTCTCTGCGATGGTCGATGCGAGAACGCGGAACCACCGTCCACGGTCCCCACCCGCCGCTGTCGGTCATGGTCTGCCGTTCCAGCCGAACCTCCCCGAAAACCGGTTTCGCCAGCGATGCATCCCGCCACTCCAGCTTCACCTCGCTGCCGGCGAAGCTTGCCTCAAAACGCTTGATCAGCCCCGGCACATCGAACGTCCCCTGAACCGTCACAAAGTCGATGTCATTCGGCCCGGTCCTGGCGTTCTTGTACTCCAGCTTGTCGCTGATCGGATCCATCGGCACATAAGCCACCGCCCGCATGTGCGCGGCCGCCGCATCCGCAATCACGCCCACGTTCGGAAGCGAATACTCCCGGCCCACCAGCGACGTCGTTTCCACCGATCTCGGCGCGATCACCACCGCCGTCGTTCGACTGAGTCCTTCAATCGCCGAATCGTACAACTGCTCGAGCTGCGCCGTATTGCTCGCATAGGGCGGTCTCGGCTGCGCCTCCGAGGCCAGCTCCAGCTTCACTTCCTCGGCCATCCGGCTGATCGTGCGGTCGATGCCCCACGGCTCGTACATCTCGCGGCCCATCTGGACCCGGTTCGGCCCGATGACCACTTTCGTCAACACCAGCCAGATCACCGCTATGCCGAACAACGGCAATAGAAGCTTCTCAAAGTGATTCGCCAGAAACTCGCGTATCTTGTCGCCCATCGTCGGTTTCCTGCTTCAATGGCCCTTGCATTCCAATCACTAGCGCCGGCCCGATGTATCCGCCGCCAGATCATTCTTGATAATCTGCGGCATGATCATATCGTAGGCCGGCTTGTAGAACAGATACTCGCAAATAAGATCGAGTTGAACCACGGCATTCTCGCCGTACCGGTACAACGCATGGTCGCCGGAATCGCGGTCCACCGAGTACGTCGAGGCCTCCAGAATCGTTATCTGATTATGTTTCATCGTCTGCGCCGGACTCCGCCCGTCCCAGCCGCGGTATGTGTGCGTCTTGCCCTTGCACAACTCATTCATAAACGAAAACGTCGCATCCGCCCGCACCACCACCGTCACATTGAAATGGACGACATCCCAGTCCACGTCGCAATAGCGGCCCGTACAGGCATCCGTCAGAGCGCCGTCTCGCCGGCTCTTCGCATACGAGGGAATATCCTGCTTCAGGGCGCCGCCTCGCGCCGAGGCCCCCGTCGGGCGCGAATAAGGCCCGCCTCGACCCCGTCCCAACTGCGAATCCAGCTTGAAGCCAACCCCCATCACCCGCTTCAATGTTGAGTCCAACACCGACGCCGACCCCTCATTCATCGCCGCGGCCGTCTGAAATACGTCGTCGATAACCCAGTACGCAAGCTGATAGTACCAGCAGTTCCGCACCGCCGACTCCGCCCCCTCATACGTGAATGCCCCCCAGAAGTCGTAGCCGGAGAGGTCGGCCGCACTGGCGTACAGCCGCCCGGTCTGCGCCTTCTCCATGCACAGCAAGTCCACGATCGTACGCTCTGCTTCGCTCAGCCGCATACGACTGACGTCTATCGTCCCCGACCGAGTCCTAAAGAGCGCCGATGTCCGGCGTCCTCCCGGAAGCGAGGAGCTTGCCTTCTCCATCTCGTGTTGGAGTTCCATATCGCTGGGCCGCCACACGCCCCCCGCCTGCGACACAAAGGCCTCGATCCCCGCACGATACGCCTGCGCGTAATTCGCAAAGATCATCTGAGAGGTGCTGCACGGATCCGGAAACAACCGGTAGTTCAGCAACTCCCGCTGCGTGCTCTGAACCGACAGCAACTGGGCCCGGTTCGCATCCGATGCAAAAGCATCCTGGTACGCCTGTTCCGTCTTCCATTGTTCCTCGGGCGCTGCGTCCAGATTCCGCAGCCGGTTGCCCATGCTCACGCTCTCGCTCTGAACCGCCGACTTGAGCCGGCTGCTCATAAGCTGGGTCGGAACCAGAAGAATCAGCCCCGCCAGCGTGACGACCACGGGCGTCAGAATCGCCCGATTCATCACCGGAGCCAGCTTTGCCTTCAATTCCTTCAAGTCCAGATTCATCGTATCACTTCACCGTCATATCGTTGACTGCCGTTGGTTACTCGAACATATCGCTGCCGCCGCTGCTCTTGCGCGACGAGGTGCTGGTCGGCGAACCGCGCGGGGGCGCCGGCGGTGGTCCACCCATACCCGGTCCGCCCCCCATGCCGCCGCTTGCCGCTGCCGCCGGCGCATCACGCCACTCCAGCTTGAAGTTCAGAATGAACCAGTGGTCGTTCTCCTGCAGGAGCCGCTCGCCTGTCCGAGGATTCACGACTTCCCGGCCCGATGCGTCCAACTGCGCCGTCTTGCTGATGATCTCCTTGGTCATCGGATCCAGCAGGACCCGCACCGCCTGGCCGCCCGGAATTGGACGCTCCTCCACCACACCGATCCCCATCGGCATCTGGGCGTCCAGATCCACCGCACCGAACTCCGCCTTGAACTGCTCCGGATTCGTCACATCGTACACGGCGAACGGGCTGTTCCCGTCCCTCACAGTGTCATCCAGATGCAGCAACCGGGTCATAAGACCCCAGCGAGCCGGATCCCGTTCGACGTTGTCCGGATGAACCAACTCCCCGATGGTCTTGTACGGACTGTAGCCGCTTATCGTCACCACGAATCCCTGTGTCTTCTCGGCGCCCGCCACACCACCCATCCCGCCAACCGGGCTGTACTGGGCGCCGTAGACCCGCGCCATCTCTTCCTCCATCATCATCAGATACTCGTCCTCGTACTGCGTCTCCGCCTCGCCGACCCTCTGCGTCGCGCTGCCCATGCGCTGCAGCGCCGTGTTCCCGAATCTCGCCGACGGCAAATCATCCGAGTAGTAAATCGAAATCCCCGTTACGAAGAGCTGCTTGCGCTCCTTGCGGGGAATCCGCATCACGGCGCCGATATCCCCCTTGGCGAATGCCTGATACAGTCCCGCCTGCGCGGAGTTGTTCTTCTCATTGGGAAGCACCGAAAGCAGCAACTGTTGAACCTTCGGTATCGTATCCCGATACTGGAAGGGCTTCATGTGCTTCTCGATAATGGCCTGCGAAGCCACCCCCCGCTGCTGCTGCTGTTCCAGATTATTCGCCGCCTCGTTGGCCCGCGTGATGACCCGGTTGATGTCCTGCCGTAGCGGCTTGTTGCCCCGGTACAGCACCCCGTCCAGGATCGTCCGTCCCAGCGCCGCCACCGACGCCACCAGCAAAACGCTCGCCGCGATCGTCAGCCACCGTGACTTGCCCGCCCACGCCAGCGATCGCGCCACCGCCGACGGCAGCAGATTACTGTTGATTTCGCCGTAACCCAGCGCCTGCACGCCGAGCCCATACACGACGCCGAAGTCGGCCACGTTCGCCGTGAACTTCGCCGCCGGCACTGTCGGCGCAAGCGACAAGCGTTTGAACGAATCCGGCCGCTCCACCGGAATCTGCAGCGTCTGTTGGAGGTACTTCAACAGCCCGCGCAACTTCGTGCCGCCGCCCATCGCAATCACCCGCGTCAGCTTCACGTTCGCATTGCTGCTCGTGTAGAACCCCAGCGACCGCTGCACCTCACTGGCCAGGTCCGTGAACACCGGCCGCATCGCCTGGAATATCTGCCGCGCGTACTTGCTCACCGGCGCCGTGCGTTTGAGCTTCTCCGCCTTCATGAAATTGAGTTTGAACGTATCGGCGATCGCCCGCGTGAAGGCGTTTCCGCCGATCAGGATGCACCGCTGCCACACGCCCGCCGGCGTACACACCACCAGGTCCGTGTTCTCGGCCCCTACATTCAACAGCACCACCGCCCGTTGCGCCGACCCCATCAGGTCCGGCCGGTCATGCAGCAGATAGTTGTACAGCGCCATGGGCGTCATCTGCACGTAACTGACGCCGATATCCTCGTTCTCGAACGGCTCCATCGCCGCGTTCACCACCTCGTTCTTGATGGCGAAGATCCCGACCTTTCGCTCCGGTTCGTCGTCGCCCGACATCATCTGGTACGACCACTGCACCTCGTTGATGTCGAACGGAATCTGCTGAACCGCCTCGAAACGAACGATCTCCGGGATCTTCCGCTTCTCAACCGGAGGAAGCGTGACGAACCGAGCGAAACTGTTCTGGCTCGGCACCGAGATGATCACCTCCGACTCATACAACTCCGGATGCCGCTCGCCCAACTGCCGCAGGCTCAGGGCGATCAGCTCGTCGCGCTCGGCCGCCCCGATCCCGCTGCCGGCCAGAATCTTCCCGTGCCGAATCACATCGAACCCCTGCACCTGAATCACATCGTTGACGACCGTCAAATGCAGGGCCTTGAGCGAGTTGTTCCCCAAGTCTATCGCCCAGACCGATTCGGATTCATACGCCATGACAAACCTCCACCAGCGCCTGCGTGGTGATCCCTGACCGTTCAGAATGGGGGTCCGGACCACGGCCGAACACCCCGCCGCTGTTATTATACCCGATCCACGGCCCTATAGCAACCGCGAAAACACCCCAAGACCCGCATTTGCACACCCTCATCCCCCTCCGGATACCCCTACAATCCCCCCATCCCCGGCATTCCCCACGCACCACCCAGTACCTATACCCCGCCCCCCGCTCGACAGTTCATCCCCTGCCTCGTCT
>DDXG01000272.1 GCA_002347125.1 Phycisphaerales bacterium UBA2266
AATCAAACATTCGCCACGATACGGGCGGGCGACTATAATGTCAACGCCGCGGCTTTCAACACTGTACCGACCGAACACAGACGCCTCCATGACCGGCGCTCAGCAACACGGAGGTTCACAAGCACGATGACGCCCACGGATTTCATCAGCCCGCAGGACCTGTTCTGTGAGATGGGCCAGGCACTGCTGGCCCGGGCGCCGGCGAAGATCAACCTGACGCTTCTAGTGGCAGGCAAGCGGCCGGATGGCTTTCACGAACTGGAGACCATCATGGCCAAGGTCACGCTCTACGACGAAATCCGCGTAGAGCCGGGGGGCAGATCCGGGATTCAACTGGTCTGTACTGGGCCCCGATGGGCGCCTGAGGGGCCCGATAATCTCGTTTATCGCGCTGCGGAGGCGTTGTTTGAGGCCACGGGAGTAACCGCCGATCTGCGGATTACCCTGACGAAGAATATCCCGGCCGGCTCCGGGTTGGGTTCTGCGTCCAGCGACGCGGCCACGACGCTGCTGGCCCTGAATCGGTATCTGAGACTCAATGCGGAGACGGGCCTGCTGGCCCATCTGGCGGCCGGTCTTGGCAGCGACGTTGCCTTCTTCCTGGGCGGTCCGCTGGCCCTGTGCACCGGCCGCGGCGAGATCGTCACCCCCCTGACGGCCGATTTCGACCTGCCGATCCTGTTGGTCCTTCCCGACATAAGTGTTTCTACAAAAAGAGTTTATGAGAATTACACTCACGACCACAGACGGTATCTGACGCTGCATCAACAGATAAAAAGCCGCGTCGAAGGCGACAATAGTGTTGATTTTGCGGCGGGCCTATGCGTAAATATGCTCGCTGGAAGCTGCTTTGAGTTGGTGCCGGCGCTGGGCGAACTCAAGGCGACTCTGGAATCGCGGGGCACAGGTACTCTCTGCCTCAGCGGCAGTGGCTCCGCTATGTTTTGCCTCTTGGAGAGCACCGATGAAGCCACGGCTGACATACCCACCCATCTGGCCGGTGACCCTCTCAACTATCAATGCGTACTCGTCCGCAACAATCGATGGTGAACTGTCAGGAGAGGCAACATGGAAATCACCGAGGTTCGATGCAAGCTGGTCAGCAACAAGGACGACCGACTGAAAGCTTTTTGCTGCATCACCCTGGACCACGAATTCGTCGTCCGCGACATCAAGATCATTGAGGGGGCCAGCGGCTTGTTCGTGGCCATGCCGTCGCGGAAGATGAGCGATCACTGCGAGAAATGCGGGGGCAAGAACCATCTGAAGGCGAAGTTCTGCAATAATTGTGGGACGCGTCTGACCGAGAGCCGGACGCGTCGAAACCCGCGGAACCCGGTGAAGCTCCATGCGGACATCGCCCATCCCATCAATGTGGATTGCCGCAAGAGGATCCAGGGCAGTGTGATCACGGGTTACCATGAGGAGGTGGAGAAGTCCAAGCTGCCCGGTTACAGACCGGTGGAGTTCGACGAGCCGGACGACGAGGTGCCTGAGATTATCTGACCCTAGCGGTTTTGCGGGTGCGCCTCCGCGGCGTTGGAGAGAAGAGATACAGCCCCCCCGCTGAGGCAGGGCGTTGCCGGTTCGCGGGAATGGGCCGTCAAGCCGTAAGGTCCTCCAGGACGCGATCTATCACTGTGTCGAGTCCCTCATCAAGGTCATAATCCCCCGCTGTCAGCCGTCTGCGCATGTCCAGCACCTTCTGCTGACGCACTTCCGGCAATGAGGCGATGCGTCGCAGTACTCGCCCCATGGGTGTGCAGTGAATGTTCTCGAGAATCTGCTCCATCATCGCGTCGTCGATACCGGGCAATGCCTCATTGACAATGCTGTCGCGCCAATCCTGGCCGTCCAAAGGGGTGTCACACAGATGATCCGGCATCACATTACCTTACACCAGCGGCCTCGACGGAAATCTCCTTTCATCCGCCACTTGGCCTAAGCCACTATATCTTGTATGTCCCCAAAATCCGTTTCGAGGTCAAAACCGTTCCTACAGTGCTGTTATCGACACCCGCCGCCAAAAAACTTTAGAAAAGTTGTTTTTCCAGATAAGTCCTTTGCCGGCAATGCTTTACATGAAAATGAGGCATAAAAAACCCTCTCTCAATGCTGGAAAAACGCACGAATCTCCAGCCTTGGGAAGGCATGCACAGGGATATCAGATGAGTAATGGGCCATCTGGGGAAGATGGGGGGTATACTACATATAGTGATGGCCGGAATTCCGGGCAATGTCAGACGGGGGGAAATGGCGAAGGGGGGAGCCCCTGGCTAATCTGATAAGAAGTATTTGAAGTCCAGGTCGGCCTTCCAGCCGTCCTTGATGCCTTTGCTCTTGGTGAGCTTGACACTGGTGCACTTGAGGTCGCTCCAGCGGGTTTCCATCGTGGCAAGGAACTTGGCGGTCTGCACGATGCTGACGTCGTCGAGGATGACCTTGGCGGACTGACTCTTGCGTCCGCCGCTCTTGATGACCATGCCGGAACTGAGCTTGTACTTGTTGGCGGTGATGCCGTGGGTGCTGGCGACCTTCTCGACGGCCGTGGCGTAGTCGAAATCGCCGCCGGCGGTGGTTTGCTTGTAGTCGAGCCTGTCGGGGTCGATTTCGAGTATCTGGAGGATGGCCTTCTCGGCTTTTCGGTAGTCGTCCCGCTCGGCGTCAAAACTCTTCTCGGCGCGGGGCAGATAGACGGCCCCGACCAGCAAGGGCCAGAGGGCCAGGGCCACGGCGCCGCCGACGAAGTAGAGCGTCTTATTTCGGTACAGGTCTCTCATCACAAGCCTTCCACCTATTCGGCCGGTTGGAGCGTAATCGCGAAGCTGTCGCGGTTGCCCTTGGATCCCAGCCGCTGGGTCTGAATCTGCAGGCCGCTTTTCTTGACTTCCTCGAAGAACGCCAGGGTATGGCGGTTGTTGTTGGCGGCCGTATCGCCGGAGACGCTCATAGTGCGCTCGGTAATGGTAATCGCATCGACACTCAACTCGGTGGCCTTGGCACAGCGGTTGACCGCGTCAAACAGGCTGGTCAGTTTGCCGCCGGCCGATCCTCTATCGCTGAAACCGGCGCTGAGCTTCTTGGCTTCGGCCAAAGCACTGTCAAGTTGCCTGAGGGGACTGCGTCCGCGGGTGGGTTTCTTGCCGTACATCACGTCGGCGAAGTTGGCCTCCAAGCGGTTCTTCAGTTGCCCTCGGTAGCTGTTCATACGGAACAGTTGCGCGGTGAAATACAGTCCCACGGCCACCAGCAGCACACCCACGGAGATGCTGAGGAACTTCAGCGACTTCTCGAGCCGTCGGCGGCGTCCCAGATAGGGCATGAAGTCTCTGCGGAAGTCCACCGGCTCGGCCTTCTGCGCCAGGCCCAGTCCGGCGCCGTAGGCGATGGAGAACGCAACGGCGTCGTCGCACTGCTGCGAGACATCCCATCCGCCGGCGGTGGCGTTGACGTCGAATTCGCCGGTTTCGATCCCGGCGCGTTGTCCGAGCAGGGCGCTGTCCACTTGACGGGCGGCGTCGTATACACGGATACGGCCGATCGGATCAGTCGTCTCCACCATCGCCGTTGTCACCACGACCTCGCGGCCCAGGAGCTCCTGGCGGTCCTGTTTGCCGCCGATCAGGAAGGTGCGGCCCGGCGTCTGGGTTCCGGGTTTTCCGTTGGAGGAGGTGGAGAAGACCAAGTACCCGCTTGTGCGTCCGAGCATCCCGAACAAGGTCCGCGGCTCGCCGTCGGCGAGGGTCCGTCCGGCCGTCACGAAACGCGTCAGACACCGGATGTCCGGCTCCATGCTCACGGGGTCCATGCCATGGCCGGCGAACGCGGCGATGATCTGACGGAGGACATCCTGTTTGGCGGTGAAGACGCACACCTGCGCCCCCCGCTCGGAACTCGAGAGCACCTCGTAGGCCAGGGCCACGTCGGAGATGTCGGTGGCCAAGGTCTCCTCGGTGTCGAACCGGATGGTCGATCCAATCTGGCGGACATCGGCGAACTCGCTGTGTACCCTGTGCTGCATGAACATCGAACAGTCGACGGCCAGCGATGTTTCGCCGAGCACCCAGCCTCGCTGGGCGCAGCCCTGGGCGACCATCGCCGCCAGGGCCGGGTAGCCCGCGTCGTCGCGGCCGGCGGTCGAGACGCTGAGGCAACCCAGCACCTGCGTCCCGCCTTCGCCGCCGAGGCACACCGCGGTGGCCTGGTCCCTGCTCACATAGACGCCGAGATAGTTCTGAACTTCCACTTATGGGGCTCCGAGAATCGGGCTCAACTGTTGACGACGGCAATCCGTTTGACGGTCTTTCCATCCTTGCTGATGGCTATGGTCGAATAGGCCTTGGCGGTTCCGCAGACGGCCTTGACATGAATCGTGAATATCGTGCTTCTGTACGCGATGTATTTCTCGCAGGCCTGAATCGAGACCTGAAATTTGAACAAATCGCCGGTGAGGTCCTGCACGTCCTTGAAGGGTTCGATACGCCGGCGTTCGATGATGGCCTGGGCGATCTGCGGCCCGTCGCCGCCAAAGACAAACAGCGCCTCGAGCACGTGGCGCGGGGCCGTGTTGATGTTGACCTGCCTCGTGCCCCAGACGCTCATGTATTTCATGGGCGATTCGGCGCGCTTGAGGCTCTCGACCCGGTCGCGGCCGAAGCGGGTGGGCCGGGCCAGGATGTCACGGTCGAACAGCGCGCTGTTGAGCAGCTTGCCGAAATCGGTGCACTGGCGGTCTATCTGTTCGCCGATGGACACCGTTTTCTTGAGCGTGCGCGTCTGCGCAGCGCGGGAGACGGTGGCGGTGCGGGCGGCGGTCCCGGCGGCCGGGGCGGCCTGCGGCGCCGGTTGCGTCGCGGGGTTGGGGACCTGGTCGATGGTGGTGATCGGCCTGAACTCCAGCTTGAAGGGCTTGATCTCGACGATGGTCGCCAAGTCCTCCTTCAGCCGATCCTGGGTGGGGGCATCGATCCGCATCCACTCGCAGAACGTCTCGAAGCTCGCCAGAGACTCGCGAGAGGTGTCGGGTTCGTCCAGCAACGCCCATCCGAGCGGGTACTTGGCGTGTTCGTCTTCGATCTCAATGGTGACGGTGACGTCGCCGACGTCGAACTCGGCCGTCTCGGTGAGCAGGGGCCATCGCGGACCGTAGGGACCGCGGATCCGGTCCTCCAGGGACTCGTCGCCGTAGCCGGCCAGCGAGGCGTCGTTGATGTCGTTGAGATCGCCCAGGCCGTTGGCGTCATTGAGTCCGTGCGGGGCGCCGGCCTCGCCGCGATCGGCCCGGCCCGGCAACGCCAACGGCGCGTCGCCAGAGTCTTCGGGCGTCTGGCCCGTCAGGGCGGCCCAATCCGCAAGCATCTGCTCGACCTGCTCGTCGCTCATTACGAATAAGTCCGAGAAATCCGGCTCGTTCGGCCGGCTGATCAGTTGCGGCTCGATGTCCTCCAGCGTCGCCAGCGCGTAACGCACGGCCGAGTCGCAGGCGTACCGGGCCTTGGTGTAGTCCACCAGGTAGTCGTTGCGGCGGCTCTGTCGGGCGACGCGGGCCGTCAGCGTGTACGCCAGCGACGCCAGCACCACCAGCAGGACGACCGTCATCACCAGGACGACGCCGTCGCGCGACCGCTTACGGCCGTTCGGATGTCCGTGTTCCGGGTCTTGCATCGGGTAGTCTGTCTTCCAGTACGTCGGCCGGCACAACACTATTGGCGTCCGGCCCAAGGGTTTCTTCGACCGTCGCGTCGCCCGGCTGGTTCACATCGCCCACCAGCAGGTTGGGGGCCAGTTCGAACCGTATGGCGCGGGTTCGGTCGATGGCTATCATGCGGCGGTGCTTCTGCGAATCGGGCACATCCAACGTGCCCAGAACCGTCTCGAAGGGCTCGGCGAACGAGAGCGTCACCCGGACCCCCGGCGGCAGCGTCGGATTGTCCCACTGATCCTGGGCCAACGAGCCCTGGGGCACATCGACCTTGAAGTAGGTCAGGCCGGCGCAGAGGGGGATCATGGAGTAGTCCGATTCCCACGCCGGACGCTGGCTGTCCAACAGCTTGTCTTCGTAGGACAGCCCCGTGTGGCCGCGGTACAGGATCATGGTGCCGTTGTCCCGTTCGATGTCATACACGGCCTGCCATGTGATTTCATCGAGCAACTGCTCCTGGGCGTCCTTGTCCGTGAATGTCCGGGCGATGGTCAGCCTGGACTTGGGTAGTCCCTTCTCGTGCTTGGATTCGATGGTCAGTCTTGTATCGGGTCCGGTGGCGATGATCTTGTCCAGGTCCTCGGCGATGCGCTGGAGCACCTCTGTTGGAATTCGCGCATCATCCAGATTTCGGCTGACGGCCAGGGCGGAATCCTCGACGCGGCGGTAAACCGTCAGCACGGCGATCAGCACCATGGATGCGATCACCACGGTCGCCAGCACCTCGGCCAGTGAGAAACCTTTTTGTCGCCTTCTATGTTCCATTGTCATTTCGCCGCGTCGAACACGGCCTTTGCGTATCTTCTGCGCCCGCCAGAACGCACGGCCTACCCACCACCGATCTGCGACCTGATATACTCCATCAATTCCTCCATGGTCGGTTCGCGGTTGCCCCACGGGAAGTTGGGCCTGGGCGGCTTCCTGGGTTCGGGTTTGGGCTTCGGGGTGGACGCCGTCCCATCGGGGTCTTGACCGGCGTCGGCCGGTTGGCCGGTGTCGGCGCCGTCCATCGACGCGCCCGTATCGGCCCCGTCACCGGAGGCGCCGGCCATCTCGGTCAGGGCCTGCTCCTTTTCGAGGATCTTCTTCAACTGGTCCTTCGTGACGCTTGTGATCCAGTGTGTCAACTCGACTTGCCGGGTCGCATCGTTGGCGTCGATGTATTCGGCCCCGCTGGCGACTTTGACCCACATCCGCTGGCTGACCGGTTCAGTGAAGTTCTCGACCGTTGTCTGCCAAGTGATATTCGGGTAGCGGTCGCTCTGGCCGAAGTCCGTGCCCTCCTTGACGGACGGGCCGGCGAGAATCTCCTCCATCTTCTCCCGCGCAACCTCCAGGGCCTGGACCTTCAGCCTCGAATCGGCGGCCTCGACCATGCACCGCTTGACGACGACCAGCACGGACGACGTCATCAGGGCCAGGATCATCAGGGCGGTGACCACCTCGATCAGCGTAAACGCACCTCGCTGAGGCCGTCTTCGGGCGGTCATGGCCGGCAATCTGTTGTGTCGTGCGTCTTTCATCTGAGGGTCTTGTCTGTCGTCAGAAAATGACTTCCTGGGCCTGTTTCGGGGTCAGCACGATGGCGTCGCCCTCGACGAGGGCCACGACGCGGCTGATTCGGTTGATCACGATGGACCAGGGCCGTTCGTCCTTGTCGAGCAGCACGATCTTGCCGCCGTACTGCCAGCCGGCGCGGCCGGCGCGGAACTTCGCCCGCGAGTCGTTGGTGAAGTCCCCATCGTCGAATTCCACGTATGAGACGATGCAATCGTCGCCGAAACGCCCCTTGGCGATGATTTCTTCTTCGAGCACCTGCGACAGATCCGGCGTCGTGATCTGCCGCAGCAGGTAGCTCTGCTCCGGGATATCGATGATCACTTCGTAGCGCCGGTCGCTCTGAGAGGCCGCCTCGGCGGCCATCTCCAGCAGCGACACCAGTTTGCGTGTGCGGGCCTCGAATGTCTTGCCCGCAACCATGTGAACCAGGTTCAACGACGGCATGACCAGCAGCAGCCCGATCAGGGCGACGACGACCATCGTCTCAGCCAGTGTGAAGCCGCGTCCGCGCCGGGACCCGCCGGGCCGCCTGTCAGAGATCGGAGCTGTGCAGGTCCGCATCGTAGCCTTCGCCGCCTTCCTGCCCATCGGCCCCGAAACTCATAATGTCGTAAGGAGCATCCTCGGCGTAGCGCACGTACAGGAACTCGTTGCCCCAGGCGTCCTTGGGCAGGTTCTTCGACCTGATGTAGCCGCCCTCGGGCCATTCCTGTACATCCGCGGGCTGCTCCATCAGCGCCAGCAGCCCCTCATCCTCCGTGGGGTATCGCCCGGTATCCATCTTGAACTGCATAATCAGCTCGTCCAGCGACTTGAGGCTGGCCTGGGTGGTCTTGACCTTCGCTTTGTCCACCTGGCCCACGAAGTTCTTGACGACGATGGCCGCCAGCAAGCCGATGATGATGACCACCGCCATCACCTCGACAATCGTAAAGCCTCGCCTGTCCTTTCTGCCCTGTCTCATAGCGACTCCTTTTCCGGATATAACCCTTATGCGTGAATCTCAGAACTGCGACGTTGAGAAGCGGATAATCGGGATCAGTGTGGCGTAGGCGATGATACCGATCACGGCCGCCATCACAATGATAATCAACGGTTCGATCGCGGCGCTGAGCCGCTCGATGACCACGTCCGTGGAGGCCTCGAGGTTCTCACTGATGCTCTTGAGCATCGACTCCAGTTCGCCGGCCTTCTCGCCGACGGCCACCATGTGCGCGATGGCGGGGTCGATCACGCCGCTGTCGCGCAGGGGCGTGGCGATATCGGCTCCGGCGAGAATCCGCTCGCGTGCATTCTGCACGGCCTGTTTCATCAGCGTGTTGCCGGTCGTATCGGCCACGACGCGTAGGGACTCGGCCATCGCCAGTCCGCTGCCCAGCAGCGTCGAGAGGGTCGAGGCGAACCGAGCCACGACGCGCTGTCTGACCAGCGGGCCGAACACCGGCAGGCGCAGCAACACGCGGTCGCGTATCGAGGCGCCTCGGCGGGTGCGCAGGAACCACTTGACCAGCGCGACGAATCCGAAGAACCCGGCCAGGACCAGGATCAGCCACGGGCTGGTCATGGTGTCGCCGAAGGCCTTCAGCGCCCGCGTGATGCCGGGCAGTTGCTGGCCGGCCCGCTCGATCTGCTCGGCGATGGGCGGAATGACTTTGATCGTCAGGATCAGCACGGCGCCCAGCATGAAGGTCGTCAGGATGATCGGATAGATCATGGCGGTGATGATTTTGGACTCGACCTTGGCGCGTTTTTCCATGAATCCCGCGATGGTCGCCATACTCTGGCCCAGCGTACCGGTGACCTCGCCGACGCGGACCATGGCGACGTAGATCACGTCGAAGAAATCGCCGTAGTCCTTCAGGGCGTCGGTGAAGGATTCGCCCGTCATGACGCGGTCGCGGATATCGACAATGGCGTTGCGCAGCTTGGAGTCGCCGACCTGGAGCGTCAGCACCGACAGGGCCTCGGTCAGCTTGATGCCGGAGTTGAGCATGGTCGCCATCTGCTTGGTGAAGTCGATGATCTGCGTTCGACTGGTCTTGTGCAGGAGCGACAGAAGCTGCCGCAAGCGCCCCTCCGCGCTTGCACCGACCTCGGTGATGTCGGTCGGGTGGATGGCGCGGCCGCGGAGCTGCCGGCGCGCGGCGTAAGGGCTCTCGGCCGCAATGGTCCCCTTGACCCTGCGGCCGTTTGTCGATATCGCAATGTATTGATACCTCGGCACCGGAAACGAATCTCAAATCTCAAATTTCAGGTTTCACATTTCACATAGCAGGAATCAGACGACGTCGGCCTGCGTGACGCGGAGCACTTCGGAAATCGTCGTCACTCCCGCCAATACCTTTCGCGCGCCGTCCATGCGCAGCGTCTTCATTCCCCCATCCAGGGCAGCCCGCTTGATCGCGCCGGCCGTCTCCTGTTTATAGATCTGGTCCTGAATCTGCTCATTGATCATCAGCAGTTCGTAAATACCCGTCCGGCCGCGGTAGCCGGTATGGAAGCACTTCTCGCAACCGGCGCCGAGGTAGAACTTGCCGTCGCCGTTGCGTTTGCGGGCCGTTTTCGGCTCCAGACCCAGTTCTCGCAGCTCGTTCAGGGCCGGCTCGTAGGCCTGACGGCACTCCGGACAGATCCGCCGCACGAGCCGCTGGGCGAGGATCGCAATCAGCGACGAGCTGGCCAGATAGGGCTCGACGCCCAGGTCCAGCAGTCGGCTGATGGCGCCGGCCGAGTCGTTGGTGTGCAGAGTGCTGAAGACCAGATGCCCCGTCAACGACGATTGAATCGCCATACGGGCCGTCTCAATGTCCCGGACCTCGCCGACCATGATCACGTCGGGGTCCTGACGCAACACATGCCGCAGGGCCGTGGCGAACGTCATGCCCTTCTTGCTCGCCACCTGAATCTGGCTGATCCCTCCGAGTTGATATTCGATAGGGTCCTCGATGGTGATGACATTTTTCTCCGACGAATTGAGCCGGTTGAGGCTGGCGTACAGGGTCGTGCTCTTGCCGCTGCCGGTCGGGCCGGTCACGAAGATAACGCCGTGGGCGCGGCGAAGGAGCGAATCGAATACCTTCAGGTCGTCCTCCCACATGCCCAGTTCGTCGAGGGTGAAGATGCCGGTGCTCTTGTCGAGGATACGCAGGACCGCCCGCTCGCCGTAGCTTGTCGGCACGGTGCTGACGCGCAGGTCCACCTCGCGCTGTCCCAGGCGGACGCTGCATCGGCCGTCCTGGGGCATTCGCCGCTCCGCAATGTCCATCCCCGCCATCACCTTGATACGCGAGATGATCAGCGGGAGCACGTTGCGGTTGAGGCTCAATACGTCATAGAGAATGCCGTCGACCCGGTAGCGAATCTGGATCTTCGTTTCGTAGGGATGCGCGTGGACGTCGCTGGCCCGCAGCTGCAGCGCGCGGAACAGCACGTCGTTGACCAGTCGAATGACCGGTGGACGGTTGACGACGTCCAGCAGGTCGTCCGAAGTCCCGACCTCGTCCACCAACTGGTCCAGGTTCTGGGAATCCAGTTCCTCGGCCACTTCCTCGATGACGGTGCTGCGCTGTTCGTAGGCCGTGTCGATGGCCGATGTGATCGTCGTGCGCGTCGAGACCGCCGGTCTGACCGGCAGGCCCGTCATCTTCGAGACGTTATCCAGAAGGTCCGCATCCAGCGGCTTGGATAGCACCACCACCAGTTCCCCGTTGTCCTGCTCCCGTCGGATTCCGATGAGGTAGTGATGCTGGGCGTAGGTGGCGGGCACGGACTCCACGAATTCCGTGGGCACGAGCTTCTCCGGAATCTCCGACAGAAACTCCCAACCCAGGGCCTCGGCAAAGAGCTTAAGCACGGCGTCTTCCGTGAAATACGGACAACTCAGGAGCACCTCGTCCAGCCGACCCCGACCGCCGCTTTCGCTCAGGAATTGCGCAAGCTCATCGGCGTCCACCAGCCCCGTCCGTTTTGCGGTCTGTAGCAGTAACTCCTTCATTCGCTTGTTCTATTATAACGTCGCGTTCAAGAACCGACACTCTTGTCATCCTACGTCGCCCGGCGGATCGGCGTTCTCAGTCGATCTCCAGGACCTTGGCCGGGGCCACCGGCTTGGGTTTGATCCCGGGCCAGTCCTGGTGGCTCTGGAACTCGGCCTCGGCGTCCTCAAAGGCCTTGCGGTTGCGCTCGGAGATCTTGTTCAGATCGTTCACGGCAATCACCTCGTCCGGCCGGAGGATCTCGGCCCGAACGAACACGTAGAGCTTCTTCTGGATATCCGAGTTCTTCGTGTTGCGGAAGAGGCCGCCGAGCAACGGCACGTCCATCAGGACCGGCACGCCCCCGCCGCCCTTGCTCTGGTTCATCTTCAGCATACCGCCGAGAATAATCGTGCTGCCGTCCGGGACTGTAACGATGGTGGTCACGTCGCTGGTGGTCGTGTTCGGCGGCTTGTCCGGATCGGCCGTATCGAGGAAGTCCGAGCGTGTCAGGGCAACCTCCAGCCTCAGCAGATCCCCCTCGCTGATGTGGGGCGTGATATCAAGCGTGATGCCGGCGTCGTAGGGATCGTAACTGATGCCCGTCTGAATCAACGTGGTATCCGTGCCCGCGGAGCCGCCTGTGCCCAGGGGCGTGGTCGACACCTTCTTGACGTAGGTCGTGTCCGTGGTCTTGATCGTGCCCTTCTCGTTGTCGTTGACGAGGATCTTGGGCTTGGCCAGGACACGGCCGTAGTTCCTCGAGTGCATCGCGCTGAGCAGCAGGTTGATGTGCTTGTCGCCGTAGAAGCCCGATGCGCCCGTCGTTTTGTTGCTGGAGAATTCGAGGAAGCCCGTGCGGTCGCCGCCGGCGGCCGGAAACTTCGGGACACCGGCTATCTTGCCGCTCCACGACACCATATCCGGTAAGGCGCTCAGGGCGTTCAGATCATAATTGAAATCCTCGCTCTTGGATATTTCCACGAGCGTCACGTCGATCAAGACCTGCGGGCGGCGTTTGTCGAGCTGTTTGATCAGGGCGGAGATCCAGTCCTGGTTCTTCTTGCTGGCGTAGACGATCAGAGAGAACGTGTTCTCGTCGGGGACGATGACGATCTCCTCGTCCTGCCGCTTGATGACCTGCTCGACCTTACCCTCTTTGTCCTTGATCGTCTCCTGGATCAGCTTCTCGAGGACACCCGCGAGATCCGTCGGCTTCTGGTTTTCGAGCGGGTAGATCTTGTAGGGGATTTCGTCGGCGTCGGCCATCTGGTCGATGTAGCCGACGATGGTCTGGAGCTGGGCGTGTTGCTCGGCGGTGGCGTTGACCAGCAACGAGTTGGTCGCCTCCAGGACCACGACCTGGGGCTCCTCCACGAGAACATTGCCTCCCTCGGCGCTGGTGTTGAGCGGATTTGGCGCCACCGGCGGTTGCGGGGCTCCGGGCGTGGCCGGTTGAGCGACGCCGCCGGTCGTCCGCGACGCGGTGGTAGCCGTCCTTGAACCGTATCGGCTGCTCGTACCGCTCGCCGCGGTGCTTGAAATGACGCCCAACTCGCCCAGCAGCTTGCGGACCTCCTGGGCGTCGATGTGCTGTATCTTGTACGTCTTCATGGTCCGCAGGTCGGCCTGCGAGACGTCCAGCGTGTCGATCAACTGCTCGACGATCTGGAGTTGCGTTTCGTCGCCGATCATCAGAATGCGGTTCGTGCGCTCGTCGGCGTCCAGATACACCGAATCGGGACTGGCGGCGGCGGCCATGCCGCCGGCCGCGGNNAGCCGCACCCGCCTCGCCGCCGCCGTCTCGCCGGGAGGTCCCGGCGTCTCTCCGCCGGAGACCGACACCGACACCGTCACCGTGCCCAACTGCTCGGCGAGGCTCTTGATCATCGGCGCCAGGGCTTTGGCCATCGTGTACTTCAACTGGCGAAAGCGAAACTCCCGCGGCGCTCCCGGTTTGTCGATCATCTGCAGGAGCTGCTCGATCCGCGGCATCAGATAGGCGTAGCCTGTAACAATCAGGGTCTGGTTTTCTGGAATATCGGAGATGGATGCGCCGAGCTGCATCGTCGTCAGCAGGGTCTTGGCGCTGGCGGTGTCGATGTGCTTAAGGGTGAAGACCCGCATGATCACCACGTCGCCGTAACGGACCTGGTCGCCCTCGACCATCAGCGCGGGGTCCACCGACGTGAGCTTGGCGGCGGGCACCACCGTCACGACATTACCCACCCGGGTCATGACCAGGCCCTTGAATTTGAGCACGGCCTCCAGGAATGGATACAGGTCCTTGACCTGGAGTTCGCCCCGCAGCTTGCCCTGAAGCTTCAATGTCACCTGCTGCTTGACGTCCTGCGGTTCGTACATGTAATCGAGGTGAAGGTACTCGCCGGCCAACTGGAGCAGTTGCTCGATGGTCATGGTCTCGGGCAGGGTGATCTTCAACTGGTCCTCGCCGTGGGCAAGCACGGGCGGGCCGTAGCCCACCTTCTGGGGCGAGACTTTCGGGTCGTCGGGCTTGGGGGTTCGGCCGTCTTGTGTCTTGATCGAACCGCGGGTCCGGTCAGGGCCTCCGGCGGAGGTCGCCGGGCCTTGGTGTTCCGTCGTTGGGGTCTGAACGTCTGTCGGCGTCGTCGTGGGCGGCATCTGGGTATCGACCGGCGGCGTAACCGCGGATTCGGCGGCGTTGGAATCGGCCTGCTCGCCCAGAAGCTGGCCGATCAGTGCCTGCAGGTCGGATGACATGTCCGGTGCGGCCGGAGCCGCGTCGATTTCCTCGGCGGTTTCATCCAACGGCGTCGATGCCGCGCCGGCGGGCGCGCCGCTGGGTCCGGTCGGTGCGGTGGCGATCGGTTCGGCCGTTGTCGCTGCAGCCGTCGGCTTCAAGCCATTGCCCGTGTTCGGTTCGACAGCCGCCGGACTCAGCGGCCTCTGTGCCGTGTCCGCGGCCGTGTTGTCGGCCATCAGCTTGGCAATCGCCGCCTGAAGGTCCTGTGGCGGCTTTCCGGTCTCCGTCGGAGCATCCGCCGGAGGCAGCTCATCCGGATGTGTGTCTTGGTGTCTTTCCGCGAGCAACCTCGCGATGTCCTGCATCGTCGCCCGCTGATTCGGATGTCCGACTGTCGCAGGCGGTGTGGGTTTCGCCGGAGCCGCCGGTTGGGCCTGCTGCCTGGCGACCTGTTGCGGCGACGGTTGAGTCGTCTGATTTGGTTCAACGGTTGCCTCGGGCGGTTCGGGCTTGGCCGCTGCCGGCGTCTGGGCCGCGGTGGTTACGGCACCGGTGCTTGGCGCCTGCTGTGCGGCCGGCTGCGAACCCTGCAATCTGCCCACGGCTGTCGCCAGTTCGCCGACCCGCGCGGCCGGCAGAATCGCCACGAGCAGGTTTCGGTGAATGTCGATAATCGCCCGATCCTTGCCTGCGACCTGCGCCGGAGGCTCGGAGAAGGTGCCGATGACGATACCGCCCATCTCCCGCTCAATCGCCGAGAGGCTGGGCAGCACCCGGCCCGCATCGCCCAGTTTGCCCATGGTGTACGGCGTCTCGCTGTCGACTACATCCAGCAGCGAAACCGTCTTGAACAGTTCGTCCTTGGAGCCGACCACTGCCGCCTTGTTGCTGCCGGCGACCTTTGAGACGGTTCCCAGACGCAAACGACTCACGAAGGCGTCGGCCTTCTCCACGGACAGATGCCGCAACGATACCATCTGCCGCGCCGACTCCGTCCACCCCGACTCGGCCGCCACGGCCCAGCCGCCATGGAACAGGCAGATCGCCAGAACCAACCGGCCGATGATTGTGCCCTTGCGTTCCCCGGTACAATACCCTTCTCTCATCATTGACCCCACTGTTCAAACGGGTTCCGTCCCTGTCTGTAGGCTCCTGCTTTTACCGGACCGTACTGCAAACCTGCTGGGAAAGCCCCTTGCCCAGGCTTGAACGATGCCGAGCGGCGATACTGACAAAGGACGCAACCCAGCCGAAGTATCTGACAACTCGGACGTTCGGCAGTTCCGCCGGATCGGACAAAAAACGGCCCCGACAGTACTGGTAATGCCCTGTTTACGTCCGACGCGCGCCATCGGGATTCCGCGCGTAAAGGCTATCGGACGATGGAGACGCCCTATCTCCGGTTGCGCTGTCCTTGAAAGTATTGGAAATGATCCGCTTCCATGCAAGAAGAACGCCGCTTTGGCCGCCGACTCCCTCGGCCCGAAAGAAAGACGCCGCGCATCTGCGCGGCGTTCTGGGATTGCCCGGTGGTGGATATATGCCTGTTAGTCTTTGGTTCTTTCTCGGCCTGTCATCCTCGCCCGGCCGTGCTGCGCGGAGGACGTGAAACGGGAGGACGCGGCGGAATCTCTGACGCCGGCAGCGACCGGACGGAATCGTTGGTCTCGCCGCTGAGTTGTTTCCCGAGGTCGTCCAGCTCGTGGGCCTCATCGTCGCTGACGCGAGAAGCCGCCATTTGGTCCATCAGGGCCTGCATCTGAGCCGCCCGGTCTTCAGGGTTGGCCGCTTCGTTTCCGCTCTTATCGGTGTTCAGGTTCTTCTGCATGTCCTTGAGCCGCTGGACGAAGGCCTCCATCTGGGCGGCCCGATCCGGGTCCACTGAAGGGGCCACCCGACCGACCGGCGGCCTGGCCGCGGTGGTTGTGGTGGGCCTGGCCGTTGTCGGCCGTGGCGGGGTCGCTGCCGCCGCCGCGGCGACCGGGAGGGCTTCGTCCGTCCCCGGCATGGATGGTGGAATGACGGCCGCCACCGGCGATGCCGGGGCGCTGTCCGGGGTCAGTTCGTAGGTCTTCGTTCCGTCGTTGACGACGACGGCGTCCTCTCTGACGGCCTCGATTGTGATGTGCCCCAGTTTCGTGGCCGGGCGGACCCAGTGGGCGCCTTTGCCCACCTCGTCGACGAATGCCAGCGATTCCTCAGGCTTGGCCTCATAGAAACTGATGCCGATCAGACGGAACTTGGGCGTGGTTTGAATGGGGGGCTCGACCCGCGCGACTTCGCGGGCCGGGGCAGGTGTGGGTCGCTCGGTAGGAATAATGGGGGGGTCAAGGTACTTGGAGAACGCTTCGGCAGCGGCGATAAGGGGGTTCTTCTGGCTGTCTGAGCCGGCACGGTTCTTGCCACCGGCCTGCCTGAACATGTCCAGAACGCTGGGCGATTCCAGGAACTTCTCAATGTCCGAATCGCCACGCACCCCGAAGACCACCGAACTGACCAGGAATACGACCGCCAAGGCGGCGGCTGCAATACTGGTGATGCGCAATGTCTTTATCATAACACTCCTGCTCCTTAGCCCCGCGGGGCTCCGAGAAAAAACGTCTCAATAGCCCTGCTGTACTACTGTTTGACACTGCGCTTTGTTTAAGGTTCCGGCCAATGCACGATTTTTTGCATATACTCCGCCTCGTGCCCGGCGTATCCCGTACTTTTTTCAGGGGTATGACAGGTCTTGCACACGGCCGGGGCGTCGCCGACGGTCTTGACCGACGATGGATCGCTCACGTGCGCCGAGCCGGGCCCGTGGCAGCTCTCACAGCCTACGTGATTGAGCTGGGGTGTTTGTTCTTCATTTACATAACCGCCCTCGTATTTCATCCCAACGACGTGGCAGACCACGCATTCCGGGTCGTACTGGGAGCCAACCTTCACCAGCGAGTCCATCGCGTTGGCGTGGGCCTTGGTGCTCCACTGGCCGTACGAGTACTTATGACAGGGCTCGCACGCCTTTGAGCCGAGGAACTTGAGCCCGTGCGGCTCCGGCATACGGGGGACCCGTTCGAGCAGATCGGCCTCCTTCACGAGAAGCTGATAGGTCCTATAAAGCTCGATCTGCTGCTTGTCTCGGGGCAGTTCCTCCCGAATCGGCACTTTGGAATAGCGGAGCCTGGGTCCGCCCGCTGTGGTCTCGATGTCGAGTCGGCTCACATACCTTCCGAAATGGCCAAGCGAGATCGCCAGGGGGCGCTGTTGTGCCAGGATCTGCGGTTCATCGATATCGCTGCGACAGACGATGCAGTCCAAGCCGGGCCATTGCCCGCGAATCTCATTCAATACCCCTAAATCACACCGGTCTATCAGGAGTATCTCAATGCCGCCGTCCGTTATCCCACCGGGAAACAGGGCCCCGATTCCCTCAGCACCCTGGCGCATCGTGTTGAACGTCGCCACCGTAACTGGCACGGATTTGCCGTCAACCTGGAGAACTTTGCGGACGCTGGGATCCAGGGGGACCGTTGGCGGGGCCTCGGCACTGATGAGCTTGAGTCCGGCGGCCGCGGAGTCCATCAAACCCTGATGGCGCATCCGTTCGAGGTCGTGGGCGGTCAGGTTGACAGCGTCGTAGCCGAGCATTCTATAGGCCTCGACGATCAGGCTCAGCTTGATCATATCCTGCTCGCCGTCGCCGGCGACAAGTCGGCCGGTATCCAGGACCATACGGCTCTCGGCGACCACATCGCTCCAAGCCGCCCGGCGGCGGTCCAGGCCTCCCAACTGCCCACCTGAGCAGCCACATGGCTTCATCTCCCCGAGTTCATCGCCGGTCAGGAAGATGGCCGCAGCCGCGGCCTTGACCGCAGACGCACCCGGGTTGGTCTTCACCGCCGGCTGCTCCCGTTCACAAGACAGAACCGCCGCTACCGCAAGAACACAGACTACTACCCCAATACGCTTCATAACGCGCTCCCATTACGGTGAGTATCGTACCGGTGACACCTCAGTCAGAGCTTACTGACTGCGCCGCATGTAGAAGCCCCGCACTGGAACCGTCAGCGTCTCGCCATCGCGGATACTCACGGTGAACGTGTCCGTGAAGACCGTCTTATTCGCCTCCTCTTTCGGCGGGGTGATCCGGACCTCAAATTGATAGCCGTTGGTGATTTCGCTCTGTTTGAGCAGCTCGATGGTGCCGCCCGGCGCCGAGACCGAGGCAATCTCAAAGGCCTCCTCGTAGTTGTTCAGGACCCATATCTTGCGTTCGATGGGCTTGCCCGCTTCGGCGTTGAAGACAATCACCTGCGGCGGCGAGAGCTTGTAACGGGGCAAGGCGTTGAAGCCTATGGACACCGACTGGGCGTCGGGGTGCGTCAGCGAGATCTCGATGAACCCGCTCAACCCGGTCTTGAGGCGATCTGGGACGATTTTGGGCTGGAGGACGAATTCCGTGGCTTTGGCCGCGGGGTCAAACTCAATGGTCAGGGCCCCGGCGGTGGCGTTGACGGCGGTAATGGAGAACGGCCGTCCATCCAGGCTGGTCAGCTTGATCGGCTCACAGCCGGCATTCTCCTTGTTGAGGAACAGACTCAGCGTGGTCGGCTCGATACCGATCTTCTGTACGACGTTGGCCTTGATGGCGATGGTGGCCCTGGGGTTGCTCGGGTCATTGGTATTCACGTACATCGTGCGCCGCATCGCCCCGGGCCGCGAGGCGAACGTACAGGCGACCTTGAGCGTTCCGGACTCGCCCGGGGCCAGGACCTGCTTGGTCAACTGCCCGGTGCATCCGCAACAATCGTCCACCCGCAGGATATTCAGCGGGGCCTTGCCCTCGTTGCGGAATGCGACCTCGACGGTCTGCCGCGTGCCCGGTCCGACATCGTTGAAATCCGCCGTCGTTGAGTCAAAGACGATCTTCGGGGCCGGCGCGTTGGGATCGGTCGGTATCGCCACGACTATGGGCGGCAATTCGTTGGGGTCAGGGGCGGTCCGCTCGGACGGGTCGGCCTCAGCAGGCGTCGGCTCCGGCGCCAGCGTATCCGGTGGTTCGACGACGGGACCGGCCGGGCCCTTGGCCTGCTCCTCGCACCCGCAGAATGCGCCCATCAAGATGACCGCCAACACAACTGTGACTGTTCGATTGAGCTTCATATTCCCTTATCTCCAAAACAGTTGCAGACAGACTGCCCTGAATCGGCACCGGACGTTTTATTGTACCGATCCGCCATGACCCGTGCAAACCCTTTTCCCATCCTTGCCAAGAACCGCCCGGCGGGATAATATGGTCGCACTTGAGCCGCTCTGTATGGAGACCACTATGACCGCAGACGGTCCCGAACTATCAATTGTAGCTCCGCTGCTCGATGAGCAGGACAATATAAGGGCGCTGTACGACGAGATTACGCAGGCGCTTGCGGGTCGGTTCGCCTACGAAATCGTGTTTGTTGACGACGGCAGCACGGACGGGAGCTTCAGCATCCTCAAGGAGATCCAGTCGGCCGACGCGCGGGTTCGGGCCATCCGTTTCCGCAAGAATTTCGGGCAGACGGCCGCGATGAGCGCCGGTTTCGACCATAGCCGGGGCCATATCATCATCGCCATCGACGGCGACCGGCAGAACGACCCGGCCGACATACCGGCTATGGTGGCGAAGCTCAAGGAGGGCTACGACGTGGTCAGCGGTTGGCGGAAGGTCCGCCATGACAAGGCCCTGACAAGGCGATTGCCGTCGCGGATGGCCAACTGGCTCATTGCCCGGATCACGGGGGTGGCGCTGCACGACTTTGGCTGTACGCTCAAGGCCTACCGCCGGGAGGTCGTCGCCGAGATGCGGCTGTACGGCGAGATGCACCGCTTCATACCGGCCCTGGCGTCGTGGTCGGGGGCGCATATCTGCGAGATGGTGGTCAACCATCGGCCCCGCACGGCTGGCATCGCCAAGTACGGCCTGGCCCGGACGTTCAAGGTGGTCCTCGACCTGATTACGGTCAAGTTCCTCGGTTCATTCTCCACCAAGCCCCTTTACATCTTCGGAGGGCTCGGGGCGCTGAGCGCCCTGGGGGCCATCTTCTGTGGGTTGGTTGTGCTCTACCAGAAGTTCATCTCCGCGGCGAGCCTATCCATGAATCGCAATCCGCTGCTGGTGCTGACGGCCCTGCTGGTCACCACCAGCGTCCAGTTCATCCTGATGGGCCTGATTGCGGAGTTGCTCGTGCGGACCTACCACGAGTCGCAGAACCGCCCGA
Source organism: Phycisphaerales bacterium UBA2266 (assembly GCA_002347125.1). Classification (GTDB taxonomy): domain Bacteria; phylum Planctomycetota; class Phycisphaerae; order Sedimentisphaerales; family Anaerobacaceae; genus UBA2266. Next base: position 20,203 of record DDXG01000272.1, read on the forward strand.
CCTACGTCATCCGCGAGATACTCGAATCGACGTCTCCTGACGGAGAGACCCCATGACCCGCCACCGCGTCCGAGACCGCCACCATCACCAGCGGCCCTCGGCGGCGCCGGCGGTCGAACCCCGTCGCCGGTTTGTCCTTTTGCGGCGTGAAAGCGTGATTATCGCGGTTACGGTGGTCCTGGCCGGCGGGATGTTCGCCCTGGGCAAGTACATCGAGTTCAACAGCCCCGGGGCCTACGACGCGGGTGCCTACGTCTACTCGGCGGCCCACGTCCTCAACGGGGCCAGGCTGGGCGTCGATGAGCTGCCTTCCGCCCAGCCGGGCACGTTCATGGCCAATCTGCTGGGCGTGTGGCTGTTTGGTTACAACGACACCGGGCCCAAGCTGGTCCAGATGCTCATGCAACTGGGGGCCCTGGTTCTGATGTTTCTGGCCATGCGCAAGGCCTTCGGCCTGATTCCCGCGTGTATCGGCGTGTTCCTGGCGGCCACGTACCTGTCCAGTCCGCTGATCGCCAAGTTCGGCAACGTGAAGGAACAGTTCATGATCGCCTGCATGATTGCGGGCGTCAGCCTCATCATCTTCCACGAGTACTCGGGCCGGTGGTTCTACGCGGTGCTTGCCGGGGCGGTGCTGGTCTGGGCGCCGCTGTTCAAGCAGACGGGGCTCTCGGCCGTTATGGCCACGGGCCTGTTTGTTCTGGCCCAGCCGATCCTGCGGCATAAGACCATAGGACAGACGGCGCGGCAGATTGGCTTGCTACTGGCCGGGGCCGTGGTGTCCGTGGCGCCCATGTACGTCTGGATCCTCGGCTGGGGCATCCAGTGGGGCCTGCCTTACAGGTGGGTCTATGACATCCTCGCGGCGTTGTGGCCGTCGGCCGCAGTGGCGGAGGATGCCGCGGCCACAAGCTACGTTGCGGAGGGGCGGCGGCTCGTTCCGTTGTCCGTCCAGATTCCTCGCGTCCTGCGGTATTACGGCCTGTTCATCCTGCCCATCACGCTGGCCGTCGTCGGCATCGTGATGCGGATAGGCCTGTGGCTGCGAGACCGCAAGGCCCAGGCCCCGTCGCCCAAGCCTGTTCGGGACCGGCTGGTCCTGCTGCTGGGGTTATGGTGGATTCTGGATATGGCCTTTGTGTGGATCAGCCCGCGCTCCTACGAGGAGTATTATCTGCCGCTCAACGGCTCGGCGGCGGTGCTGGCCGGCTATATCCTCTCGCTCTACTTCGACAAGCTCGCCGCCACGGATCGCGTGATGAAGTGGCGGGGCATCGGGGCGGCGGCGGTGCTCGCAGCTATTCTGATGTCATGGCATATCTATTTTGGCATCAGCCGCAGTCCGTTTTCCGCGACGTCGTACGGCGGCAGGCGCAACGGCTTTGTGCAGCGGGTCAAGGAGATCCGCGACCTTAAGAAGCGAGGCGGCTACTACTCCTGGCAGGCCGCCGCGTACTACGTCCGGGACCACTCCACGCCGCAGGACACCATGTACGTCTGGGGCTGGTACCCGGGCATGTATGTGGCGGCCGGGCGTTTTTCATCGGCGTCGCGATGCTGCTCCATGACGCGAAACGCCCCGTCGATACTGGCCGATGAGGTCAAAACCCTGCTGGCGGAATTCGAGAAACGCCCGCCGAAGTTCATTATCGACTCCCGCAAGCGGCATATCCCCATCGAGCGTCCGCCCTACGAGCTGTGGCCTAAGATGCCGAAGGGTTTCATGGGGGCCCAGGAGGCGGCCTTCCTGCCGAACAACGCGAGCATTGTCGAGGCCTTTGACAAGGCCTGGGCCGGTATGTTGGAGCAGCAGTTTGACAAGGCCGAGGCCCAGCGATACGAAATCCTTAAACCCCTGCGGCAGTACGTGATGCAGAATTATCGTGTCGTGCGGGAATTCGGCGATCATGTACTGTTCGAGAAGAAGTGACGGCCGTCTCATCGCGGCCGTGCACCGCCCATGACCCGGCAAGCGGTTGACTATCACGCGATCTACGAGGACGACTGGCGGCACAGTCTGGCCGCCGGTACGGAGCAGCGCGGCAATCTCCAGGCGTGTCTGGACTTCATCGAGACGGTGGACCTGATCGGCAAGGGCGACCAGGCGCTGGAAGTCGGCTGCGGCATCGGCAGCGTCACGAACCATCTGACGCAGAGGGGCTTCAACGTCATCGGCACGGATATCTCGCAAGCCGCTATCGAGTACGGCCGTAGAAAGTACCCCGACGCCCGGCTGGAGGCGCATGCCGCCGAGAGTCTGCCGTGGCCCGACGAGTCCTTCGATGCGGTGCTGAGTTTTGATTTGTTCGAACATATCCCGGACCCGGACCGACATCTCGGCGAGGTCCGCCGCCTGCTGCGATCCGGCGGCCTGTACCTGTTCCAGACGCCGAACAAGTTCGCCAACGTCATTTTCGAGACCATCGCCCATAAGGGCCTGGGCTGGAGGCTCGCGCACCCGTCGCTGCACAGCCCGCGACAACTGCGACGGCGTCTGGTCCGCAACGGCTTTACGGTGCGGTTCGTCAAGATCGACCCCGTCAACGAGTTCATGCTCAACAAGCTCAAGAAGCTGGGGCCCTTCGGCAAGTTGGCCAGGTACATCCCCTGGCGACGGCTGCCGCTGTGTATGCAGACGAATTTGTTTGTAGTGGCGAAGAAGACGATAGAGACACGGCTCACGACACATGACTGACGATGGGCGAGTCAGGATAGTGCAGGCGGTATGATGACGAGATGCTTCGCTTCGCTGAGTATGACAGGACATGGATGGAGTATTACGCTTGGGTCATCGTGCATGGCATGACAGGTAGCCGGATGACGGATCGCCGATGAGAATTCTCATGCTCAACTATGAGTTTCCGCCCATCGGGGGCGGCGCGGGGATGGCGCACAAGGCCCTGGTCGGTGAGTATGCGCGGGCCGGGGATCTTCATGTCGATGTCCTGACCAGCGGGCGAAAACCCGGCCTGACCACCGAGCGCCCCGCCGCGAATATCTCCATTACCCGCGTGGGCATAGGCAAGAAAGACCTGCACCACTGGCGAAGAGTCGAGGTCCTCCAATGGCTCCACAGGGCCAGGGGCCACTACCGCCGGATGCTCGACGAGAATGAGTATGCCCTGGTCCATGCGTTCTTCGGCTTTCCTACGGGATGGCTGTGCTATCGCACGGCCGGGCGCATTGCGTATATCCTCTCGCTTCGCGGCTCGGATGTGCCGGGGCCCAATGCCCGTCTGCAACTGGAGTACAAGCTGCTGGCGCCGGTGTTTCGGGCGATCTGGCGCAATGCCGCGTCGATTGTGGCGTGCAGCGAGGGCCTGCGGCGGCGTGCCCTGGCGTTCATGCCCGGCATCGACATCTCCGTCATCCCGAATGGCGTGGATCAGAGGCGGTTTCATCCTCCGGCCGGGCGCGGGGCGGATGAGACGCTGCGACTGCTGACCGTGGGGCGGCTGTCCAACACCAAGCGGATCGACCGGCTCATCGAGGCCGTGGCCATCCTCCGCGGGCAGGGCCGCAAGGTCGCTCTCAAGATTGTCGGCAGCGGGCCGCTGGAGATGGAGCTGAAAAGGCTCATTGCGGGCAGGCGTCTGGACGCGGGTATCCAGATGGTCGGGCGACTGGAAGGCGGCCGGATGCCCGCCGTCTACCGCGACAGCGACGTGTTTGTCTCGGCCTCGATGCAGGAGGGTATGAGCAACGCCATGCTGGAGGCCATGGCGACGGGTCTGCCGATTGTGGCCACCCGCTGCGAGGGTGTCGAGGAACTCATCGCCGACAACGGCGTAGTGCTTGACGACGACAGCCCGCGGGCCATCGCGGCCGCCGTGGCCGACCTGGCGGACCATCGAGAGAAGATACACAGCCTCTCATCCGCCGCTGTACACCAGGCGGCCCGCTTCGGCTGGTCCGGCGTGGCTGAACAGTACATCCGAATCTACCGGGAGACGTGCGGTTGTCGATAAGCATTTGCGGGGGGGCGGGCAATCTGGTAGTCTGGCGGGACGTTGTCGACGTATGCACACGAACACGATGTCTGAACATTCGATTCTGGAGACTGGACGATGAGACGGATTATGGCGAAGATGTTGTTGATCACGGCGGCGGTTGCGGTTGTGTCGATGGTCGCGGGTTGTGAGCAGGAGATGGCGGTGTCGCCCAAGGCCAGGACGATGCTGTTCAATGGGCGGGATTTCGCGGGGTGGAAGCTGCACGTGGATGATCCCAACGTCAATGTTGGCGACATCTGGAGTGTCAGGGACGGCGTGGTGCATTGCGTGGGCAAGCCCAACGGGTATATGCGGACGCAGAAGACGTACCGTGACTACAGGCTGCATGTCGAGTGGCGATGGGCGGCCGAGCCAACGAACAGCGGTGTCCTTCTACACGCCAGTGGGCAGGACCAGGTCTGGCCGCGGTGCATTGAGGCCCAGCTCAAGAGCGGCAGCGCCGGTGATTTCGTGCTGATCCGGTATACGGGCATTACCGTGGACGGCAAGGTGCTTGGCGATCCGGGCAAGATGTTCGTCTCTGTGCCGAAGAAGCAGGCCTCCAGCGAGAAGCCCGCGGGCCAGTGGAACAGCTATGATATTGATTGCCGCGACGATGAAATCCGCCTGTACGTTAACGAGGTCCTTCAGAATGAGGGCGTGATGGCCTCGGACCGTTGCGGCTGGATTTGTTTGCAGAGCGAAGGCAGCCCTATCGAATTCCGCAACATATATATAGAACCCGTGCGGTAGCAGGCTGCGAGGGGCCGTACACTCCAAACGACTGTTGTATTACCCGGCCGGCAGGTCTTCTGGGGTGATAGACCGCGCATTCCCATCGTCGGTTGTATACATAATTGTAGCATATTGGTGGGGTTGCAACGAAAATGTAGATCGCGTTGCCGGAGGGCACGGTCGCCATGCCTCTTGTAAGTTCTTTTAGATAAAGGTCTTACGTTTTCACTTGGTCGGCCTCCCGGTTCTGGCACGCCGGTTGCGATAGGGTATCTCCGTAACGCGGGCGATGTGTGCGGCGTATGCCGCGGCCCGCGACGTACAGACGTGATTGTCCTAGTTCGAAGGGAGATGCCAAGAGCTATGCGACGTGCAAAGGGCGTACGACTGAACCTCAAGATTGTGTCGGCGGCCGTGGTGGCGCTGGGGCTTTGCAGCCCGGCGTCGGCCGGTGAGTCGGCGATCAGCGTGGCGGACCTTCAGGTCGGCCTTAATACCGTCTGGGTGCTGCTGGGGGCGTTTCTTGTGTTCTTCATGCAGGCCGGGTTCGGCATGGTCGAGGCCGGCTTCATCCGAGCCAAGAACACCTGCAACATCCTGACGAAGAACTTCCTCGACTTCTGCATGGCGTCGCTGGGGTTCTTTCTGGTCGGATACGGGCTGATGTTCGGCAACGGCAACGGCTTCGTCGGGACCAAGGGCTGGCTGCTGATGGGAATCGGCGACGAGGCCAGCGGCCTGCCGTTATTCGCGTTCTGGCTGTTTCAGGCGGCGTTCTGCGGTGCGGCCGCGACCATCGTGGCCGGCGGAATGGCCGAGCGGATGAAGTTCACGGGCTATCTCATCTACTCCTTTATCATCTCAGCCCTGATCTATCCGATCATCGGACACTGGATTTGGGGCGGCGGGTGGCTGGCGGGCAAGGGCTTCGGCGATTTCGCCGGCTCGACGGTGGTCCATACGGTCGGCGGCTTCGCGGCGTTGGTCGGGACGATCATCCTGCGGCCGCGAGAGGGCAAATTCGGGCCGGATGGCAAGGCGAACGTCCTGCCCGGCCACAGTATTCCCCTGGCGTCGCTAGGCGTGTTCATTCTGTGGTTCGGGTGGTTTGGATTCAACGCCGGCTCCACGCTGAGCGTTGGCAACGGCACCGACATCGCGCGAGTGGCCATCAATACGAACCTGGCCGCGGCCCTGGGCGGGATCGCCGCGATGATCACCGCCTGGAAGCGGTTCGGCAAACCGGACCTGTCCATGGCGATGAACGGGGCCCTGGCGGGTCTGGTGGGTATCACGGCCCCCTGTGCGTATGTCGATCCCTGGGCGGCGATGGTCATCGGCGCCATCGCGGGCGTCGTGGTCGTGCGGGGCGTTGAACTGCTGGACCGGCTGAGAATCGACGACCCGGTCGGGGCGGTCCCGGTGCACGGGATGTGCGGGGTCTGGGGCACGCTGGCGGTCGGGCTGTTCGGCCAGGAGGGCGTCGGCGGGCTGGCCCGAAACGGGCTGTTCTACGGCGGCGGGTTCACCCAGCTTGGGGTCCAGATGCTGGGCAGCGCCGTCACCATCGCATTCGTGGTCGTATCGATGGGGCTGGTGTTCAAGCTGATCAACGCGACGGTGGGGTTGCGGGTCAGCCGCGAGGAGGAGCTGCGCGGCCTCGATATCGGCGAGCACGGTATGGAGGCGTACGCGGGATTCCAGATCTTCAGCACGACGTGACGTGCCTATCGAAGGAGCATGACAAGATGAAACTCATTGTAGCCTATATTCAACCGCACAAGCTGCAGGATGTGAAGAAATCGCTGTACAAAGCCGAGGTGTGCAAGGTCTCGGTGACCAACGCCCTGGGCTGCGGAGCGCAGCAGGGGTACGAGGAGAGCTACCGCGGCGTGAAGTTCGAGGTGAACCTGCTCAAGAAGGTGCGGCTGGAGATCGCCGTGAACGAGGACTTCGTCGAGCGGACGGTCGATGCCATCATCGACGGGGCCCGCACGGGCAAGATCGGCGACGGCAAGATATTCGTCCTGGACCTGGGCGAGTGCATCCGGATTCGCACGGGCGAGCGCGGAGGGCCTGCTATCGGATAGGCGGCGGGGCCGCCATCGGTCGGCCATCATTTTCTGCGCCCTCCATGGGCTCGGGGCGGGCCCTGCTCGCAGGAGTGGGGCTCGCCCGCATGATGAAGGTAGTCGCCGTAATCTACATTACCGTAGATTATGTTGGCTGAGTCTACAACTTCGTAGAAGTCAACCTCGCAGTCGTAGAACGGGGAAATTGACGTAAGTCTCTTTGAAATAAGAATATAGAGCAAGCACGCCGCTTCCGGCGGGCCCTGGCACAACAATTGCAAATGCACCATGGCATGATGGCAATCGCCGCCCCGCGTAAGGGCGGTGTATGTAACCTTTGTCTAAGGGCGCAGAAGATGATCGGAAGCAGCGAAGGCCACGCTGAGGGTCTTTTGAGACCGCGAGCGGGCAGGATGTGGGCGGCAGCGGCGATACTTGGGATCGTCGCGGTCCTTTGGGGCGCCGAGGGTGTTGCGCATGCGGGCCAGACGGATACGGCCGGCATCACGGCGCCCACAACGGCCGCGGTGGACACGGGCGATACGGCGTGGGTGATGATGAGCGCCGCACTCGTGATGCTGATGACGCTGGGGTTGGCGTTCTTCTACGGTGGGCTGGTGCGCCGCAAGAACATGCTCTCGGTGCTGATGCAGTGTCTGATGATTCTGTGCCTGATCAGCGTGCAGTGGGTCGTGCTCGGGTACAGTCTGTCTTTTGGGCCGGGCACGGGTCTGATCGGCGGGCTCAAGTGGGTGTTTCTACGCGGCGTGGGACAGGAGCCGAACGCCGACTATGCGGCGACGATCCCACACCAGGTCTTCATGATGTTCCAGATGATGTTCGCCGTGATAACACCGGCGCTGATCATCGGGGCCTTCGCGGAACGAATGAAATTCTCCGGCCTGTGCATCTTCATGCTGTTGTGGGCGACGCTGGTGTATGACCCGGTGGCCCACTGGGTGTGGGGCGTGGGCGGGTTCATGCGGGAGTGGGGGGCGCTGGATTTCGCCGGGGGCACGGTTGTGCATATCACCGCAGGGATGACGGCCCTGGCGTCGGCGCTGGTGCTGGGACGTCGGCGAGGGTATCCCGAGGGGATCTCTCCACCGCACAATCTGCCGTTCGCGGTGCTGGGGGCGGGGTTGCTGTGGTTCGGCTGGTTCGGATTCAACGCAGGCAGCGCCCTGGGCGCCGGCGGCCTGGCGGGCAGCGCGTTTACGGTAACGCACGTGGCGGCGGCCGTCGCAGGCGTGACGTGGGCGTTGCTCGACTGGCTCAAGCACAAGAAGCCTACGACGCTGGGCGTGATTACGGGCGCTGTGGCGGGACTGGTGGCGATTACTCCGGCGTCCGGGTACGTCACGCTGGTAGGCGCTATCGGCATCGGACTCGGAGCGGGCCTGATCCCCTGGGTGGCCGTGACGTACATCAAGGCGGCGCTGGGTTATGACGATGCCCTGGACGCCTTCGGCGTACATGGGATTGGCGGCATGTGGGGCGCCATCGCGACGGGCCTGTTCGCGACGCGATCCGTCAATCCGGCCGGAGCGGATGGATTGTTCTACGGCAACCCGGTCTTGCTGTGGATCCAAGTCAAGGTCGTGCTGATCACGGTTGTCTTCTCGTTCACGGCGGGCTTTCTGCTGCTCAAGCTGGTCGAAGCGTTGATGGGACTACGGGTCAGCGAGCACGAGGAACGGGTCGGTCTGGACCTGACGCTGCATCGTGAAGCGGCCTATACCGTTATTGATTAGCTGATGAAGGCGAGGGCCTTACTCATGAAATACGTGATAGGGGTTATTCAACCGGATCGTCTGGATGACGTACTCAAGCGACTGACGGACGAAGGGGTTCATCTCGTGACGGTGTCCAACGTGGTCGGCCGGGGCCGCCAGAAGGGCGTTGCCCAGGTCTACCGCAGCCACAAGGAGCAGGGCAGCCTGCTCAAGAAGGTCAAGCTGGAGATCGCCGTCAATGAGGCGTTCGTGGAGAAGACCGTCAGGGCGATCAGCGAAGGGGCGCGGACGGGGGAGATCGGCGACGGCAAGATCTTTGTCCTCGACCTGGGCGAGTGCATCCGGATTCGCACGGGCGAGCGCGGAAACGAGGCCATCGGTTGAGACCGGTCGGTGCATAGTGCAGTCGAACTGCTGTATTTTTCAAGTTGGGCGTATTGGCAATGCAGATGAAAGGAGCAAGAACCCATGACGCCAAAAGAGTTTTTTGAATTCGCGAAGAAGCATAAGGCAGGGATGGTGGACCTCAAGTTTGTCGATTTGCTCGGGACGTGGCAGCACTGCACGTTTCCGACGGAGTTTCTGGACGAGAAGGCCCTGAAGGAAGGGCTCGGATTCGATGGGTCGTCGATCCGCGGCTGGAAGCCGATTCATCAGTCGGACATGATGGCTGTCCCCGATCTGGAGACCGCGGTCCTGGATCCGTTCTTCGCCAAACCCACGCTGAGCGTGCTTGCCGATGTGGTCGATCCGCTCACGCGAGAAGAGTATAACCGCGACCCGCGCGTCATCGCCAAGAGGGCGGCGGAATATGCAAGGAAGACCAAGATCGCGGATACGGCGTACTACGGGCCGGAGCCGGAGTTCTTCATCTTCGACGAAGTCCGCTACGAGCAGAATCAGCACACGGGAATGTACTCGATCGATTCGGCGGAGGGGTCCTGGAATACGGCCCGGTTCGAGGAGCCCAACCTCGGGTACAAGCCGTCGTACAAAGGCGGGTACTTCCCCGTCAGCCCGACCGACACGCAGCAGGACATCCGCAGCGAAATGGTCACGGAGATGCAGAAAGTCGGCATCATGGTCGAGAAACACCATCACGAGGTGGCCACGGGGGGGCAGGCCGAAATAGACATGCTGTACGCCCCGCTCGTCGAGCAGGCCGACAAGCTGATGTGGTATAAGTATATCGTCAAGAATGTCGCCAAGCGTTATGGGAAGACGGCGACGTTCATGCCCAAGCCCATCTTCCAGGACAACGGCTCGGGGATGCACACGCACTTCTCCCTGTGGAAAGGCGGCAAGAACCTGTTTGCGGGCAAGGGCTACGCCGGCCTGTCGGATCTGGCGTTGCACGCCATCGCCGGGCTGATTCACCATGCCCCGGCCATTCTGGCGTTTGCCGCGCCGACGACGAACTCCTATCGGCGGCTGGTGCCGGGCTTTGAGGCGCCGGTCAACCTCTGCATGTCCGCACGGAACCGCTCGGCAGCCTGCAGAATCCCGATGTACTCACCGAGTGACAAGGCCAAGAGAGTGGAGTTCCGCTGCCCGGACCCGAGCTGCAACGGCTACCTGACATTTTCCGCCATGCTGATGGCCGCCCTCGACGGCATCAAGCACAAAATGGACCCGGGCAAGCCGATGGACGTGGACGTGTACGAACTGCCCAAGGAGGAATTGGCGACCACCAAGCAGGCGCCCGGTTCTCTGGCCGAATCCATCGCGGCCCTTGAGAAGGACCATGAGTTCCTTACTCAGGGCGGTGTCTTCACCGACGACATGATCGAGACGTGGGTGCAGTGGAAGCGGGAAAAGGAGATCGATGAGATGGCGCTGCGGCCGCATCCGCATGAGTTCCACCTGTATTACGATTGCTGATCGCGCGGAGAAGAACCTTGAGTAGGGGTTCTCTGCGGCCTCTGGGTGCTCCGCGGTGGAATCAGGAGTTTTGGCAGGGTTCGGCTGCACCGTTGTGTGCAGTTGGCGTTGGGTTTTGGACGAGGCTCGTCGATCTCGTGGTCGGCGGGCCTCGCCCGTTTATGGGCGGATTCACCGCCCAGAACGCTGAGGCGGCCCGATACAGCCGTCGCCTGCCAGAGTTGGATATGCCATATATGGCATTGGCCGCGCACTTTTGGAAAAAAATTCGGCCCTCGCTTCGCTCGGGCAAAGGGTAAAAGGGATAAAAGCCAAAGTGTTAAAAGTCCAGGACAACACGAAACCCGACGCAGAAGTCGCCGCGATAGTCGGGCCTGTCGCCGCTGCGGTCCGCCACGCGGCAGTGGTTCGCAGCGTAGTCCCAATCGCCGCCGCGCAGAACACGGTACGAGCCATCGGTCGGGCCCGTGGGATTTGTCTGTGAACCGGAACTGTAGGAACCGTACCAGTCGTTGCACCACTCCCAGAC
>DDXG01000179.1 GCA_002347125.1 Phycisphaerales bacterium UBA2266
CGCGGCGGTGACGGCGCCGATGGCGGCAATGGTGACGAGGATGCCGACGGCGAAGAAGGTGGAAATCCCGAACGCCCTGGCGGTGGACATGCGGCCTTGCTTGTCGATGAAGCCGACGATCAGCGGGATGCTCGCCAGATGGCACGGGCTCAGCAGGATACTCAGTATCCCCCAGGCCAGGGCCGCGCCGATGGCGATGGCGGGGGTCCCTTCGACGGCGTGAGTCAGAGATGTAAAGAGTCGTTCCATAGGCTATTTGGGCGAACATTCGCCGATTTTGCAGGCCTTCTGGATTTGGTCGGGCGAGAGCTTGATCTTGTCGGCGAGGGCCTGGCTGATGGGGATGAGCCTGCCGGTTTCGTAGGGATTGGCCTGGACCCACTTTTTGAGGCTGTCAGCGTCGGTGAAGAAACCCTGGTGGAAGCAGCCGGCCGAGGCCCATGTGCCGTCGGGCTTGGGGCGTTGTCCGAACCAGGCGACCGCGGTTGGCGGCGTGAGGGAGGCGACCTTGCCGTCAAGGGTCTTGACGATGACGGGCTTGCCGGTGAGGCGGTCCTTCTCGCGGACCTCGATGTCCTTGCCGGTTCGGGCGGCCACGCCCAAAGCGCAATGCGAGCAGCAGCCCCACGTCTGGAGGCCGCCGGCGACGATGACCTCGGCGGCGTCCTGCGGATAGCAGGAGCGGTCGCAGAAGCCGCAACGATGCGATAACTCCTGCTGCTGCAAGGCTTTGAAAGCGAGGATGTTGCCGCCGGAGGCCTTCCGCTGCTCGGCGGCGGCGTCGCGGGTCTCGAAGGCCTTAATCCAGGGCCTGCCGGTGGCTTCATCGGCGCCAAGGAGGAATGCGGCCTGGGCGACCGGGATGGGTTTGCCCGTGGTCCAGTCCGCGACCGAAACCTTGCTCTCGAAGTCGGTCTTGTCCTCGGTAAGGCAGGAGTGCATGATGAAATAGCAGTGCGGGCCACAGAGCCGGACCGGACCCTTGTCCGTCTGAACGGTCACGAGTGTCTTGGGGTCGATATCGCCGTCGCACATGTAGCAAACGGTGTCTTTCGGACGCTCATCGGGCTTGGCCGGGGTCAGACGTTCGAATGCGGGGGCCTGTGAGGCGGCGGTTGAGAAGTCCAGGCCCGATGCCTTCCACGCGGCCAGGATGTCGTCTTTGGAATAGAAACCTTCATGGCGGAAAAGTTCCTTGCCCGCGGCGTCGAAGAATATCTGCGTGGGGATCAGCTTGATGCCGTACTTTCTGGCGGCCGCAGCATCCTTCGAGACGTCGATAAACTGCACATCGAAGCGCCCGGCGTACTCGGCCTTAAGCTCTTCGAGGATCGGGGCCATCATCTTGCACGGGATACACGAGACCGAGCCGAGGTCAATCAGACGGGGCAACGCGGCCGCGGCCGGGGTCTGCGGTGATGCCTGCGGTGAGCCGTCGTGCGTATGGGCGTCTGATGCAGCCGGGCCCGGCGTCTCATCAGGGGCACCGCTGCGTTTGACGGCCAGGACGATACTCACGGCAACGACCAGGACTGCGACAATAGCGATCTTTGCGAATTTGTTCATGGCGTCTTTACCTCCATTCTTGAGGGCCGAACCCACTCGGGCGGCCACCAGCCAGATACCCGCTACAAGCACGAGCAGCAGCCAGGGATTGTCGCGCCCATCACAGCACGAGCACGCCAGGGCATTGAGGTCGAGCATTAGGGTATTGAGTTGTCGAGCACTTCTTACCAAGGCCCCCTCTTCAGGAAGCCAACACGATTTCGCCGCGGGCCACCACCTTGACGATACTCTCTTCGGTGGCGGGGCTTTGGCCCTTCTGCATGCCCAGGTCGGTGATCCGCAGGTGCTTGAAGCGGGTGAATCCGTTCTGCTCAAGGCAGTGCTTCACACAGTCCAGGTCGCAGCCGTCGACGGCCAGGATGTTCGAGGCCTCGCCGGTCTTCTTGAGGATTCCGGGGACGCGCCCGCCGACGCCGGCCAGGCAGAACATCTTGCCGGTTCCGCGCCGGGTCAACTCTCTGGCCGCACGATCGGCAATTTCACCCACGTCGGCGGCGCCCGAACAGGAGAATATCAGCGTCGGGCCGCCGCTACAGCACTTGCTTTCACCACACATTGGCTATTCCTTTCCATCGCCGGGTCGCGATGTGATTAGGCCCGGCGCACCCGGCCGGGTTCCCCAGCGGGCTGCTATGCCAACATCGCTTTGATCTGGCCCACGTCGGCGACCTTGCCGACCACCTTCACCGTTCCGTCAATGGCCAGGGCCGGCGTGATCATTACGCCGAACTTCATGATCTCGCCGATCTCGGTGATCTTGCTCAGCTCGTACTCGATGCCAAGCTCGTGGGCGGCGGCCTCGGCGTTCTCGGCCAGTTTCTTGCATTTGGGACAGCCGGTCCCGAGTATCTGTAATTGCTTCATGGTCTTGACTCCTCAGGCAAACGCCCCAAACAGTATTCCGCAGACCGTCGCCATAACGACGACCAACAGTACGAAGACAACGGTTTTCTGCGTGCCCATGACGGAGCGAATCACGAGCATATTGGGTAACGACAATGCCGGGCCGGCCAGCAGCAGGGCCAGGGCGGGGCCCTTGCCCATGCCGGCGCCCAACAGGCCCTGAAGGATCGGCACTTCGGTCAGTGTGGCGAAGTACATGAACGCCCCGGCCACGGAGGCGAACAGATTGGCCCACAGCGAGTTGCCACCGACGGCTCTTTCGACCCATGCTGAGGGGATAAGCCCTTCATGGCCCGGTCGGCCCAGCAGGAGACCGGCGACGACCACTCCGAAGAAGAGCAACGGAAGAATCTGTTTGGCGAATCCCCAAGTGGCGGTGAACCACTGCTCGGATTCCCCTTCGGTCGTGCTGGTCATCCATGACAAGCCTACGACGGCGGCCGTGAAGGGGATCATCACCATCATGCCTTCCGTCGGCAGAAATATGGCCAAGATGATCACGGGTACGGCCGCGACGGCGACCTTCCACCATCGGATACCGAACCACAGGACCAGGATCACGGCCAGTGCCGCGGCCAGGACACTCGTTATCAGCCACTTGTTGGCCCAGAGGGTGGTCCAGAGGCCGGGGACCGGCTGCCTGGCCAGAACGTCTTCGGCGGACAGTCTAATCTCCTGCCCCGCGGACTCGCCTTCGAGCAACTTGAGCGTATAGGCGCCGGCATTCGGGTCGGCGTGCTCGGGCGCCTGCACGATGGAGGCCCGCAGCGTCCGGCCGTCCCGGGTCTGAATGTGGAAATCGTTGGGCGAGCCCCAATTCGCGAACACCAGGACGCCCACCATCACGGCGAAGAACAGGGCATTCTTCCACAGGGGGCGGGAGACCTGCGGCTCGGGCATGGCGATCTGCCCGTTGGCCTTGTCCAGTTCTTCCTTGCGATAGATGAAGTGCATCAGAAGGCCGATAATAACACTGAAACCAATAGCGCCGACGGCGCGGGCGATGCCCAGCTCCAGGCCGAGGATGCGGGCGGTCAGGATGATGGCCAGGATGTTGATGGCCGGGCCGGAGTAGAGAAACGCCGCCGCCGGGCCCAGACCCGCCCCCATCCGGTAGATGCCCGCGAACAGCGGCAGGATGGTGCATGAGCAGACCGCCAGGATCGAGCCGGATACGGAGGCTACGCCGTAGGCCAGGACCTTGTTGGCCCTGGGGCCGAGGTATTTCATGACCGACGCCTGGCTGACGAAGACGCCGATGGCCCCGGCGATGAAGAAGGCTGGGATCAGGCACAGCAGGACGTGCTCCTGGGCGTACCACTTGACCAGGTGCAGCGATTCCATGATGGCCTGGTCGAACCGCCTGGTTCCTATGGGCAGGTAGAAACACGCCAGGAACACGGCGATAATCGTTGCCAGTCTTTTCCACTCATGCTTCCAATTCATGTTGCGGCCTGTCGGGTCGTGCTGATACGCATTCAATGACTATAACGCCAAATATGCACATATCGGGCGCAAGAACAAGACACCTGCTACCCCAGCGCCTTGAGGATCGCCGCATTCTGGGCAACGCTCTCGCGCAGGACCTCGTCGATGCAGCCAAGGAACCTCAATACACAGGGAGTCTTCAACACGTAGAAGACCTTCAGGCCGTCCTTGCGACATCCCAAGACGCCCGCGGCGACCATCACCGAGAGATGGCGGGATACATTCGACCGCTCGCCCCCTACATGTGCGGCGATATCGCAGACACACTGTTCGCCATCGCGCAAAAAATCCACGATGGCGACTCGCAGGGGGTGGGCCAACGCCTTGGCCACTTCAGCCTGTTTATCAAACACAAGTTGTCCGACTCGTGAGGTCATGGTCTTACCCTGACATGTGCGACTATATGCTCACATACTCACGTATAGGCATTAGGGTTCATCAGGTCAAGTGTTTTTTTTGGGATTGGACAGAACCAGGAATTTCGAGCCCCGGTTCACGGCTGAAGAGCCGTCATCCGACTGCTACCTTCCTACCTGCCGGCACCACGGCATCTGACTCCGCGAATTCACATGGTAAGTGCAACATGACTATAGAGGCCACATCACCTCAGGCCGCCGTCTCACCACGGCCGCACCGACAGCATCCGGGCCAACACCGCGAAATCGAGGAAATCCATCATACAGTCGCCGCCGGCCGGAGCAAGATCGCCCACACCGCAAGCATCCAGCCAGTGCTCGGCCAGCACCATCACATCCCCCAGATCGATCGCCCCGTCGTCGTTCAGGTCCCCATCCGTCCGTGGGTAGGCCGCTGGATAGGCCAATGCCTCCGACGTCCGCCCATCGTACTGTACATGCGCCACAATCCGCAACGCGCTTGTCCCCCGTGTTGCTTTCCAGTCATGGACAAACGCCACATTCTTGCCCGCCTCCAAGTCGTTGATATCCGCTGCAAAGCTCTCCAACAGAGCCCCACCGCGATCCTGAACCTGCACAAGCAGCGTCCCGGATTCCGTGGTCTCTCCCATATTCGCACATTCCGTGCGAATGCTTATCGCATCGCCGTTCACAAAGCACGGCGGATCCGTCTCCACGGAGACAACCTCGCACCGCCGCACCCCCAGAGCAAACGCGCACGCCGCCACGTCATACGTGTTCCCGGCTCCGTCGCCCAGCGTCACCGACAGCCGATACTCGTTCGGCTCGAACCCATCCGTCGGCCACGCCAGATCACACGAACCCAGCCCGCGCACATCCGTCAGCGTTCGTAGCGCCAATCCATCCAGAACCCTGCCCGAACCATCCGTCACCACCGCCGCCTGTACAACATCCATCCCCTGCTGCTCGGCACTGCCGCAGAACCACAACTGGGCCATCACCGTCTCTCCGAGCCCGTAGACCGGCTTGCCCGCCTTGAGCAGGCGTATCCGCACGGGGGGCGTAGAGTAATCGATATCGAACTTGTACGAATGACAGAACGTGGCGTCCCCCGTATTGGCATTGTACACGAACGGATAGACCGTCAGAACCAGTATCACGGTCCCATCCGCCCGGGTGACCGTCGTGTACTCGAAGTCCCTCTGCGGATACCACTGCGGCGCGTGCGGCGGCGCCGCGATCGTGGAGGACGCCCCAATCTGGGGTATCGCCAACTCCACAAGCGGTATGTTCAGGCCCGAATCGCCCACCCGGTTTCCTGTCTCTACCAGCCGAACATCGTCGATCCGGCTGTCCGCCGGATAGGAGATCGACACCGTATACGCCGGCAGGTCCGGTTGATTCGGCTCCAGCAGCCGCACGCCCCCCGGTATCGAGACATGGTCATAGCCGTCCAATGGCATGACAGTGTACGCCGGGATATTCACATTGATGCTCGACAGAGGCCCTTCAATGGGCTTGTCCGGGTCCGTCGCTGCGGTTGCGGACTCCATTAACAACGCTGAAGAAGAGACCGGCTCCAGCTTCGGATCTCCGAACAGATGGAAGATGGCCGAGTTGTGCTTCGCATAATTCCCATCGCCCATCCGGTTTCGCTTCGCCCCCTTCAACGCCTTGCCCGCCGGCGTGCCCGGTGCAAATCGCCCCCAGAAGCCCTCCGCCAGATACTTACAGTACGGGCTGATCGCTGTTTCGGTGGCTCCAATGTAAGCCGACGCCCCATTCCGCAGGAAGTTCTCCGCCATGGTGCTGTCCGTCTCCGGATACCGCCCGGTCAGACACGAGTCCGCATAGACCAGCGGCCGTGAATCGCACGGGTCAAAATGATCCCGGACCTCGCTCCTGTCAATGACATCCCACACGGTCCAGTGCCCATGCCCCGCCAGGTGGATCGCATCCTTGTTCCGGCATCCGTTGAAGAACTGCGTCTCATCCGGATCCTCCTGGTTGCTGACGGCATAACCCTGGTCCTCCATGATATCCCGGATCGAGTACCGCTCCAGCGTGAAGTTGATCCAGTCCGAATCTCCGTCCGGCCCGGCATTGCGTCCGCTGACCACGAGGGCGTTCGATTGGTCGAAATCCACGTCGCCTCGAATTACGTCGATGCTCGCCTGAATCGGCTTGAGCAGCCGCCACACGTTATTGCCCACGATGCGCCCGATCGACAACTCCGGCCGCTTCATATCATCCGCTGTGTTCGCGTACTGGCTGTCGGTATACTCGATCCGTTCGTGTCTCGCCTTGTTGGCCATGTAGTAGGACGCGGTGAATGTCGGAATAATCTCAATCTCCCCCACGATCAGCAGATAGCCCTCGTCCTCGAAGTCCTCCGTCAACTGTTCCGTCCAGGCCCCATCCGCCGCCAGCAGATCGTCCAGATGGCGACGCCCGCCCGGCGTCTCCCCGGCGAGGTGACTCACGATTTCCACGACCCCGCGCGTGTGATGGTCGTTATTGCCTCCCCGCAGCGCTAGAATCTCCGCCTTGCCCCCCTGCAACATCTCCGCCACCGCCAGACCGTCATCACTGTGAAAGTAGAGTCCGAATTCCGTTCGTAACACAATGGATCCGCCCGGCTCAACGCTGTAGATCCGAATCTGATCCGCGCTCTCATCCGCGACGACGATATCCTCACGGTCGTCCCCCCATACGTCCCCGACCGCCATCTCATCGGACGATTCCAGATCGCTCACGAGCCCGGACGCCAGAAGCGCGCCCGTTCCGCTGTATACCCGAATCCGGTTCTCGGACACATCCGCCAGAACGATCTCGTCAAGGTCATCGCCCGTCACATTGCCCACCGCAAACAGATCCCCCGGCCCGAACACCGCCGAGAATGTCGTCGGCGTATCGACCATGCCCTCGTGAACATCGATCGCCCCGTCGATATTGGCGATGATCATCTCATGGCGGTCCACTGCGCCCGACCGAATGACATTCCCGCCCGCCGCTCGGTCCCCATTGTGGTAGTTCGTGCGGATATGCCCGTAAAGCGAAAACGTGGCGCTGCCCTCATTGTAGTAATACACCTCACCGACGCCTCTCAGCCCCCATTCGGCGCTGTGGCCGTCAATGATAATAATCTCATCCCTTGGATGTGGACTCGACGCCGTGCCCGCCTCGAAATTCGCCACCAGTATCGCATCGCCCCCGCGCAGGCCGCTGCGCTCGATGGGCAACTCCCCTTGTATCTCCAATTGACACGACCCATTGTACGCCCGTATCATCCCCCCGGCATCATCCGCGAGGAACAACTCCTGCCCCCACTTGTCGAACGTGTCCCCAACCGCAAAAGCATCACCCCTCTGGAACGCCGTCTTCAGCACACCGTACGCGTGATAGTACCCCAGCACGGCGTTGCGAAGCGTCGCCAGCTCCGCCATCTTGCACAGCAGCTCATTGACCTCATCCTCCGGGTAGTAGTTGAACAAGTTGTGAGGACACGTAACGATCAGGTAATCCGAGTTGCTGATCGCCATCCCTGTCTTGGCCGCCGCCGATGGTCCCGATGGCGGCCATGTCCACGGAACCGCCCCGATGAAACGCTCCACCGCCCCATGGACGTCGGCCTGTCTGCGGTAATCCACCCAGGTCCGGCCGTCCTCGAAGGCTCGTGCGTCCGTAGAAGCATACAGAATCGGCACCGCCTTATATACAATCTCCAACTGGCCGCCCCCACGGGCCACCCGCGTCGGCTCCGGCAGATTCACATCGATAACGCACTGCCGGTCGTTCCAGCGGTAATTGACGCCCGTCACCGATCCCGCCGGCCCCTCGATCTCCGTCGCCTGATACCCCGTCATCACATCCTGAAAACGATCCAGCCACGCATCGGCAAGTCCATTGTTGGCAATCGTACATCGCACCTCAAGATAGCTGCCCACCCGATCGACCCGCCGTGTGATCGCGATATCCGGCAGCCGCTGGATGATCTCGAAACTGCTGCGCGCCGCCGCGGAGCAACTCACATGTCCGTGCGCCACCGCCCGCACCCCATGTCGCCCAACGCTCAGACCGTTGAGATCGTAGACAAACGTATGTGTCGCCACGTCGTCATAAGACGTAGCCGTCAGTACATCGTCAATGTACAAGTCCACCGATGCCACGTTGCTTCTCCTCTCCACGAGGCGGAAATCCCTCCCCCACGGATTGTCCGGCTGCGCCACCCACCGATATCCATCCGGTTCCGTCGCCGTCACCAGAATCTCAATCTCCATCGCGGGCGCCGTCTCGCCGTCGATGTAGGCGCGGTGCCACGGCCCCATCTCAATCGCAACCTCCATCCCCATGCACGACTCCAGGAAACTCCGGTCCACGGTCATAACGCTCGTCATGTTGCCCAAGTCGTACGCCCGCGCTCCAACCCGCCGCTCTCCATAGAACTCACCCGCCGAATAACCCAAATACTGCGGATTCAGCAGGCAACTGAACGGCGCCGAGTAATCCGTCTGGATGTGCCTGCCGTCCTTGTCCATGTAAAACTCGACCCGGTCCACCCCTATGTTGTCGGACGCCTCCGCCGAGAACTGCATCGGCAGCCCGTCGCCCACCGACGCCAGGGACGTCATCTTCGGGGCCTGGGTGTCCGCCGGCGCAAGCGTGCGAAAGACTCCAACCTCGCTTCGGACCATGTTGCCCGCCGCGTCAGCCGACTCGACGACGTATTGGTACGTTTGCCCCGCCTTCAGATTGCTCAGGCCGATCTCGTGCTGTGTGTCGTACTCTGATGAACCCTGATGCTGCCCCAGCAGCCCCGCCTTAAGGTCATATCGGACAGCGCCGGTGGCGGGTTCATCCGTCTTCCAGACCACCTTCGCCATCGTCCGTGTAATATCCGTAACCTCCGGCCCCAAGACAATCTGCGGCCCCGTCACATCGCAGGACCATTGCTCCTGCCGGTCATTATTGCCCTCGTCCGACTCCTTGATGTCGTAGCCGGAGTCCGCGCGCACCATGAGGGTGTCTTTCAGCCCTGTGCACTGCCAGACGTACTTCGAGAAGACGCCGTTGTACCGCTGCCCCACATCAATCGACGACGTCACAGCCTCCGTGGCCTGCGGCGACGCATTGATCGACAACGCCACTTCAAAGTCCTGCGCCGTCTGCGCATCGCCGATATTGCGCAACTGAAAGCGAATCCGCCCATCGTCCTGCCAGATGTCCGTGACAACCAGATCCGGCGCCGCCAACCCCCGCGCCGCCATGGCCAGCAGGATGACCGGAATACCCCTGGAAACGCCTCGCCGAAACCGGCTCTTCGATGAAAGTGTATGTGCGGCCATGACCTGTTTCCTCCGAGTCAGACACGTCTTTGGGAGCTTGATTGCGCTACAACGTATCTTATCACAACACGCCGGGCGATTCACGGAGATTCTACATCTCCGGCCGTGGCTGAAGGCCAATACCGACGACCGCACCCCGAGGGTAGCTCTCCGTGGGGTCACGGCGATGGATGCTCTCCGCACAGGAATCGGGCGGTGGAACCACGCTTGTCAAACACATAAAACCTTATAGACACAAGAGTTGCGGGAATCCACACCCCTGTCGCCCCGTCCGAAGACGAACCGCTGCCCCGGCAGAAGGGGTATGACTGGGATTCTGTTCCCGTTCGCAGGCCCTTCAGGTGGGCGACAGCGGCGGCTGGCATATGGCGGCCCTTTACGACGGCAAACCTCTCCCCGACATACTCGCCGCTGTGGGGGCCACGATCAGCGTCGACATGACCGTATTCCGGGCGGATATCACCTCGCCATGGATGAACGTTGGCATGGTCATCAACGCCCAGAACCACGACGACAACGGAAACGCACCTCATAATAACATCGGCTGGCAGGACCTCGGCCAGCTTCCCGTCAACGTCGTCGAAAGTAGTGGTTCGGGCCTCATATTCGAATTGTCCAAAAGAGGGACTTGCCCACCGGGCGGTCCCTTTTCTCATGCGCCGGGGCAAAAGCGGCGGCAGGGGGGTTGACGCCATGCAGAGCAGACAGGTAAAAACTACCAGATGTGCAAACGGAAGCGTGTGCAGGGTTGGCCCGTGCGCCGGCCGCTTCGCTGATCGTCTGCGTAT
This sequence comes from Phycisphaerales bacterium UBA2266, assembly GCA_002347125.1. GTDB lineage: Bacteria > Planctomycetota > Phycisphaerae > Sedimentisphaerales > Anaerobacaceae > UBA2266. Next base: position 10,468 of record DDXG01000179.1, read on the forward strand.
GTGCAATTACGGTCGCTTCTATGGGGTATCCGCTATGAAGACAAAGGGCATTCTGCATGTTCTGACAGTCGTGGTGTGGGTGGCCGGTGCGGCATGGGCGGACCCATGCATCGGCG
>DDXG01000389.1:0-5386 GCA_002347125.1 Phycisphaerales bacterium UBA2266
GCCCTGCATAGCTGTCAGCGGTGACGGTTCGCGGCTGGCCTGGATCGAACAGCACGACAGACCCGCCCCGGAAAACACCGTCTACCTCGTGAAAACCGCCTCCATACAGACGGCCGCCATTGCAGACCTGATGGTGTTGCCCGCCATATCCTCCAACCTCAAAGGCGGCATTGTCGGCAACGACGACCCGCTGGTCGGACCCCATTTCGCGCCGTCCGACCTCAATTATCGAGTCATGGGCGTCTCCCCCATTGTGAGGCTATCGCGCGACGGACATCTGCTCATCGTCTCGGTCACGGAGGTCTTTCACACGGTCGTGCGACACCCGTTCTTTGTGGTATTCGATCTGACCAAAGGCACACATCGAATTGTCGCCGTCGAGGTGCCCGATTCCATGGGTCAGGCCGCCCGGGAACACGCGACCGTCGAGTTCCATCCCATGCACTGGGATCTTCACCCGGCCGGCACGCACATCGTCTACCTCCTGGATACGACCACCGCCCGCCACCCGGCCGCCGCCGTCATGCTCATCGACCTTGCCGGCGGGCAGGGCCGCAAGATCATCGGCTATGACCGCGTGGCCATCGAGAACAACGAATGGGTCATCGAAGGCCCCGCCGACCAACGAGTCCTCTACGGCAGCCGCCTCGTCTGCGGAGATTCCTCGGTGGTCGTCGCCGCCCGAAACGCCCAAGGCCAGGACGGCCTCTGGATTGCCCCGCTCGATGGAGGCGAACCGCTCTGGGTCGAAGCGGCTTACGCCAACCCCGGCATCGCATCCGACCACGTCTACTACCGCGGCCAGACCCTTGCCTCATGGCTGGGGCCAGACGGCCGGGTGAACACCGGCTTCCAGCAGAATGTTGACATAGACAACAACGGCTCGGTGCCCTTCTGGACTGGCGGACCGGCTGTTTACGTCCTCGACCGCGAACGCCGCAATCTCCTGCGAATAGCAGGCGAGACGCCCCAACCATTGCGTACGGCCCACGACTTCTCCCTGCCGGACCAGTGGCGGTTCCGCCTTGTCCCCAACAGCAGCGATGAGAGCTTCCGCCTGACCTCGGAAGACGGCAATACGCTGCTGCTGCCCGCGGAGGGACCCGATGGAGCCATGGACCTGTTTCTGGCTACATTTGAGACGCCTCCGGCGGCGGTCCTTGAAATCGCGGACACCGCCGCCGACCGGTTCGGAAGTCAGGTCGACGGCTTCGAGGTCGGCTCGCTGCTGCGACCCGGCGAGCTCACCCCCCGATGGCTGCGCACCGGCAATCACAGGCAGCCGTCGGACGCCGTCACCTCGGGACAAGAGCCCAATGGCCCGGCGGCGGCCCTGCCCGAGCCCTGGGTCGACCCGATAGCCGCGCCGGCGTCGGCCGCCCCGCCGGTTACGGACATGGCCGAGCTGAAGGACGAAACGGCCGAGACCGCCTATTCGCAGGCGTCGCTGCTGGCAATGCAACGCCCTCTGACAGGACGAAGGCTTGCCCAAGTTGTAGAACGGTTGGAATCGGCCGTCCGCAAGGATCCAAACAACCGTCTGTACCGCCTTGAGCTGGCTCAAGCTTACCTTGCGGCCGACACCACGCTCTCCGTCGCGGCCGGTATTGAGCACTATTGCGTCCTGCTGGCCCGCGACAGCAAGGATGACGATGCCCTCAGCGGATTGGCCGATGCCTACGCCCAGCTCGGCGACCTCGAACTGGCCTTTCAACTGGCATTCCTGCGTCCGCAACAGAATCCCAGTAAGAACGTGATATGCCGTTCGGCCGCCACCCAGATCGCCGCCATGGCGCTGGAAGCGGGCGACCTGCCCGGCGGATTGACGTACCTGCGCGAACTTCGCCGTTTGCACCCCCATGAGTATTTTCTTGAAGGCATGATCGGCCTGATCTGGCAGTTGCAGGGCGACGCCGACCGGGCCCGGGCCATCCTGTCGAAGGTCGCGGATGAATCGCCGCCCGGCGACCCCGTGGCCGCCATCGCCGCGCAAATTCGTGACAGCATCAAGGCCGAAGGGGGTGCCCAATGACCACATACGATAGACTCCATAAGAAGCTGGCGATTCTGGTCATGTGGTTCTTGTCGTTCTTTTCTCCGGCGATGTTCCTGCACGCCGCCGAGACGCCCCCGGTCAACTATGGCCCCGAATGGGAGTCCATCCGCCGTCAGTACGAGACACTCTGTGCCGATTTCCAGCGGCAGCGGCAGGACCTGCTCGCCGATTCGGCTCTCCCCGTCGAGCAGCGAGCACAGCGGTTGCAGCAGAATTACGACCACTTCATGGACCAGAGCCGCCAACTCGCCGCCCGACGCGGCGAAATCGTCTCTATCGCCGCCCGGCGCAGCGGCGTTCAGGCGTCCCTTGGCTCAGATCCCGCCTCCGGACGCGGTATGGCCGGGGATATCGACTTGGCCGGAACGCGGCAGCAGGCCGACGCCTTCGTGCGGGAACTGCGCAGTCTGGGCATCGCCGACGCCTACGATATCCAACTTGTGGAGTCCAAGCCCGGCTACGTCACCATCAAGGGCCCCATGGAAGTCACCGTGAATTACGGCGGCCGGCTCGGCCAGGTCGGCACGTCCGCCCACGAGACCCAGATTCGCGTCGACGCCCGCAGCACCGAAACGTACACCAGCGTCGCCATGGGCGAGAACCAGCCGGGGCGCAAATCCGTCGAGACCCTCGATCACCTCCGAAAAGCCCGCAAGGCCCTGACCACCGCGCCCGAGTTCCTGCTCAAGCAGCCGGAGGCCCTTCAGACCGCCTGCAAGGGCGCGCTCAAGGCGATGGACACCATAGGTCTGTCCGATCTGGAACTGGACATCATCCTCAAGAAATCCGGCCTGAAGATGGCTCCCGATGCCTTCCGTGCGACGCTTGACAGCGTCCGAAAAGGGACCAACATCGCTCCGGAATTGGCCGGCCTCGGCGATCACAACGGCCGGGCCTTCTACGACGCCCTGGACGAGGCGGCCCGAACCTGTCAGAATAAGGCCGTCCATGCCTTCGATATCGAGATGAAGCAGGCCCGAGGGTTGGAAGCGGTCCTGCGGCAGTCCAACGATCCGGCCGTCCGCGCACAGATCCCGGAGGCCCGCGCCGAACTCATCGACAGCACCATGCGCATGCGAGAGAACCTTCACGGCCTGATGGAGATCGACGAAGCGTCACTGAACAACCGCCGCGGGCAACTGGCCAACTCCGCCGAGATTGCCGCCCGTTCGGACAACCCCGTTGTCGCAACCCACACACGCGAACGCCTCAACCACTTCAACGAACGCGCGGGGGGCATCCAGGCGCAGAATCAGCGGATGAAGCTATGGATGAACGGTATAGAACACGGCGTTGGCCGCAATCCCGCCGGCGTCACGGTCTTCGGCAGTGCCAGGCAGTTCACCACGCCCGGCACCGAGACCCTCAACCATGTCATCGAAAGAGGTATCAGCGGCTATCAGGCCTTCCGGAATTCCGAGACCATCGCCAAGTACATGGGCAATACGATGCAGGCCGCCGGCGGCCTGGCCATCGGCCAGAGCTGGTACCTCTCCGCTAGGGCTCAGGGCGATAGTGATGCGGTCGCCGCGGGCAAGGGACTTACCGCCGGCCTGCTGAGCCTAAGCCGCTATGGCTCGGCCGCTCTCGGTGTGGCCGACATGCACCACCACTGGACCACCCGGGCCGAGGTCTACCGGCAGGACCAGACTCTGCGTTACGCGCTCATGGGCCTGGACACCGAAGGCGCCGCCGTCCAGGGCCTCATCAATACCCGTGTCAACCTCCGTCGCGGCGTCTATACCATGGTCAAAGGGACCAGTTACGGCTCCATCTTCTATGCGCACCCGGCCGCCATCATCGCCGGCGCGACCCTCGAAGCGGGCCTGGCCGTCTATGAAGCCTATGAGGACGCCGACCTCTGGCAGCGCTACGCCGCCGAACTCGAGAAACTCAACGAAGCCACCGACCAGTCGAACTACGAGCGAGCCGTCTGGGTCGCCGAACAGATCACCGCTAATATCCGGGCCCGTGCCGAGCACCTGAACCGGACGTCAACGTGCTACCAGGAACTCATGAAGGAACGGGCCTCCATGCAACATTTCCATCAGGGCTTCCTGCCGGAGAATCAGAAGTATCAGGACTACCTCTGCGGCCTTACTCGACAGGCGGAGCAGGCCCGCGCGTCGATCCATCTTGATGCGGCCGCGGCCCAAGCCCTCCTGACACGCCTCCGACAGATCACCTCCCAGGCCGATCAGGCCGCCTCCCACGCCCGAAACACCGCCGAAAATACCCGGCAGAATCCCGATACAATGGCCGCTGCCCGCCGCGTTTTGGCCACACTGACCAGTGAATACGGAGCCCTTACCGGCCTGCTTGAGGCAGATCACCCCAATGTCGCTCATTGCAGTCTCCTGCGGCGCGCCGCCGGCGGCATATCCGATTCGCCTCTCGATAGCATCCGGCACTACCGCGAGGAAATGGCCCGCCTCCAAGAGCTTCTCAAGCCGCGATACGAGTCCTGCGGCGGCCTGGTGAACATGAGCAACGACATCGCCCGCATGATCAACGACACCGCCGAACAGCGGAAGACCTACATCGAGAAACTCGCCCGTTACGAGAGCTTCCTGCAGCGGCGTCCCGACGCAGCCGCGTATCTGCCCGGCATTCAGGCATCCCGTGCAGCCATGAACGCTGTTGTCCTGCCGGCATGGTCCGCCGACTACACGGAGAATCTCAAGAGGCACTATATCGACCTGCGAGACCTCTACGACGCCGCCGGCAGTACCTTGGCCCTCATCGACGGCATCTACCCGGAACCTCTCGGCTCGCTTTGCACTGAGGTTGACCCCCAGGCCCTTGCCGCCTGTGAGCCGGTCGAGCGGCAGTGGTCTCTTGCCTGCGGCGCCGTGTCGGAATTCCACCGCGGGCTGGCCCTCCTGGCCGCGGTCGCCGGCGCTGAAACGGTCGTCGCCCGGCACGCTGAACCGGCTGATGAAGCCCCGCGGGAGTATCCCGACGAGGCCCTGGATTCCTTCAAGAATCAGCCCCGCGATGAGCTGATGGCGGAAATCGCGCGTCTTGAGGCCCTCAAGGCCGAGCTTCGCCGCCGGGCCGACCTGGCGGTCGCCGACCTCAACGCCGCCTTCTTCGCCGACCGCGACGCCCTCTGGAAGGCCTACGAAGCAGCCTTCAAGACCCCCCGCATGATGGCCTGCGACAATTGCCGCGCCGACACCCTGCACTCGATGGACTACTCGGACTCGCCGCCGAGCGTCTGGTGCAACAACTGCGGAGCCATCTACTCGTTCGGCCGATGGGCCGGCGCCGGAAGCAGCCTTGACGAGATCCGCCAGAGGGGCACCGCCAAGAAGCAGGCCATCCTCG
>DDXG01000389.1:5432-8414 GCA_002347125.1 Phycisphaerales bacterium UBA2266
GACGACATCCTCGCGCTTGGGCAACAGGGCGCTGTCATACCGGCAACGGTCGCAGTAGAGGCAGTCCAGTTGATCGCGGCCGGTCAGGGCGAACTCGCAGCGCCCGATCCGCCGAGCCGGCAGCCACCGACGCAGCCATGCCACATGGTTCAGCAACGACAGAAACGCCCCGGCCGGACACAAGTACCGGCACCATATCCGCGTCACCATCAGCGACCCCAAAAGCGCAACAACCCCCGTAATCAGCCCCGGCGATGCCGCCAACGGCTCCCTCCAAAACCGCATGTTGAAGAACAACGCCAGCGGGTCCGCCTCCAGGACGTGCTTACTGCCCGTGGCCAGGAATACCGCCACAAACACAAACAGCAACCCGTACTTGACGAATCTCGCCCCGCGGATCGTCCCCAGGCTCAACCGGGCCTTGAATCGTGCCGGCACAATGAACCCCGCCAGTTCCTGAATCGCCCCGAACGGACACAGGTAGCCGCAATAGATGTTGCCCGCCAGCAGAACAACAATGGGAATGCCCAGCAGAAGCCACAGACCCGCCGGCGACCCACCCAGCAGGTCCTGCCCGCTTAACAGCCGCAGGACGTGGTCCGTCGAATACTGCCGGTTCAACTGGAGGCCGCCGACCAGCACCGTGTAGACCAGCACCGCTAGACGACCCCAGAGCCTCCCGTGGTACACCGCCGCCAGCGCCAGCACCACGGCCGTCAGCGAGTACATCAAGGGCCAATCCAGCGACTCCGCGGTGAAACGACGGGCCCCGACGACCGGTCCGCCCTCACCCAGCACCGTCGCCGCAAATTGCTCTCCCGAGCCACACAAAAGCCTCAGGATGGCCCGGCTGCTGAGGGTCGCCCCGCTGACGGCGTGAACCCCTTCCATCGGCCTGGATCCGAATACCGCCCTGCCCTTGAGCGATTCCATCCAGCTGCCCAGCCATCGAATATAGCGCGGCGTTTCATAGGAGCGGGTGATCCGATAGTCGATCAACATGCCATCGGCCCCGACAAACGCGATCAACGCCATCGGCCCCCCGTAGCCGTAGACCGTTCCCATGAACGCCTCGGACCGAAACACATACCCTCGCAACCGCAGCCCCTCACGGACCTCGAAGTACGCGGCCCCGGTTGCGTCCACCTTCTTGTCGGAGACTCGGTACGGCGTCAGCCACTGCTGCACATAGAGCATGTCTCCGGAAACAGGCCCGCTCGTTGTCTGATGGCGGGATAGATGGAACTCGGCCGCGGCGCACAGTGCCAGCGCAAAGAGGCTGGACCCGACCGGCGTAAGCACCGGATGGGCCGGGCGCCGTCGCGATCGGCCGATCGCAAACCCACCGACCCCCGCCAAACCATAACACAACACCGAAACCAACTGCCCCATGGCACAATACACACATACGGACCTCAGCCGCCACCGGCGTGACCGGCCGGTTCCGCGGTCAAGAAGTGACTGGATAGTGGGGACGGACTCCGCGCGGTAACATGGCGAGCCGCGTTTGCCCATCCACGATACCGCTTGATAACCCCGAACCATCCCCCTGCCCATCAAGCACTGGCCTCAAATCCCCACAAAACCCTATCGCATTCAGGGCAATCGCTATTCCTTCATCACATAGTGCAGGAGTATCTCATCGGTCTTGTGCAGCCGACGGCATGCCTCCCGCGCGATGTTCAAGATCAGTGTGCTGAAGAGCTTCAGGTCCGACCGGTACAAAGCCAGCAGAGCCGTCCGCGACAGCACGATCAACTCCGTCGGCACCACCGCAATTGCCGTGGCCGCATGGGCCTGTATCCCGATAACCGATGTCTCACCGAAGCACTGCCCCCGCTCAAACACGACAAGTTCCAGCGGCGTACCCTTCATATCCGCAACCAGCTTGACCTTGCCGGACTGCACCACGTAGATGTGGCTCGGCGGAGCACCCTGCTCAAAGACGATCTCCCCGGCTCGGTAGCACACCTTCTCCAACGAGCAAAACAGCGTACTGAGCTGGGCGTCCGAGAGCCCGGCGAATATCGATATCTCATTGAGGATGGGCAGGACCTCATCTATGTCCAGAGGTTCATAACACCGATCCCCGCCATATGTCGTCCCTGGGTCGTCGCGCATGGATTGCCACCGTTCAAGCCTTTGCACGGCAAAGACTTACGGACACAAAGCCCAATGAGAGTGCTGGGACTCGAACCCAGGACCTACGGCTTAAAAGGCCGTTGCTCTACCAACTGAGCTACACTCCCCAGTCGTTGTACGGGTTGTCAGTCTAGCATATGCGGCCGAACCCTGTCAAATACTTCGAATCGAGATCTCTGCCCATCGTGGAATTCACGTCCGCCGATTGTATGACGATTGCGAATCCTACCATAAGTACGTCTTATGACCCATATCAGCATATTGGATTTGGTTTGGCCCATTTGCGGTACGTATAGTGGCTTCAACCCTGCAATTTTGTTTCCCGAACCCTTCTCAAGGACCCTGTAAGTGAGACACATGTATGAACTTACAACGACCCAACGCAAATGAAGCCACACAAACCGCCAACCGTTCCAAGAGTGTCGCTGCAAGCTCCGGTATCTGTACGCGCTGTATCGACGGCTGCCGGGGCAACTGCGAGGTGTTCAAGGCCACCTTCCGGGGCCGCGAGCTGATCTACCCAGGCCCCTTCGGCGAGATCACGGCCGGCGGCGACAAGGACTACCCCGTGGACTACTCCCACCTGAACATCCAGGGCTATGCGTTCGGCGCCAACGGCCTGGCCGACGGGGTCGAGGGCAACCCCGACACGGCTACCTTCCCGGCCGTCTCCACCGAGACCGAATACGGCTGGGACAAGAAGGTCAGGATGAAAGCGCCTATCTTCACCGGGGCCCTGGGCTCAACTGAGATCGCCCGCAAGAACTGGGAGCACTTCGCCGTGGGCGCGGCGATCTCCGGTGTCTCGCTCGTGTGCGGCGAGAACGTCTGCGGCATCGA
>DDXG01000307.1 GCA_002347125.1 Phycisphaerales bacterium UBA2266
GCCACGAAAGACTGGCACACACCCCCTTCAGTTGGCGCAGGAATGAGGATTGACAGCACGCCCGGACCGGGCGATACTACATTTTTGCTCGCCCGGGTGGCGGAATTTGGCAGACGCGCTAGCTTGAGGGGCTAGTGACCGTAAGGTCGTGCTGGTTCGAATCCAGTCCCGGGCAGTGGCTATTGCTGCCGAGTTCGGTCCGTTGGGGTGTTGGGGTCGGCGGCCAGGGAGAGAAGGGCCGCAAACAGGTCGTGCGAGGGCCAGTTCTTGACAGAATGGGCTGCTGCTCCCAACTGCTTGTCGATCTCGGCGAATCCAGGGCCACGTTTGTTGAACAGGACGACGCAGTTGACGCCGCCTGCCCATCGCGCCATGAAGGTGTACGTTCCGGGCAGCGAGCCGGTATGCCAGGTGTTTCGCTTGCCTGAACCAAAATCGCGAACGTTCCAGCCGCAGGCGTAGTAGACGTCGCCGGGCTTGTAGGCGTTGGGGTCGATGTTGGCGGGCAGGGCGAACATGGCCTCGATGGAGGCCCGCGACAGGATCGGGCAGTTGTCCAGGTCGTCGAAGGCGGCGGCGAATCGGGCCAGATCGACGGCGGAGGCAATCCAGCCGCCGTGGGAGTCCATGTTCTCGACGTTGAACGCCCCATAGGCTGAGCCCGAGTCGGTCTGGTATTCGACTTCATCGGCGGCACGGTCCTCGAAGTTGGAGCGGCCGAGGCGCGTTCGGGTGATCCCGAGAGGGGCGAGCAACTCGGTCCTGACATAATCGCCGTAGGACAGGCCGGTTCGCTTCTCGATGATGCGGCCGAGGAGGCAGTAGCCGAAGTTGCTGTACGACATGGTTGTGCCGGGGTCATGCTGGAGGGGTTGGCCGGCCATGAATCGGATGATGTGTTCGGTGCGGATGGGCAGCGGAACATCGAGTTCGCGGGCGATCCGTTCGTCGATGAACATCGGATCGAACGCCTTGTCGCGGTTCCAGCCGCCAAGGTGCTGGAGCAGGTGGCGTACGGTGATTTGAGGTAGCCTGGGGTCGGATGGCCGACCGGGTGGCGGAGACATGTCGAGGAGGTCGACGAGCCTGTCGTCGAGACTGAGGCCGCCCTGCTCTACGAGACGCATGACGGCGACGGCGGTGACCGACTTCGACAGGCTGGCGATGCGAAAGAGACTCTCGGGACCCACGGGTTGGCGGGTGATGGACGACCAGTTGTATCCGCGGGCCAGTACGAGGCGTCCGCGGCAGGTGACGGCGAGAGCGGCGCAGGGGACCTTGTGTTCGACCATGAATTCTCTCATGGTCTGGTCGAACGCCGCCAGTTCGCCCACGTCCGGGCCCACGGGCCGCCACACAGGCTTCATCGACAGGCCGGAACAGCCGCTGAGTGTGGGAAGGGCCGCCATGAGGCATATTGCCAAGCATGGTGTTGCGGCTGTTCTGTGTAACCGGCGGTATATCATGGTTGCCCTTTCGATGCGGATACGTTCTGCAATGCGCGATCCGTAAGCGGATGATAACAGTTGTCGTGAACCGGTCAAGAGTAGCGGACGGCCTTGCTCGAGTGAACTGCTGCCGTACGGACTATGCGCCGCCGCCCGATGCCGCGAGCGCCTGCACGGTCCATCAATCGTGGCCGAGAGTCTGGAGGTGCTGCAATCGAGCAGAATCACGGCTGTGGTCGACAACCCTCGGCTCACGTACCGCAACGGAGCGTGGCTTGGCGGTGATGCGGTCATCGAGATGGGATGCGACTTGCCGTGAAGGTGATCTGAAAGCGTTCACCTTCTTCAAAGTCGCCCCGGATGGGCAGTTCCTCACCGCGGTTGCCCTTCATGGACAGTAATTCGTTGCGCATGGCCACCAGGATGAAGTTGTCGCCAATGACCGGTTCGAGATCAGCGCCTTCGACGATGTGGATATCCTGAATGCGGTGCGGCAGCAGTTCAATGACCGGACGGTTGTCCCAATCGCCGCGGACACGGGTTCCGATGATGAAGCGGTAACGTCCGTTTTCGTGGGTGATCGTCTGTGTCCAGGGCAACGCGCGCGGCGGCATACGAGCGGGCCACGCGGGGTCGCCGTAAAGCACGACCGTGTCGCGGTCGCCGGGCAGCCCCCGGTGGGAATCGGCGGCGGCGTCTGTGTTGAGACTGCGTTTTTCCAGCTCGTATACCAGGGCCAGGGTGTTGGCGTAGTGGGCTTCGGCAAGGGTGAAGCGGCCGGCCTGCAACTCGCTGAAGTAATCCTTGACGCCCCAGCCACCGTAGCCGTTTCCGGTGGGAATGGTGTAGCCGAGCATCTGGCGGACGCCGGCCGACCGCATGAGGGCCAGGGCCATGCAGTTGCCGTCGGGGATATGGGCGATAAGACAGTTGCCGATGGCCAGGTGAATCTTCAGATTGGGGGAGGCGACGTCGTGGCGGCGGCCGTGGGTGTCGACGGCGTAGAGCCCCCCCTTGTCGCACCTGAAGATGCCGCTGCGGTAGCCATAGCCCGGCAGCCAGTCGCGTTCGGTGGCGTGGCCGCTGGTGATGAAGACGTCGGGGGCCTCGTTGTTCAGAGCGCTGACGATCATCTCGGTGGTGTCCGTGGGGCATGACATCTTCTCAACGCCGGAGGCGGTCTTTCGCCAGAAGACGTTCGGTTGGAGTTCGTTGAACATGACGCCTGCATCGTATGAGTCGAGCGGGGCCCCGACCGTGGCCGTCAGCAGTCTGCGGGCGACGAGGGGCTCGGCGCAGCGGGCGATTTGCAGGGCGTTCTCGGCGTCGTAGCCGGTCAGAATCGCCCAGATCACGTCGGGGTATGGGTCGTCGTCGAGCCGGCGCACCAGACGATGAACGTCGCGGACGAATTCCCGCGTGGCTTCTTCGGGCGGGCAAATGAAGCATGCGTAGCGCGGGAATATCCGTGCGAGGGGACCGAGCACTTCCGATACAGCGATGTCCCAGGTGAGGATATCGGCGTTGTGTTTGCCCGCCAGCGTCTCGACGACGGGTCTCCAGTCCGGATCGACGAACGTGCGGCCACTGACAACGACCACATAGGACGTACCCGCGGCCCGGGCCGGCTGGCGGCATGGGGTCAGCAGCATTGCCAGTATGACCACGGTCTCAAGAACTCGTCTCGTATCGGAGTGCATGGCTACGGCTCCTGATGATTGAATGGGGGGGCCGGTTGCAGTGCGATTCCGGCCGCACCGTCGGCGGGCAACCCGCCGAGATGGCTGTCGACGACCGAGTCGCGACCTGGGGAGGATTGGAGGAAGGTCGCAAGGTTGACCTTTCGCTTGCGTAAACCGAGCTTCCGCCGGATGTTCTCGCGGTGGCGCCTGACGGTGGCGGATGAAATGCACCGCAACTGCGCGATTTCCTTGTTGGACAGTCCGTTACGGATCATCGTACTGATAGCGATCTCGACGGGCGTCAATTGCACATAATCCCTGGCCATCTGAGTGAGAAAGGGGGATGTGATCTCCTGGAGGCTCTGGCGAAGGAGGGTCACGTAGGACCGCTGACGGCCGGTGACTTCCAGTTCCAGCTCAAAGACGATCGGCATGATGATCTTCTGGATGTTGGCGAGGACGGAGGCCCGGATGGCCTGCTTCTCGTCTTCCAGGCGAGCCAATACCGCGCGGAGGGCGATGTTGCTTTCCTGCAGGGCCTGATGCTCCATCTGTATGGTTCGGTGCGCATCACGGAGGTTGGCCTCGGCCTTCATGTGCATCAGGACGCTGCCGACACGTTCGGCCACCGCGCGGATCAAGGCGTACTCCTCCTTAAGAAAGGGGCCATCGCCGGAGGCGGGGACAACGGCCCGATAGTAGACCTCCACGGCTCCCTGCGGCGTGCCGTCGACGACAACGGACGCGCTCATCCGCAACGAGCTCTCGGCGAACCTCTCCGTGAGGTATGACTTGTCGCGATAGGTGATCCTGGCGCATGCGTATTCCGGGAACTGCCAGCTTCTGGGCAGGCAGTCGGCGACGCTCTGCAGGAAGCGGTCCCGCGAGTGAAAATGGGTCTCCTGAAGAACGGAGATTGTGTAAAGGCAATCGAGTTCCTTCACGCGCTCTCGCAGGGCCAGTTCGAGATCCGACAGTGTCTGGCCCGGACGGGTCTGGAGTTGGGCGACACGTTCCCGAAGGGTCTCGATTTGTTGCTGCAACTCGGCACGGGTCTGTTGTTTCGCCATGTGAGAATACCCATCAAATGCACATAGAATACAACATCACAATACAGGTCTACGAATTATGGCAGGATTCAGGCCTTCCGTCAACGATCAAGGAGGCATCGCTCAGAAATAATATAAGTAATTGTATAATAAGGTGTTATGTGTCATATGCTGGGATATGTGAACATGCTGTGGGTGTCGTTATGCGCACATATATACGTAATATGTGTGTATTATGTGCGCTACAATAGTAGTACGGCTCATGTGGTTTATATGGGTCATTCGATGGCAATAGGCTGAGTGCGGAATGTGCTATGTTTGACGCGTCGAGCCGGACCTGCCGCGTTGCGGTCGGCCCCGGCGGTTGCAGCTCACAGAAAGGAGGTTCCGGATGCCGGCGGGACTAGAAGCCCGAGTTGCCAGGTCGCGTGTGAAGCAGGAGGAAGGGCAGGTTGTGCCCTTCACGCCGCTGCGTGATCTGGAGCATCTGTTGAAGGTGGCGGGCTCCATTACACAGGACGCCAATCAGGCGTGGGCACAGGTGTGGCGTGAGTTCAAGCCGCTGGTGACGGCTTCGGGCGTGGTTCTGCCGAAGGCGAAGGACGGGTTTGTTCCGTCGTGCGGGTGGCCCGAGTTCCTCGAACGATTGTGGTTGCTGAAGCACTACATCGATTCGATTCAGCGGATATGCGAAAAACAGCGTTAGCATCCGGGACGGCCGGATCGCGCGGAAGACATTTGGCGGCCATGGGGCCGGCCAAGGCAACAGTTTGTACTGGAGCAGAAGGAAAGACGATGACGATTTCATCCAATGGCACAGGGCATTCGGCTGTGGAGTCCATGGTTGACTCTTTCATGGAGGGTGTTGTCCGACAGTCTCCCGGCGAACGGGAGTTTCATCAGGCGGTTCAGGAGGTGGTCAAGTCCGTGATGCCCACCGTCATGGAGAATCCGGCGTACCGTAAGGCGAAGGTGCTGGAGCGGCTGGTCGTCCCGGATCGGGTGATCAGCTTCCGGGTGGTGTGGGTGGACGACGACGGCGACGTGCAGGTGAACCGAGGCTACCGAATCCAGATGAGCAACCTGATCGGGCCGTACAAGGGCGGGCTGCGTTTCCATCCATCGGTGACGGCGGGCCTGCTGAAGTTCCTCGCGTTCGAGCAGGTGTTCAAGAAC
>DDXG01000146.1 GCA_002347125.1 Phycisphaerales bacterium UBA2266
CGGCGAGAAGGTCGTCATGCGTATCCTCGACAAGGCCGCCGTCAAACACAGCCTTGACGAGCTCGGCTTCGACGGCGGCCGCCTCGCGGAATTCAAGAACATCCTGTCCATGCCCCACGGCATCGTCCTGGTGACCGGACCCACCGGCTCCGGCAAGAGCACCACGCTCTATTCGGCCCTGAACTACCTCAAGGACCCCACAAAGAACATCACCACCGTCGAAGACCCCGTCGAATACCGCCTGGCCGGCATCAACCAAATACAGGTCAAGCCCGAGATCAAACTGGACTTTGCCCGGTGCCTGCGCTCCATCCTCCGCCAGGACCCCGACATTATCCTCATCGGCGAAATGCGCGACGCCGAGACCGTCTCCATCGCCATCAAGGCCTCTCTCACCGGGCACCTGGTCCTGAGCACGTTTCACACGAACGACGCCCCCAGCACCATCAGCCGCTTTCTCGACATGAACGTGGAGCCCTTCCTGCTGGCCTCCACGGTCCGTCTCATCCTCGCCCAGCGGCTCGTTCGCAGAATCTGCGACAAGTGCAAACAGCCGGCCGAACTCGAGCCGGCCCTGCTCAAGCGGCTCAATCTGGCCCCGGGCGGGACTTTCTATCAGGGCGCGGGCTGCTCGGCCTGCGGCGGAACCGGCTACAAGGGCCGACTGCCCATATTCGAATTCCTGCCCATCGATCACGAACTCGCCCAGATGATCGTCGATGGCAAGTCCGAGGCCGAAATCCGCAGCGCCGCCCGCGAGAAGGGCCGTGGCGGCCTCCTCGACAGCGGCATTGAGAAGATGACCCAGGGACTTACCACCGCCGATGAAGTCCTCCGCGTCGCCGCCGAATAGGACCCCTCAAATGAAGAACTACAATTACATAGCCAGAGACCAGGCAGGCATTCGAAGGCAGGGGCTCACACAGGCCGTTACCGCCAACGACGTCCTCGGATGGCTGCGAGACCAGAATCTGACCCCCGTCTGCGTGACCGAACTCGAACCGGCCCGCGCCAAAGCCGCCGGTCCTTCACGCCGCAAACGCGTCAAGTCCGCGGATCTGGCCGCCGTCTGCTGGCAACTGACCACAATGATCGAGGGCGGAATCTCCATCACCGGCGCCATTGAGACCATCGCCGACGAGATCGACAACCTCACCCTCCGCGACGCCTGCCGCCAGATCGTTCATGATGTTCGAAGGGGCGAGTCGCTCTCCGACAGCGCCGCCAAACACCCCCGCGTCTTCAACAAGCTCGCCTGCTGCATGCTCCTGGCCGGCGAGACCGGCGGCGCCTTGCCCACCACCCTGCGAAAACTCGCCGAGTACTACGATGAGCGAGACAAGCTGGCCAAGAAGGTCAAAGGCGCCATGGCCTACCCCATCTTCGTCCTGACCTTCGTCCTGCTCATCGTCGTCTTCATTATGACCTTCATCATCCCCCGCTTTCGAGTCATCTTCTCCCAGATCGGCAGCGACCTGCCCGTCTTCACCAAGGCCTTCATGGCCTTCTACGACGGCGTCAAGGCCAATGCCTTATACCTGATCGGCTGCGTCTTCCTCCTGGTCGTGTTCTCAGTCCTGTTCGGAAAGACCGAACCGGGGCGCCGGTTCTTCAGCCGGCTTGTTCTGCGAATCCCCCTCATCGGCAAGATTATCGCCCAAGCCTTCGTCGCCATGTTCTGCAGGACCATGGCCACCCTCCTCGGCGCCGGCGTCTCCATCCTCGACAACTTCGACATCCTGTCCGATATGACCCATAACCACGTCATCCGAAGCGCCGTCCTGCGAACCCGCGAACACGTCCTTGGGGGTTCCAACGTCTCCCTCGGCATGGCCGCCGCCGGGTTCTTCCCCAACATGGTCGTCAAGATGATGCAGGTCGGCGAAGAAAGCGGCTCCCTGGCCCAGGTCCTCGAAAGAACCGCCGATTACTATGAAAGAAAGGTCGACGCCACGATCACCACCGTTATGGGACTGCTCGAACCGCTTATGATTGTATCGGTCGGAGGAATCGTGCTGGTCGTGGTGCTCGCGCTGTATCTGCCGATCTTCTCGATTTCGAACGTTGCAAAATAGGCCCGCGCCGCGCAAATGCCGCGAGACGGGCATCCGTCCTGTTTCAGTCGTGAATGGATTCTGCCGATAAGGCACACGTACACATGGAGGCTTTCCATTCCATCACAGAACCATATTGTTAGGAGATTCGCAGAATGGAACGAAGAAAAGGGTTCACACTCATTGAGCTTATGGTGGTCATTCTCATCGTCGGCATACTCGCCGCCGTGGCGGTTCCGATCATGAGAGGACGTATCGATTCGGCCAAGTGGTCCGAAGCCAACGCCGCCGCCGGCTCCATCCGCACCGCGGTCAGAGCCTACGTCGCCGAAAAAGGCCCCAGCTACGACTACAGCGGAATCGAAGGCACCCTCGACACCGACACTATCTACACCGCTCTAGGATTCAGTAGCACCGATCTCAACGGCGCGTACTTCAACCAGGGCGATTACACGATATCCGATGTCGATGGCGACGATGCCTCGTGTGTCGTAACCGCTGAATCCTCGCACGACGAAGGCCCCAGCGGCACCGGCACACTCAGCGCCACCGGAACCTGGAGCATCGCTACGGAATAACCCGCCTGCACGGCTTTGTGGGAATCGCAAGGGCGCGCGGGGGGATGGGCGACGGAACGGCTGCCGTCCCCGGTCGCTCCACCGACCACGCACAATTTGAGCTCAAAGACTGCGGCCATGCCCCCCTGAGGACACGGCCGCTTTTCTTGTGTGCCCACAGCCGCCGTTTGCACATTCGCCAGGACGGCGCATAATTTCAGTGGAGACCGGACGGCTGCCGCATCCCCCCGCCGCAACGACGAACGTCCGTTTCTCGCGACCGAGAAGGAATATGAACCAAAGAACAAGACCCGGTTTCACCCTCATTGAGATCATGGTGTCCATGGCCATCATCGCCGTGGCCGCCGTCGGCACCGTCGGCTACCAGTACCACGCCGTTAAACAATCCAGAATCGCCAACGCCCAGATCACCGCCACCAAGATCGCCCAACTTGTCCTCGAAGACTGGAAAAGCGCCGGGGCCGGCGCCGACTACGACCCCGCCGCACTGCAGCTGCAATTCACCGCTTCGGAGGCCGCGGCCGCCGACTTCGGCTTCGGCGCCGATCTCGGCGCCACCGCGCAAGACGCCGTCTATGACATCACCGTCGACGGTTTTCCCATGCAGGTCATCCTCAAGTACCGCGATGTCGAGACCGACGCCATTGCCCAGATCACCCTCCGCCAGATCACCGTTATCGTCAAGTTCACCGACGACGCCCGTCCGGAGAATCTCACGTCCACCAGCCTGCGGTTCTACAACCCCGGCATCGTATTGACCACCTACGCCAGGCTTGATGGAGCGGGAGGCTGACCATGACCACACAGATCGGACAGCTCGTTTTCGCTCGGCGTCGCAGGCTCAGGGGCTACACGCTCATCGAGCTCGCCATCACCATGGTCCTGTCCACCATGCTCGCCGCCGGCGTCGGCGTCCTCATGGTCGGCGGCACGCGCACCTGGCACAAGGCCTACAATTCCGCCTATAGGGACAACCGTCAGGCCGCCCAGACCGTCCTGATCACCTTCGGCAGCGTCGGCCGTAAGACCAACCGCGTTGACTACTGCCTCTACACCGAGCTGCGGGGCCTCTACATCCCCGTCCTGTCCGATGACGACGACACCGACGTCGTCGTCGGAGACGCCGTCGAGTTTCGCTACTGGGATGAGGAACTCGACCCGGCCGACTCCGCCAACCTCATGGATCGCGATAAAAAATCCACCGCCTACGCCTTCTTCTACATCGACAACGGCGTCCTCAAGGTGGATTACGGGTCGGCGCCGCCCGGCGCCGTGCCCTTGGGCGGAGGCCCCCGGAACATCGTTAATATCACCACCCGCGTCCTGGCCGAGAACGTCACCGCCGACCCCGATACCGGCCCCTTCAGTCACACCACCATCGGCAATGTCGGCCAGGGGTGCGTCCGCATCAATATCGCCGTCACCGACCCGGATGACGCGGAAAACACCGTCACCGTCAGAACGGCCACACTCACAAGAAACATCTGGCCCAGATAACCCCAACCGCCGCCGGAGCCGGCAACCATGGCCCATGACAATCGTACAACCGACCGCAGCCATCGACGCGGCTCAGTCCTCATCCTCGCCGTCATCTCCATCGTCGTGCTCACCACCCTCGGGATGGGGCTGACCACCCTCGGCTACCACGTCCGAAGAAACGCCATCCAGATCAAGACTGAAGCCGCCGCCCTGCTCGCCGCCGAAGCCGGCTACGAAAGGGCCGTCTTCTGGATGGGCCAGCAGCAGGATATGCTCTCGGCCCTTGAATCCAACGCCCAGGGATCAACGGGAACCCTGGCCTTCTCCGAGAGCCGGTGCGGCTACGCCGTCAGCCTCCACACCTTCATCGGCTCCAGACCCGTCTATCGAATCATCTCCAACGGCTATTCGGGCGCGTTCTCCCGGACGGTCGACTGCCTCGTGATTCAGGCCGTCAGCGGCTGGGATATGGGAAAATGCCGAATCCCCACCGGTCCGACTACCACCAGCCCCGTCAATTTCGGCACCGGGGAACTCATCGACATGCCCCTGGCGATCAATAAGCTCAACGACGACCCCGACGAACGCGACATCTATATCTCCGGCGCCCCCACCTTCCGCCAGCCCGTCGCCATGGCCGAGTCCCGGCGAAGTTCCAGCGGTACGGACAAGTATCGGACCGTCATGCCGCTGTTCACGCGCGGCATTTACTTCGACCAGCCCCAGAGCCGTATCCTCGACGAGCCCTCCATGGCCGCCAAGATCAGCCGCTTCCGGTCTAGTACGAAGTCACAGTTCCGTTATACGCCGGTCGCCTCCGCGGCCGTTACGAACCCTATCCCCACCGTTCAACTTGAGTTCTACGTCGACAGCCAGGATGTCGGCAAGGTCCGCGTGACGAACAACTGCACCGTCCGCGGGTTCCAGCAGTCCGCCGACAACCGGACGTACGATTACCGGATTACACCCGGTTCCAACGGCGAACGCTACGAGCGTTACAGCATCTACGCCTACCACCTCGCCTCCGCCGCCGTCCCCGGCAATGGCGACCGCGCCACCCACAGCCTGACCGACACCTACGTCTCGCAGGCCCTCGGCGCCGTCCAGTCCGAACCCGGCGGACAGATCTTCGTCGACGGCAACGTCGTCATCGGCGGCGACATGACCAACCACAACGGCGACCAGCTCATCAAGGGCAAGATCACCGTCGTCGCCACCGGAAACATCTGGGTCGCCGACTCCATCCGGCTCGACGGAGCCCACGACCTCGATGGAACGCCGTCCGCCTCCAACCCGAACATCTGCGGCCTGATTGCCCAGGGCGTCATCAAAGTCGTCGACCCCGGCATGAGTGATTACAGCTATGTAGACAACCAACCGGTCGTCCCCCGGCTGTTCTCGTATGAACCGATAGGAGTCGCTGATTTTGCCAACAGCAACAGCAGCACCAGGCACCTGCGCCACTTGCCCAACCCCGTCATCGTCGAAGCGGCCATGACCATCGGCGGCGGCGGCTGGGGCGCCGAGAACGTACAGCGGAGGGCTGGTTGGACTACCTACGGCGGGCGTAAGGAATGGCCCGGCCCCGTCGATAACCTCATCGTCCGCGGGGCCCTCGTCGAGGCCATCCGCGGCGTCGTCGGAATCATCGGCGCCGATGGATTCAACAAGCAGTATTACCTCGACGAGCGGCTCATCGAGGGCATCCTCCCCGGCGACATCTGGCTGCGCGGCAAGTACATCCCCGCCCCGGCCGGGTGGAAGGACTACCGAGCCGTCGCAATTCAAGTCCCATAATCGCCCTCAGTGAGCCAAGCTCGCCCATCCCCCGCCACGCCACGCCCTTTCACCTCTGTCACCCCGCCGAAAAGGCCCCGGGATTCCCTCCTGATGGACTCTTATGGGACCTGCGCCCCAAGTTCTTCATCCCCGCATCCCCCTGATATATTCCCCCGCAACTCGTAAGACCGCCCCTGTCCTGAGCCGATGAATGGACTGATGATACCGCCGGGTACGCACCGGTGCTGCGCCTTTGCGCACCGACCCGCGGACCCACATCGAACTAAGGACCAGACAGTGGACCTCAGGAAGTACATCGGACTCGGAGTCAATCAACTGCTCGGCGTGGATATCGGAACGGCCGCCGTCAAGGTCGTTGCGCTGCGCCACCGCCACGACGGCTACACCGTCACGGCCGCCGTCGCCATCCCCATCGACAATTCCGCCTCCACCGAGGCCGCCTACCGCGCCGCCGCCGCACGGGCCCTCCAAGACGCCCTGCGAAACACCAACGTCAAGACCCGCTGCGCCGTCTGCGGCGTCTCCGGGCCCGAGGTCGCCGTCCGTGATTTCCGATTCCCCGCACTACCGGAGAACGAAATCGAAGGCGCCGTCAACCTCGAAGCCCGTCAGGTCTGCCCCTTTAACATCGACAACAGTGCCGTGGACTACCAGATCCTCAACAACCAGCGAGAACGCAACACGGGCATTATCGCGGCCGCCACCAGCGCCGCCATCCGCGCCAGGCTCGACATCACGCGGATCGCCTCCCTGCGGTGCGTCCTTATGGATGTCGACGGGCTCGCCCTGCTCAATGCCTGCCGCAACACGGCCGACTCGCACGATGCGCCCCTGACGGCCGTCCTCAATATCGGCGCCGCCACCACAACGCTCGCCGTCGCCGCGCCGAACGGGCTGCCTTTTATCCGCGACATGACCTGCGCCGCCGACGCCATCATCAGCCGAATCGCCGAGGCACATGACACTACTGCCTCGCGTGTCGAGAAATGCCTTGCCGCCGACCCCGCCGGCGCGCCCTTCGACATCCTCCAGGCCCTCGAAGCCGCCTCTGCCCCGCTTCTGGCCGATATCGCCAAATCTCTGAGGTACTACGC
>DDXG01000118.1 GCA_002347125.1 Phycisphaerales bacterium UBA2266
AGGGTCTGTTCGCGCTCATCGTGTCCGCCGCCGACGAAGTTGGCGCCGCGTTTGCGTCCGATGGCGTCGATCTCATCGAGGAAGATGATGCAGGGGGAGTTGTCCTTGGCCTGCTTGAAGAGATCGCGGACGCGGGAGGCGCCGACGCCGACGAACATCTCGACGAAGTCGCTGCCGGAGATGCTGAAGAAGGGGACATCGGCCTCGCCGGCCATCGCCTTCGCAAGGAGGGTCTTGCCACAGCCGGGGGGGCCTACAAGCAGGACGCCGCGCGGGATGCGCCCGCCGAGCCGCTGAAACTTGCGGGGGCTCTTGAGGAACTCAATGATCTCGGTCGTCTCCTCTTTGGCCTCGTCGATACCGGCGACGTCCTTGAAGGTAACTCGGGTGCGGTCTTTGCCGTGGAGGCGGTGCTTGCTTCGGCCGAAGGACATGAGCATTCCGCCGGCGCCGCCGCGCATATTGCGGAAGAAGAGGAAATAGAACATCCCTACGATGAAGAGCATCGGGACGATCCAGTTCAACAGCATGTAAATCCAGACCTGCTGGCGCGAGATGCGCACAACTTCGATGTCGCCGCCCTTGCCGCGAAGCTCCTCGACCATGTCAAGGACGCGGTTGATCAACTCGGGGCGGGAGTCCACGGTGAAGGCGCCTTCGGAGTCGGCGGCGTCCTTGTATTTGCCGGTGATCTGGGTCTCAGAGATTCTCAGAACGGCGATCTTGTTGTCCTTGAGGTGCTGCTCGAACTGGTTCCAACTGATGTTGGAGCCGCCTTCCATCTGTCGGAGTCCGACCCAGGCCATGAGGATGACGAAGGCAATCACAAGATAGCCGATGGGGTTGCGGCGGTACGTCTGCGGCGATTTCCTGCCGGGCGGCAGGGGGGGCGGCGTTTGTTTGCTGTTCTCGTTGTTATCCATGTATCCTATTCTTGTGATTGCGGGGAAAAGCCGATTTGCACGGGGACCCGGATCGGCATCACCACTGGGTCCGCATGAGTTCTACGATCCTGACGGCAAGGTTGTTTGCGGCCAGACCGGCGCCGTACGTTTCGCCCTGGCGTTGCCACTGGGAGAAGCTCGCGGCGGCGGCGACGGTGCGGTTGTCGATGATCAGGTCGCCGGTGCGGAGGTTCTTCCAGTTGACGACGGCGGTCAGTTCGATGTCCATCTCGAGGACGCGGCCGATGTTTCGCTCGGTGCTCAGGGCCGCGGTTCGGGCGTTGACGATGCGGCCGGTGATGACGGTATCGGCCCTGTCCCGGCTGGAGACGATCTTGTAGGGCGTTTCCGCCTCGATGCGTTTGGCCAGTGCGTCGGTGAGCGTGTACTCCATGGAGCGGCGGAAGGTCGTATTCTCGAACATCTCGACGTAGACGGTCTGGACGTCGGTCGGATAGAGAGATTTTGAAGAGTAACCCTGGCAGCCGGCGAGGGAAAGGGCCAGCAGCGTGAGCAAGGCGCGAGTATGCTTCGATGCTCGATACTTGATACTCGATGCTTGCCACTTGCCGCCGGCGGCTCGCTGCGCGACTGGATTTCTATCCTTCATCTTCGTTCTCATCAACGATTTCGCCGGCCAAGGCCCGGCGGGCAAGCTGGGCCGCTCGCGTATTGGGCCACTGGCGCACGATCATGTCGAAATAGAGATTGGCCGCTCCGACCTTGTCGGCTTTGATATAGTACTGTGCAGTGACGTACTGCTTGAAGGCGATCTGCTCGTCGATTTCGTCAAGGGTCTCGTCGACGGCGATGCGATCCGCATCCTCCGGGTATACCTTTGAGAATCGCACATAATAGCTGCGAGAGCTGACCAGGGGGGACCCATCATAGAGGGGACGCTCCGCGACGGGTTTGACGTTGTAGGCGGCGTGCTTATTGCGGGCCATGGCCAGCAGGGCGTCCTTGCCGATGGGGCCGGAGCCCCATTCGGCGTCGATCTCGGCCCATCGCAGGTGGGCGTCGTTGAACAGCTTGCGTCGCTCGTAATGCTCGGCCACGGCGATGTTGGCCCGCAGGGCCAGGGGCGTGTCGGAGGCACGCTCGGCGATTTTGTCCATCATCTTGATGCCTTCATCGTACCCGCGCAGCTTGAATACGAGCAGGACGGACTTCTTGCGACCCTCAAGAAAGGCTGTGGCAATCTGAAACTCGCGGTCGAGGGCGGCTTCGTAGAGCGGGCTCTTGCGGTGCTCGTTGAGTATCTTGTCGTAGGCCCGCACGGCCGGGGTGAACTTGCCTCTGGCAAACTGGACTTCGCCCTCGACGAAGAGGTCGTAGTCGTCGCCGGCCAGGCTCGGATAGTCCTGCTTGAGCTTGTCATAGGCGGCCTTGACGGCCTTGGCATTGCCGGCGGTGACGAGCTTCTTGGCTTCTGAGACGGCCAGAAGGAACCTGTCGTCCTCGAGGGAGACAGGGCTCAGGACCCCGCTGTCGTCGAGGCGGAGCCGCTCCTGGGAGACGGCCAGGCCTTGGACGAGCAGCATGACCGCTACGGCAAGCGTCCTGACGTATGGCTTCATGTTCTCTTGCCCTTTGCTAAGGCTTTGTGTCATCACGAGTGGCATCATTATATCTGTGGTGCGATGTACTGCAAAGGGGCAGTTCAAAATAACGGGCCTTATCGCCCGGATGTAAAGATGGGCAATTTCGATGTGGGGTGCTGCTGCGTGCGGTGAGCTTACGCGTCTCTTGAGTGATACGGGAGTGAGGCAGTGAATCCGCGCACGGTGATTGCGGCCGGGGTTCATAGCCCTTTGACACGTCGCCAGGCCCAGCGGATGATGAGGAAGTCGAGGATGGGGCAGGCCAGGAGGGTGGCGTAGAAGACGTAGGGGCCGTAGCGTTGCCCCAGGGGTATCTGGACCCAGTTGGTGGCAGCCAGGCCGGGCAGGAAGAGGTTCAGCAGGATCACGGGAAACAGCAGGGCATCGAAGAGGGCCAGGCCCATGCCGTAGAGTCGGCCGGGGCAGTGGCGGATCTGGGTGATGGCGACGATGCCGAGGATGGTCGTACCGAAGATAGGGGTTGAGGCGAACAGGATGCACACCAGGGCGATCAACTCCTGCGTATCGGAGGGGTGTATCTCGGCCAGATAGATCACGGCGACGGGGATCCACAGCAGCGCCAGGGCCGACCAGCAGGCCCCGACGATGGCCGCTCGCGAAAAACGCGGCTGCGACGGGGCGACGGCGGCGGCGCCGGCTGCGGCCGCCAGAGGGCCGACATCGTGCAGCCGGCGGTGACGAACGGCCGTATTGCGCTCGAAGGCGGCACGGACTTGCTCGTCGTTGAGAACGAGGGCGGTCCAGATGCCGAAGGGCAGGCCGAAGAGCGAGCCGGGAGTGACGGGCAGGGCGGCGATGAAGACGGTGAGCTGGGCCCATCGATACCCTTCGAGCTTCCGCATCCGCAGGGCGCCGATGACCGTGGCGATGCCGACGGCGGCGAAGACCAGGCAGCCGACGATGAACTCCCCCTCGGGCGTGGCATTGACAGGCCGTGGGCCTTGGCCGGCGTCATGCACCAGCAGATACACCATCGGCACCAGGGCGAACGCGTTGACGGCGCCGGCGATGATGAGGCCGAGCGTGGGGATTCTGAGGCGCTCGGCAAGGCGTTCATCGGCGAGGGCGGGGGTGCGGGGCGGCGCGGCTTGCGGCGTGGAGGTGATGGCCTCGACGTCGGTTTTGACCTCGCTGGCGTGCTGGTAGCGGCGTTCGGGCTCGTCTTCGAGGGTCTTGAGGACGACGCTGTCAAGCCGGACGTCGACCCGCACCCTCTGCGAGGGCGGGGGAAAGTGGCCGATGGGCAACCGGCCGGTGAGCATCTCGTAAAAGACCACGCCCAGGGAGTAGATATCCGCGCGGTGGTCGACGGCGTGGGCTCCGTCGATCTGTTCCGGGGCCATGTAGAGGGGCGTGCCCATGCGCTGCTGGGTCTGGGTGAGGGTATAGGCATCGGGGGCGTGGGCCATGAGCCGCGCCAGGCCGAAATCAGTGATCTTC
>DDXG01000218.1 GCA_002347125.1 Phycisphaerales bacterium UBA2266
CTCGATGATGCCGTTGTGGACGACGACGATCTTGCCGGTGGCATCGTCGTGGGGGTGGGCGTTGGTGGTGTTGGGGCGGCCGTGGGTGGCCCATCGGGTGTGGCCGATGCCGAGGGTCTGCGGCGCGGGCTCCGGGTCGAGGATGGCTTCGAGGGCGCTGATTCGGCCGCTGGTCTTGATGATCCGGGCCCGGCCGTCGGCCAGGACGGCGATACCCGCGGAGTCATAGCCGCGATATTCGAGGCGTTTGAGGCCCTCAATGAGGATGGGTTGGGCGGGTTTCTTGCCGAGATAGGCTACGATGCCACACATTTGTGTCTTCCTTCCAGCGATTCGCTCGACTACAATCAAGAACCTGAAAGCCGATGTTCGGTGGCGTCTCTAGAGCCAGGCCGGGGCCTCCAGGCGGTATTACCACAGTCCAGAGCCATTTTATGGGGCCGTTGGGGCGTCGGGCAATTCAATTCTTCTGATTCAGACTATTACCGAATCCGGTTTGACGGTGTCGGACGGCAGGGGTTTAATCGGCGATATGATTGCGGTAATTGACTATGACGTGGGTAATGTTCGCAGCGTGTGCAATGCCTTTCGCTATATCGGGTTCGATGCGGTCTTGAGCAGCGATCCGGCGGTGATACAGGGGGCGGCCGGGGTGGTGCTGCCCGGAGTGGCGGCGTTCGGGTACGCGGTGGCGGCGCTGGGGTCGCTGAAGGACGTTGTGAGGCGGCTGGCGCTGGGCGGAAAGCCTCTGCTGGGGATCTGCGTGGGGTTTCAACTGCTGTTCGATGAGAGCTGCGAGTACGGACGCCACGAGGGTCTGGGGCTGATCGGGGGCAAGGTCGCGGCGATTCCGCCGGGACGGGTGATTCCGCACATGGGGTGGAATCTGGTGGAAATGCCCGATAATATGGACTTGTTCGCGGGTTTGGGGGATGCGAAGCACTTCTATTTCGCTCATTCGTATCATGCGCAGGTACAGGATGCGGCGGCGGCCCTGGCGTACACGGAGTACGGATTCGAGATGGTCGCGGCGGTGCAGAAGGCCAATGTCTTCGGGACGCAGTTCCATCCGGAGAAGAGCGGGCCGCAGGGGCTCAAGGTGCTGGAGAACTTCGTGAGGGTGTGTGCGAAAGGGGGGCGGACATGCTGACGCGGCGGGTCATTCCGTGTCTGGATGTGAAGGACGGCCGGGTGGTCAAGGGGGTGAACTTCCTGAACCTGCGGGATGCGGGCGACCCGGTGGAGTTGGGGGCGCGGTACAGCGATATGGGGGCCGATGAGCTGGTGTTTCTGGATATCACGGCGACGATCCAGTCGCGTAAGACCATCGTGGAGCTGGTCGAGCGGGTGGCGGAGAATGTGTTCATCCCGTTTACGGTCGGCGGGGGGGTCAGAACCGTCGGGCAGATTGACACGCTGCTTCGCAGCGGGGCCGAGAAGGTGTCGGTCAATACGGCGGCCGTGGATAATCCATCGCTGCTGTCGGAGGCGGCCAGGCGGTTCGGCAATCAGTGCGTGGTGCTGGCGATCGATGCGCGGCGCAATAAGATGGTCGAGGGCAAGTGGCAGGTGTGCGTGAAGGCCGGTTCCGAGCCGACGGATTTGGACGTGGTCGAGTGGGCCAGACACGGGGAGCAGTCGGGGGCCGGGGAGATTCTGCTGACGAGTATGGACGCCGACGGGACACGGGCCGGCTACGACAATGCACTGAACCGGGCGGTGTCGGACGCGGTGAATATCCCGGTGATTGCGTCGGGCGGGGCCGGGACGATGGAGCATCTGTATGATGCGATTGTCGACGGCGGGGCGGACGCGGTGCTGATGGCGTCGATCACGCACTTCGGTGATGTCACGATACGGGATATGAAGGAGTATCTGCGCGGGCGCGGGATACCGGTAAATCTATAGACAATATCAGATAGCAAGGGGCAGATATACTGAAGCCACAGAGGGCACAGAGAGTCGTAGGGTGTGCAACTTGTTGCACACGCGGTTCTATTTGAGCCATTCGAAGAGGTCGTAGTGGTTGGCGGTCATGCCGAGGTTCGTGTAGGTTCGGCGGGCGGGGGCGTTGTTCCTTTCGACGTAGAGGCGCAGGCCGGCGAGGTTGGGGCAATCGAGGACCTGCTGTTTGAGGGCGTTGTACATTTGCGTGAAGAGGCCGCGGCCGCGGGCCTCGGGAATTACGTAGAGGGAGTGGATCCAGAGGACGTCGGCGTTTCGCCAGTCGGACCATTCCCGGATAATGAGCATGACGGCGGCGACGGCGTCGTCCATCTCGGCGACCCAGTAGCGGCCGTGGGTGGGATCGTCGAAGACGGCCGTGACGCCTTTGACGACGGTGGGGCGGTCCAGTTGGAGCGATTCCGTCTCGCGGGCCATGCGGACCTGGAGATCGACGATGGTCTCGATGTCGTCACGGGTGGCGGGGCGGATGCCGGCAGGGGGGCAGGCCGGGGTGTGCGGATGCGTGGGTTCGTTCATAAGTCTCTGCTGCATAATTCGTTATGAAGGGCATAGGGGCATAAGAGCACAAGAGCATAAGAGCAT
>DDXG01000159.1:0-7230 GCA_002347125.1 Phycisphaerales bacterium UBA2266
GGCCACATCACCTTCGCCTGATGTCCACGAGACAGCGCTTGAATGGTCTGCAAATATCACGGAAATGAGGGAAAAACGGGGAATGGCTTCAATTCGGAATGCCGCAGCTATGCACCCACAGCAGCAAGAAAACGTGGTCATTATCGATTTTGGCTCGCAATACAGTCAGTTGATCGCGCGTCGCGTCCGCGAATGTAATGTCTACTGCGAGCTGATCCCATACAATGCCGAGCGCGCTGAATTTGAGCGCCTGTCCCCGAAAGGATACATCCTGTCCGGTGGGCCGACCAGCGTCAATGCGCCGGGCGCACCGCACGTGCCGGACTTCGTCTGGGAAAGCGGCGTGCCGGTTCTGGGGATCTGTTACGGCTTGCAATTGTTCGCATACCATCTCGGTGGCCAGGTATCGACCGCCGACGGGGGCGAGTATGGTCTCGCGCGGCTGAATGTCGTCGATCCGCACACCCGCATCTGGAAAGGGCTGCCGGCGTCTTTGTCGGTCTGGATGAGCCACTGGGACCAGGTGACTGCCATACCCCCGGGTTTTCGCGTCGTGGCGACGACCGACAACGCCGCCTTCGCCGCCATCGTCGACGAAGAGCGTGCCTACTACGGCGTGCAGTTTCATCCCGAGGTGGCGCACACCGAACAAGGGATCGACCTGATTCGCAACTTTCTGTTTGACATTTGCGGGTGTCATGGGACCTGGACGACAGCAGCCTTTATCGAAGAAAGCTGCCACAGGATCCGCGAACAGGTCGGCGACGGACGTGTGGTCTGCGGTTTGAGCGGCGGGGTCGATTCGGCGGTGGTTGCCACACTGTTGGGCCGCGCGATCGGTGACCAGTTGACCTGTATCTTCGTGGACACCGGCTTGTTGCGTGAGAATGAACCGGAACAGGTCGTGCAGACGTTCCGGGAACATCTGGGGATCCGTCTGATTGCCGTCGAGGCATCCGCCGACTTCCTGGGTGCGCTCGCCAGTGTGGTCGATCCGGAGGAAAAGCGCAAGCGGATCGGCGAGCGCTTCATCCGTATCTTCGAGCGGGAGGCAAAGTCGCTGGGCGATGTGGAATTTCTGGCGCAGGGCACGCTCTATCCGGACGTCATCGAGAGCACCGCGCCTGATCGGTCGGTGGCGTCGCGCATCAAGACGCATCACAACGTGGGGGGCCTGCCTCCGGACATGAAGTTCAAGCTGGTCGAGCCGTTGCGCTATCTGTTCAAAGACGAAGTTCGCCAGGTGGGCGCGGAGCTGGGTTTGCCGGAAGGTATCGTCTGGCGGCACCCGTTCCCCGGTCCCGGTCTGGGCGTGCGGATCGTCGGCGAGGTGACGCCGAAGCGTCTGGAAGTCCTGCGGGCGGCCGACGATATTCTGATCGAGGAGATCCGCTCGGCCGGGCTGTATCGCAAGCTGTCGCAGACGCTGGCGGTGCTCGTTCCCGTCTCCACCGTCGGGGTGATGGGCGACGAGCGCAGCTATGAGAACGTCATCGCCATCCGGTCCGTGGATACGACGGATTTCATGACGGCCGACTTCTCGCACATCCCATACGAGGTCCTCGGCGTCATCAGCAGCCGGATCATCAACGAGGTCCGCGGCGTCAACCGCGTCGTGTATGACATATCGAGCAAGCCGCCGGCCACCATCGAGTGGGAGTAGGGGCCACCGACGGCGGCGGCGCAACAATGACACAGGAGGTCTGTCATGCGGTACGTATCCTCAGCCGTCGTCGCTGTGCTATTGACGTGGACCGGTTGCCAATCCATCCAGAAAGGTCCGGGCGGTTCGACCCGGGTGGTCAGTCCGCGCTGCGAGTATCTGTGTAATCCGCTCGGCATCGACGTGGCCAGGCCCCGTCTGAGCTGGATGATCGACTCGTCCGCCCGCGGGGCCCGCCAGAGCGCCTTTCAGGTCCTGGTGGCCTCCTCGCCCGACAGGCTCAGCGAGGACAAGGCGGACCTCTGGAACAGCGGCCGGGTGGAATCCGACCAGAGCATCCACGTCGCCTACGACGGCAGGACCCTCGATTCGCGGATCCGCTGCTGGTGGAAGGTCCGCATCTGGGACCAGTACAACCGACGGACCGAGTGGAGCACGCCTGCTTTCTGGGAGATGGGCCTGCTCTACGGCCGCGACTGGGACGCCCAGTGGATCAGCGCCCCGCCTGTCGAGCCCAATGCCCTCGACGTCAAGCCCAGTCCCTTCTTCCGCAAAACCTTCGCCGTCGAAAAGCCGGTCGCCCGGGCCCGCGCCTATATCTGCGGCCTCGGGTACTACGAACTCTATCTCAACGGGGCGAAGGTCGGCGATCACGTCCTCGACCCGGCGTTTACCCGCTACGATCGCCGCGCCCTCTATGTGACCTATGATATCACGGACCAACTCAAGCAGGGCCCCAACGCCGCGGGGGTCATCCTCGGCAACGGCTGGTACAACATGCACACCCGCGCCGTCTGGGATTTCGACAAGGCCCCCTGGCGCAACCGGCCCGCCATGCTCTGTCGCATAGAGGTACTCTTTGCCGATGGCACGGCCGCGGCTGTTTCGAGTGGCACGGATTGGAGGGTCTCGACCGGGCCGATCCTCTTCGAGAGCATCCGAAACGGCGAGACCTATGACGCCCGGCTCGAAATGCCCGGCTGGTCGGAGCCCGGCTTCGACGACAGCGGCTGGTCCGCCGCGTATCCGGTTGATGGCCCTGCCGGCCCGCTCGGCGCCCAGATGATCCCCCCTGTCAAGGTAATGAAGACCCTTGAGCCCGTTTCCGTGACCCAGCCGAGGAGCGGCCTGTGCGTCTTTGACCTGGGCCAGAATATCGCCGGCTGGGCCCAGTTGCGGGTGGCGGGACCGGCCGGGACCGAGATCACGCTCAAGTACGGTGAACGCCTGAACGCCGACGGCACGGTCGACCAGGCCGAGATCGGCAAGTTCATCAAGACGCATCGCCCTCAGACCGACGCCTACATCCTCAAAGGCGACGGCGTCGAGACATGGGAGCCGCGATTTGTCTACCACGGCTTCCAGTACGTTGAGGTTTCGGGGCTGCCGGGCGAGCCATCGCTCGATGCCCTCCGCGGCCGCGTCGTGCACACCTCGTTCGAGCCGGCCGGTTCGTTTGAGTGCTCCAACGACCTGTTCAACCGGATTCAGTCTAATACGCTGTGGTCCTACATCGGCAACTTCCACGGCTACCCCACCGACTGCCCGCACCGCGAGAAGAACGGCTGGACCGGCGACGCCCACCTGGCGGCCGAACAGGGCCTGCTCAATTTCGACTCGGCCGCCGCGTACGCCAAGTGGATGGGCGACCTCTACGACGAGCAGCGGGAATCGGGCGAACTGCCCGGCATCGTCCCCACCAGCGGTTGGGGTTATGCCTGGGGCAACGGCCCCGCGTGGGACAGCGCCTACCTCCTGATCCCGTGGTATCTGTATCAGTACCGCGGCGATGTGCGCATCCTGGCGACGCACTACGATCGCCACAAGCGCTACGTGGACTATCTGACGAGCAAGGCCGAGGATGGCATCGTCGGCATCGGCCTGGGCGACTGGGTCCCCGCCAAGACCGCGACGCCGGAGAATGTCACCTCGACCGGCTACTATTACCGTGACGCCGTCATTGTCTCGCAGACCGCACGGTTGCTGGGCCGCGACGACGACGCCCGCCGGTACGCCGAGCTGGCCGCGGGCATCAAGGACGCCTTCAACCGCGCGTTCTACGACCCGAACACGGGCCTCTATGCAGGCGGCACGCAGACCGCCATGAGCTGCGCCCTCTACCAGGGCCTCGTGCCGGACGACCTGCGTGCGCGAACCGTCGAGAACCTCGTAAACAATATCGAGTCGCAGGGCGGCCACCTGGACGCGGGCATCCTGGGCACGAAGTACCTGCTCAACAGCCTCACCGACGCCGGCCGTCCCGACGTGGTCTACACGATGGCCGCCAAGACGGATTATCCAAGCTGGGGCCGCTGGATCGTCGAGGGCAAGGCCACCACCCTCTGGGAGCAGTGGAACGACGAGGCCTCGCACAATCACATCATGTTCGGTGACATCAGCGCCTGGTTCTATGACTGTATCGCGGGCATCAATCCCGACCCCGCCCAACCCGGCTACAAGCACATCATCATCAAGCCGCACGTCCTGGGCGATATGACCTGGGCCAGGGCCGAGCACCGTTCGATGTACGGCCCTGTCCGAAGCGCCTGGCGGATCGAAGACGGGCATCTGATTCTCGACGTCAGCATCCCGCCCAATACCACCGCCACCGTCTATGTCCCCGCCAGAGACCCGCGGAATGTCACGCAAGGCGGCGGCCCCGGCGCAGGGGGCGTGGAGTCTATCGGCGTCGAGCCCGGCCGGGCCGTCTTCGCCATCCAATCCGGCTCCTACAGCTTCAAATCCGACCGGCCGTAGTTGTCGCATCGCCGCAATTTCAGGGGCTGCCCATGCGTAATCACATCCCAATCCTTGCGGTTCTTCTGGCCTCGACCGTCGTTGCCGCCGCGGATTGGCGGGACATTCGCACGGGGCTGGAGATCCCCAGTGAGAACTACGCGGATCAGCCCTATGTGGTGATTACCCGCGACGGCAACTGGCTCTGCACGCTGACGACCGGGGCCGGGCACGAGGGGCAGACTCGCCAGCACGTGGCCGCGACGATCAGCGCGGACAAGGGCCGGACGTGGTCGGCTTTGATTGACATCGAGCCGGCCGACGGGCCCGAGGCCTCATGGGTCATGCCCCTGATCACCCCAAGCGGCCGCGTCTACGCCTTCTACAACTACAACGGCGACAACGTCCGCACGCTGCCCTCCGGCCAGTCCGCGCGGGCCGACATGCTCGGCTGGTACTGCTACAGGTGCTCCGACGACCACGGCCGCACGTGGTCNNAGGGTGAAGTGCAGATCTTCTGGGGCATCGGCAAGCCCATCACCCACGGCGGTAGCGTCTGGTTCGGCTTCACCAAGCTCGGCAAGTACATGCTGGACTACGGCGAGGGGTGGTTCTTTCGATCAGATAATATCCTCACCGAGCCGGACCCGGCCAGGATTCAGTGGCTTATGCTCCCGGCCGGCGAACACGGCCTTCGCGGCGAGGAATTCGGCTCGATCCAGGAAGAGCACAACCTCGTGCCCCTGGCCAACGGCGACCTGTTCTGCATCTATCGCACGACCACCGGCTATCCCGTTCAGTCCTACAGCCGCGACGGCGGCAAGACGTGGTCAAGGCCTGAGTTCGCCACGTACAGTCCCAGCGGCCGACGCCTCAAGACCCCGCGCGCCTGTCCGCGACTGTGGAAGGCGGCCAACGGCAAGTACCTCTTCTGGTTCCACAACCACAGCGGCGCCGACTTCAACGGGCGCAACCCCGCCTGGCTCTGCGGCGGCGTCGAGATCGACGGTGTTATTCACTGGTCGCAGCCTGAGATTCTCCTGTACGATGCGGACCCCACGACCCGCATGAGCTACCCCGACCTCATCGAGCAGGACGGCCGGTACTGGGTTACCGAGACGCAGAAGACCATCGCCCGTGTCCACGAAATCGACCCCAACCTGCTTGAAGGCCTCTGGGGCCAGTTCACCCGCCAGAGCGTAACGACGAAGGGACTGGCGCTGTCGGCCGGCGTGGAACAGCTTCGTGCCGCCAATCCGCCCAGGATGCCCCGCTTGCCCGACCTGACTCAGAGCGATGGATTCACCATCGACCTGTGCGTCGCCTTCGAGAGCCTCGATCCCAACCAGGTGGTTCTGGATGCCCGCGACGCGGCCGGCAGGGGCATTCTCGTGGCCGTGGGCGAGTCGGCAACGGTGCAACTGGTGCTCAGCGACGGCAAGATCGTGGCGCGTTTGGATTGCGACCGCGGCCTGCTCTCGACCGCCCGGACGCACCGTATCGCCTTCACCCTCGACGCCGGACCGAGGATCATCACCTGCGTCGTCGACGGACAACTCTGCGACGGCGGCCCGAACCGGCAATTCGGCTGGATGCGATACGATCCAGCCGCTTTCAGCAAGGACCTCAACGCCGACGCCCCACTCAAAGCGGGGCCCGCCCTGCGGCGTCTGCACGTCTACACCCGGCCCCTGACCACCTCCCAGACCGTCGCCAACCACAAGGCCCCGGTCCCGAATTGACCACCGCCGCCGGCCGCCTCACTCCGTTGTGCCTGGCGGCCAAGCCGGGCAAGAGCCTCACCGCGGCGATTTGGCCGGGGCCGCAACGCTTTGTATATTTTGCAGTGCAGGTTGCGGCGGTGCGCGCCGGCCTATCGGTGTTGCTCTGGGGGATTCGCAGGTGGTCAAATCAGCCGTGGCGGTAGTGTGTCTGGTGCTCTTATGGGTCGCGGGTTGTGCGGTTTCGCCGGGCGCGAATTCCACTTTGACTCTGAGCGGTTCCGATAATCCGCGAAATGAGGTGTTGCCGGTGGGATTCTCCGATGCCGCCTTCGACGACGCCGATGGACGCATCGTAGTTGTCGGACACGGCTGGATGCCCCGCGAGCACGAGACCCGCATCTATGCGTGGAACTACACACAGACGCCCGTCCGCTCCCGCTGGTTTCGCCTGACGTGTGAACCGCCTGTTGAGGGTTGCCCCCGCATCTGGCAGGTCGAACTGGTTGTAGACCCGTCGCTGCCCGAGACCGGCCGGGCCTCGGACCACCTGCGGCCCAATGATATCTATACCGGTGTCTTCACGGCCGACCACCGGCTCATCGGCAAGTCACTGCAACTCGAATTCGACAACGTGCGGCTGGCTCATGCCGAGAACCCCTCGCAGACCATCACCGTCAGCGGTGTCGTGAAGGCGCACCGCGCCTATCCGGAGCGGATCGCCACGATGCACCGCAAGTTCAAGCTCGCCTTCCATTACCGCTGATCCAGCACGTGGGGCAGGGCCTCCAGTGGGCATCCCGCACAGCGCGCCGTCGGGCGGCAGTATTCCTTGCCCACCCGTACAATCAGGGCGTGGAACTCGTTGAACAGCCGCACATCCTCCGGCAGGCTCCACTGGAACAGCTCCCGCAACTGCTCATAATCAGCGTCGGCGTCAATGAGTCGATGGCGAACCGCCACCCGCGCCGTGTAGGCATCGACTACGAAGATGGGCTTGTCGTAGGCATACAGCAGGATGGAATCGGCCGTCTCGCGCCCCACGCCCTTGACGGCCAGCAGCCGACGGCGCAGCGTGTGCAGGTCCTCGGCGGCCGGGGCATCGACATC